>NZ_JBTYZO010000003.1:0-263561 GCF_057808495.1 Hymenobacter sp. M1-2
GAACAATGAACAATGAACAATGAACAATGAACAATGAACAATGAACAATGAACAACTTCCTAAAGGCCTAGCCCGACAACTGTTCATTGCTCATTGCCGTTGTTTCCGGTCTGCTCGCTTTTTCGGCGAGCTGACGGTGTTCCGACTGCTAGTTCGCCTCAATTCTTCATTCTTAATTCCTCATTGAACAATTGGCGCGTTCTTCGACCGGTCAGCCCGCCGAAAAAGCGGACAGACCGGGACGTTCTCAATTCCTAATTCTTCATTGTCCCTTGCTCCTTACCAAGCAGCATGTATACGGCCAGCGCGCCGCCTAGGCCCGCGAAGAACAGGACGCTTAGCCACCAGTTGTAATACACAACAGCGCCGAGGCAAAGAGCTGTCAGGCCCAGGGCTAGCAGGGGAAAGTAAGGGTAGAGCGGCGCCGTGAAAGGTCGTTCCAGGTGCGGCTCTTTCTTGCGGAGCGCGAACAGGCTGAGCAGGCTCATGCCGTACATCACGATGGCGCCTAGTACCGAGAGACTGATAACCTGCGCGGTAGTGCCGGTGAGTAGGGCCGCGCCGCCCACCACGCCCCCGGCCACCAGAGCCCAGTGCGGCGTCTGGAACCGGGAGTTCACTCGGGCCAGGAAGCCGGGTAAGTAGCCGCTGCGGGCCAGGGCGTACACTTGCCGAGAATAGCCGATGATGGTGCCGTGAAAGGACGCTACCAACCCAAACAGACCAATGCTGGCGAAGAGCTGCGTCCACTTACTGTGGCGGCCCAGCACCACGCCCAGAGCTTCGGGCAGCGGGTAGTCGATGGTGCTCAGGCGCCGCCAGTCGGTGATGCCGCCCGTAAGAATCATCACCCCTAAGGCCAGCAGAACGAGCGTGCCGAGCCCGTAGAGGTAGCCTTTAGGAATGGTGCGTTTGGGGTCTTGTACTTCTTCCGCCACCATCGCCACGCCTTCGATGGCCAAATAAAACCAAATGGCAAACGGCAGGGCCGCGAAAATACCCGCCGCACGAAGAGGCACGGGATGGGCCAGAAAGTTAGCGGCCTTGAAGTGCGGCGCCACCAAACCCATGTACAGCAGCAACTCCGCCACGGCCAGCAGCGTCACGAGCAGCGAAAACCGCGCGGACTCGCGGATGCCGAGCAGATTGATGCCGATGAAAAGCACGTAGCAGCCTAAGGCCGTGCCAAGCACCGGCACCGCCGGATTGAGAAAGTGCCCGTAGCTGCCCAGCGCCAGCGCAATGGCGGGTGGGGCAAACAAAAATTCCACCAGCGTGGCGTAGCCGGCCACCAAGCCACCCAACGGCCCAAAAGCCCGATAAGAATATGCGAAGGGCCCGCCCGCGTGCGGAATGGCGGCCGTAAGCTCGGTGAAGCTGAAAATAAAGGTGACGTAGAGCACCGTAACCAGCAAGGTGGCTACCAGAAAACCCACCGGCCCGGCTACGTCCCAGCCATAGTTCCACCCAAAGTACTCGCCGGAGATAACCAGCCCCACGGCCAGTGCCCACAGGTGCAGGGGCTGCAATACTTTCTTGAGCGCGGGGGCGTCCTTGGTCATGGGCAGCAGTAGAGGGTTGGCACTGTCTAATGTATCACATAAACGCGGAAGCCTAGCACCGCTCGGTTCCGGGTGGCACTTCCTTCCCCGCGCACGAAGCCGCATGATGCGGCGGTTCTATGAACCCTATCGGTGCGTCACATTCGCAAACGTTTGCACTAGTCACAGGTAAATTTTAGCTTGCGGCAACTCAACCGCCCACTGCTCATCCGTTGTACCGGGTCGGCGGCACGCATAGCGAAGTCGATGCTAATCCTACATCCGCGACAGTTGGCGGTAGTACACGCTCCAAATCCCACCCTTTACCTATGAAAAAACTGCTGCTTCTTTTACTGCTGCTCCAGCTGTCCATCGACGGCACATTGGCCCAAGGCCGCAAAGCCAAACCGAGCAAAACCGCGTCGGGTACGGTCTGGTCGGTGGAGAAAGCCAACGACTGGTACCGCAAGCACGCCTGGATGTCGGGCGCCAACTTCATTCCGAGCACCGCCATCAATCAGCTGGAAATGTGGCAGGCTGCCACCTTCGATCCGCAGACCATCGACCGGGAGCTGGGCTGGGCCGAAAGCATCGGTTTCAACACTATGCGGGTGTTTCTGCACCACCTCGCCTGGGAGCAGGACCCGCAGGGCTTCAAGCAGCGCATGGACGAGTACCTGCGCATCGCCGACCGGCACCACATCCAGACCATGTTCGTGTTTTTCGATGACTGCTGGAACAAGGAAGCCAAGATTGGGCCGCAGCCGGCTCCTAAAACCGGCGTCCACAACTCCGGCTGGCTGCAAGACCCCGGCGAGCCCGTTTCTCGTGACTCGACCAAGTTTATGGGCCTGGAGAAATACGTGACCGACGTGCTGACGCACTTCAAGCACGACAAGCGGGTGCTGCTGTGGGACTTGTACAACGAGCCCGGCAATTCCAACAAGAAAGAGTCCTCACTGCCGCTGCTGCGCAACGTGTTCCGGTGGGCGCGGGCCGTCAACCCCGACCAGCCGCTGAGCGTGGGCTTGTGGGCCTGGGATTTTCAGTACCTCAACGCCTTCCAGGCCGCCCATTCCGACATTATCACCTATCACAACTACGAAGACATTGTCACGCACCAGCGGATGATAGACCTGCTGCGCCTCACGGGCCGGCCGCTCATCTGCACTGAGTACATGGCCCGCATCCGCAACAGCCGCTTCGCCACCATCATGCCGCTGCTGAAGAAGGAAAACGTCGGGGCCATCAATTGGGGCCTCGTTGATGGCAAAACCAACACGAAATACGCCTGGGATACCCCGTTAGCCGATGGTAGCGAGCCGGTGGAGTGGTTCCATGAGGTGTTTCGCAAAGACGGCACGCCCTACCGGCAAGATGAGACGGAGCTGATTAAGCGGTTGAACAGTACGCCGGTTGTGCCTAAGCCGCTTCTGAAAAGTGTAGGACTTTAGGAAAACTGCGTTGCATCTGAATTGATGGCAAAAAGCAGCGATAATGTGTCAGTAAGGGTTGACCAACATATGGGTGACGGAGGACAGGTCGCAAATAAATACAGTGAATGAAAACAGGCTGCCGCAAACCTCTGCGACAGCCTGTTTTCTAAGCACGTCAAAACACAATGCGTATCGTCACGGTGTCAAGTGGACTAGGAGAAACGAAATAATTGGAAGCCACCTCTCTGCCTTCAGCGTTTACACTACATAATAAAGCAGATCTAAATCCTGAACCTATAGGCCTGATTAAGACCGTGTCCCTAGGGTAATACAGTACGTCACCTGGCCCTGTATAGCCGTGTATGCTAATAACAGCTCTACTTCGGGGCGGCTCATCCACGAATTGTAGACGGAGCCAAGCCGGGGCTAGCACAGGGATGCTTAAATCTCTATTTTTGCGTCCCGCAACCAAGCTTGGAGCTGAAGCCCAGTTTGTGAAGTACCCAGGGGGAGCAGTGGCTAATACTATATAACCATTCTTGTCTTTGGCGTCGAAGTAAAATGAAAATTTTCCTTCCTCATCTGATGGATAGGCATCCCCCTCAGGTACATAGCCGCCCCCTGGCTTTATATGATATACCTGTATAGAGGCATTACCTACCGGCTCACGGCTATGACTTTGTATTACCTGCCCTTGCACTAACGTTGGGCCTTCCGTTGGCCCTTTGCTACACGCGTTTATAACGCTTGCAAAAAGCAATAGCAAGAGTAGTCGATGGACTAGTACCATTGTAGTTGTAAGATTTGCGACGGCATTAAGAATAAAGCTTGTATAACGGCTACGCCAGCTTAGGAACAAGTTACAGTTTTTCTTAAACAACTCATATTTATTTTGAAAATTTTTGATGCGTAGTGGCACTCCATGAATCTATTGCCATAGTAGACGACACATACTAGTCTAAGCCCTTGAACTATGGTGCGCTTCCTCTCTGCTCAAATCAGTGAACCTAATCGAGTGAGAATGGCTGGACAGTCAGGGCAGAACGAGCTACTAGCCAGAAGCAATCCGCGCCGCTTGCGGCATTTCTCGAGGAGAAGAACTAACTATAACGTCTAGCTTTAAAGCTTACTTTCGGTGAAATTCAACTCCTCCGTTTGCTTGTAATGCACGTCGGGCAGGCTGCGGAGTCTTTCGGCGGCGAATTCGGGGGTTATGTCGCGCTGAGGGTTGCCGAGCATCTCGTAGCCGACCATGAACTTGCGGACCGTAGCCGAGCGCAGCAGCGGCGGGAAAAAGTGCATGTGCAGGTGCCAACTGGCGTGCTCCTGGCCATCGGTGGGGCGCTGGTGCAGGCCAGCGGAGTAGGGAAACGAAATCTGAAATAGATTGTCGTAGCGGATGGTGATCTGGCGCAGGGCCTCAGCAAAAGCGTCCTTCTCGGCATCCGTCAGCTGCTCAATGGACGTGACGTGCCGGCGCGGCAGCAGCAGCGTCTCGAAAGGCCACACCGCCCAAAACGGCACCAGCACCACGAAATGCTCGTTGGCAAACACGATGCGCGTTTGTTCGCGCAGCTCAATGGCGAGGTAGTCGGTGAGTAGGCTGCGGCCGTTTTCCGCGAAGTAGGCCGCCTGCCGCTCGGTTTCCTTGGCCGGATCGGCGGGCACGGTGCGCTGGGCCCAGATCTGGCCGTGGGGGTGGGGGTTGCTGCACCCCATCATGAAGCCCTTGTTTTCGAAGATCTGGACGTAGTTGATGTCGGGCCGCTGGCCGAGCGTCTGGTACTCGTCCACCCAGACGTCCACCACGCTCCGAATAGCGGGCAGCTCCATTTCGGGCAGGGTCAGGTCGTGGCGCGGGGAGAAGCAGATGACGCGGGCGATGCCGGATTCGGCCTCGGCCCGCAGCAAGCCGCCCACTTCCACGGAACCCACCGGCACGTCGGCTTGCAGCGCAGCAAAGTCGTTGTCGAAGACGAAGGTGCTGGCGTAGGGCGGATTCTGGGCGCCGTTGGCGCGGGTGTTGCCGGGGCAGAGGTAGCAAGTGGGGTCGTAGGCGGGGCGCACGTCGGGCTCCGCCTTTTCCTGCTGGCCCTGCCAGGGCCGCTTGGAGCGGTGTGGCGACACGAGCACCCATTCGCCCATCAGGGGGTTGTAGCGCCGGTGCGAATGCTCGGCAGTATCGAAAGCAGCCATGAACGATAACGATTCGGGAGTGGAGTAAATCAGCGCGCCAGATCCGGGTGCAACACCTCTACGCCGCCCACAATGGTAGCGCGGTAGGTTTCCAGTGGCCGGCCCAGGCGCTGTTGGTAGTGTGCGGTGGCATGATCAATAAACTCGTCAACGGCATCGGCGGCCACCAGGTTTATCGTGCAGCCGCCGAAGCCGCCGCCCATCATGCGGGCCCCAAACACTGCCGGCGCTGCTTGGGCTATTTCTACCAGCACGTCCAACTCGGGGCAGCTCACCTCGTAGTCGTCGCGCAGACCAGCGTGCGAGGCGTACATTTCCTGCCCGAAAGCCGCCAGGTTGCCGTCCAGCAAGTGCTGGCAAGCGGCTTCTACCCGCAGGTTTTCTTCCACCACGTAGCGGCAGCGGCGGTACACGGTTTCGCCCAGCTCGGCGCGGTGGCGCCAGAGCTGCTCGGTAGTGGCGTCGCGCAGGCTGTGCACGGTGGGGTAGTGGCCCCGCAGCACGGCTACGCCGCTGGCGCATTCGGCGCGGCGGGTGTTGTATTCGGAGCTGGCCAAGGAGTGCTTCACGCCGGAGTTGCAGAGCACTAGGTGGCAGGCCGAGCTATCGAAGGGAAAGTAGTCGTAGGCGAGGGAGCGGCAATCGAGGCGCACAACGTGGCCGGCCCGCCCAAACAAGCTCGCAAACTGGTCCATAATGCCGCACTGCACGCCGGCGTACTCGTGCTCGGCGCCTTGCGCCAGCCGGGCCAGTTCCATCCGTTTCAAACCGACTCCCAGCAGCTCGTTGAGGGCCAGCGCCAGCCCGCACTCTACCGCCGCCGACGACGACAAACCCGCCCCCATTGGCACGGTACCCCCAAACACGCAGTCGAAGCCCGGCACCGTAATCCCGCGCCGCTGAAACTGCGCTGCTACGCCGAGCAGGTAGTTGGCCCATTCGAGGGGGCCGGGCTGCATATTTTCCAGAGGAGCAGTGTAGGTGTCGCCCTTATCGTAAGAAACCAGCTGGGCCGCAGTGCCGCCATTTAAACCTACAGCAAAATAAATAGCCTTATCGATGGCGGCGGGCAGCACGAACCCCTCATTATAGTCGGTGTGCTCGCCAATCAGGTTCACTCGGCCCGGTGCCCGCACCAGCAGCGGCTCATACCCGAAACGACGCTGAAAATCCTCGGCAATGGACTGCGCTAACATAGTGGCGTGGGGTTGTGGTGGGTGGAGGGAAGACAGAAAATGGCGTGTCGAAGGTGATAATTGTTTGAAAGAAAGACAAACGTTTGCAAATCAAGAAGCAGAATAACGTGCTAGTAGTATCCGTCTAATTTGCGCAAAACGAATTTTTAAAGCGGCACCAGAACTACTGAGCAGAAGGTCAATGAACGAGCATATGAGGGCGAAGCTGAGCAGATAATAGATTTGACAATCTGTTGATAGATATGATTTTGTCGAAATATAATTCAGCATTAGATGCTTCGATCGGAAATTTGAGCAGTATTATTATTGCCAGCTACTTCAAAACGAGATATTTTTCTTCGACTTCAACTTTTCATCATTTGTCTGAAATAAAAATGCAAACGTTTTTTCCGTCGAATTTATTCAGCTTATTATCTGACGAAGTTATAGTAACTAGCTGATTTACAGGTTTATATGTTGTAAAATACTGGTTGTAAGATGAGGTAGTAAGATTTCGTCACGTTCCATATAAGTGCCATATACCTTGACATTATTTTAATTTCCTGTTATCCTTACGCAGAACAACTGTTTGTTAGTGCTTACTCACCTAGGTTTTCTTCAATAAATCTAGAACTGGATACTCGCTGCCGAGTAGGTGCAAAGCTCAGCAGTGCTTTCCCAAGCAAAATAAGGCCGCTTTTACCGCAGCTTAGTTTATATGGACTGAAAAACACCCCGCAAGCAATACAATTTGCCTCAAAATGCAAACGTTTGCGGTATTCCCAAGCTCTTTCCATTTCATCCCCAACCCAAATTCCCATGAAAAACCAGGTACCAAAACGTAGGCGCCTTGCTTTACCGGCACTGCTATGCTGCTTGCCTGCGGCGGTCAGCGCCAGCCCTCTTTCCACTACCATTGCAACAGCTACCCTGCACGAAACGGTAGCGCAGCCCGAAGTACCAGTTTCAGGCCGAGTGCTTGACGAGAATGGGCAAGGCATGCCCGGCGTTACGGTGCTCGAAAAAGGCACCAGTAACGGCGTCACCACCAGCGCCGATGGCCGCTTCACGCTAAACGTAGCCAGCAGCAGCGCGACGCTGGTTTTCTCGTTTGTGGGCTACACTACTCGTGAGGTAGCCGTAGGCAACCAAACCACCATAGATGTCAGTTTGGCGCCCGATGCCAAGGCACTGAACGAAGTAGTGGTAGTGGGTTATCTAACGCAAGAGCGTCAAAATGTAACCGGCTCGGTGGCCTCGGTAAGCTCGCAGGATGTGCGCCGGGCACCGGTAGCCTCGGTGGGCGAAGCCATTCAGGGCCGTGTACCGGGCGTGACGGTGACCAACTCCGGCCAGCCGGGGCAGGCACCTAATATTAACATCCGGGGCCTAGGCACCATTGCCAGCGGCAGCGGCCCACTCTACGTCATCGACGGGCTGTGGGTGCAGAACCAGAACGGCCAGCGCGACTTCAACCCGGCCGACGTAGAATCGGTACAGGTGCTCAAGGACGCGGCATCACTGGCTCCTTACGGCGCTTCAGGCGCCAATGGGGTTATCATCATCACCACCAAGAAAGGTCGTTCGGGCCCGCCTCAAATCAGCTTCAACGCCAACGGTGGCGTTCAAAACATCATCAAGCGCTTAGATCTAGCCAACGCGCAGCAATGGGCCGCCATCAACAACCAGGCATACGACAACACCGGGCAGATGCGCCAGCCGTACGCAGCCAACCTGCCGGGCATCGACACCGACTGGCAAGACGAGTTTTTCAAACAGGGCTCAGTGCAAGATTATAACCTGGGCTTCTCGGGTGGTGGCGAAAACTCCACCTACAATGTAACAGGCGGCTACTTCCGTCAAAGTGGTACTGTAGTAGGTCCTAAATTCGACCGGTACAGCTTTCGGGTAAACACAAGCTTTAATCGGGGGCGGCTGCGTGTTGGCGAAAACGCGCTGCTCACACGCTCCAATCAGACCCGCCTCAATTACGGACCACTCACGGGTTCTCCCTTCGTCAATATCCCGCAGCTCTTGCCCGTGACGCCGGTGCGCGACCCTAACACGCCCGGCGGCTACGGCATTGGTAACAACAACGCCAGGACCTTCGCTACCAACCCCATCGCGCTGCAAGACCTACGCAATGATACGGGCATTTCGAACCGGGTGCAGGGCAATGTGTACGCCGAGGTATCCATATTTGACTTCTTACGCTACCGCCTCAACCTGGCCACAGAGTACAACAGCTTCCGCGACCAGCAGCGGCGTCAATTTGGCGTATGGCGCCTCAACGACCCGGTAACGCCGTCTTCCTTTGGCGAAAGCCAAGGCAATGAGCTATTTGGCATGGTGGAAAACACGCTGACCTTCGACCAAAGCTTTGGACAGCACAATCTAACGGCGGTGGCCGGACATAGTCAGCAGCGCTTCGAGCGAGATTTCACGCGGGGCGTGAATTTTGAATATGGTCAGGGGCCCATTTACTATTGGGCTTTGGATGCAGGCAGCCAGACGCCGCAAGTGCTTGGTTCCTCGTATGTCTGGGCCAAGCAGTCATTTTTTGGACAGGTTACCTACGACTACGACCAGCGCTACCTCGTAACAGCTGCGTTCCGCCGCGATGGCTCCTCGCGTTTTGAGCCTGACAATCGCTGGGGAAATTTTGGGGCGGCCTCGTTAGGCTGGCGTATTTCCAAGGAGCAATTCTTCGAGAACGTAGGCGCTATCTCTGACTTGAAGTTACGTGCTTCCTATGGCCGGTTGGGCAATGACCAACTAGGCGGCCTCTACGGTGGTGCGTACCAGACACAGGGTCTCATCAATACCAATGTCAACTATGGTCTGGGTGGGGGAACCGCTCAAAACGGAGCGATTAATACCAATTTTGCCAGCACGGGCATCCGGTGGGAAGACCGACGCACCACCAATGTGGGCTTCGACGCAGGCTTCCTGGCTGATAAGCTGACGCTCTCGGCCGACTACTACGTGTCGCAGACCTTTAACGCGCTCATCAACCCGAATCTACCTGTAGCTTATGGAAATGCTGGCCCTAACCCGTACCGTAACTTGGGCAAGCTCGAAAACAAGGGATTTGAATTTGTACTTGGCTACAACGAAACGAGCAAACCATTCCGCTATGGTGCCACGGCTAACCTGACCACCATCGAAAACAAAGTGTTGGATCTAGGTACGTCAGCGGGAAGCGCAGAAGGTTCTTCCGGCAACTTCTTTAATGGCGGTCCACAGGACATTACCCGCACGGAGGTTGGCTACGAAGTCGGTTCGTTTTATCTCTACCAGTTTGATGGCATTTACCAAACCGGTGAGAACATTCCGGCCGGACTACAGCCCGGGGACGTACGCTACAAGGACCTCAACGGCGACGGAGCCATAACAGAAAGAGACCGGGCTCACGTGGGTCGGGTATTCCCTAAATTCCAGTATGGCTTCAACCTGAGCTTGGGCTACGGCGGTTTCGATCTGACGGCTTTCCTACAAGGAGTGCAGGGCAACGACGTATTTAACGAGACGAAGTTTTGGTATACACAGACCAGCAACAACAGCAACTACCTGGCCGATTTGAGCCCCTGGACTCCCTCCAATCCGTCTACCACGACGCCTCGCGCCTTACTCTCCGGTGGTAACGCTGGCAACACGCCCGGCTACAACGACCGGTTCACCACTACCCGTTGGTTGGAAGACGGCTCCTACATGCGCCTGAAAAACTTACAGCTTGGCTTCACGGTGCCCAAGCCAGTGCTGGAGCGCGCTAAATACGTGACCTCTTTACGCATTTACGCCACTGCCCAGAACCTGTTCACGATAACCGACTACAGCGGCTACGATCCGGAAACGGTGGGCAGCAGCGTTGGTTATGACGCCAACACGGCTACCAGCGGCTCTTTTAACACGCTGGCCAACAATTTGGCCCGAGGTGTCGACAATGGCGCTTACCCCAACCTGCGCTCGTTTACGCTCGGCATTCAAGCCGGCTTCTAAGGAGCTTTTCTCACTGATTTTAGTCCCCCGACTCCTATGAAATTCTCTTTTTTAACTCGGCTCGGCTTGGTCGGAACGTTGTTGCTAGGCGCTACTGCCTGCGAGAAAGATCTGCTTGATCAATCCAACCCTAATCAGCCCGTCATTACAACATTTTGGAAAAGCAGCGACGATGCGGTGCGCGCCTCCACGGCCTGCTACGCTGGCTTGCAAGGTTTAGGTATGTACCGGCGCTGGATCCACTTCGCTACCGACCTCCGCGACGATACCGGCTTTAGCCAAAGCCCCTGGGGCGAACTGGCTGATTTTACCCGTTTCCTGCACACAAATTACAACTTCGAGGTTTCGAACGACCTCTGGCGCGACCATTATCGTACCATCTACCGCTGCAACCAGGTGTTAGCCAACGTGCCTGGTATTCAAATGGACGCCACGCTGCAAAAGCGGGTGCTGGCTGAGGCCCGCTTTCTGCGGGCACTTAGCTACTTTAACCTAGTTTCGCTCTATGGTAATGTGCCCTTTACTCTGGCTCCTCCAACCGATCTGACGACAGCCTATCCGCAGGCGACGGAAGCACAGATATGGGAACAGGTAATTACCGATTTGCAAGCTGCCCAGCCTGATTTGCCGGCCGCCTACACCGGCAACGACGTAGGACGGGCTACTAAGGGCGCGGCCACTACGCTGCTCGGCAGAGCTTACATGCAAAACCGGCGCTGGGCCGATGCGCAGGCGCAATTCGCGCAGGTTATCAGTTCGGGTACTTACAGCCTAACGCCAGTCTACACCGACAACTTCCGGCACACGACGGAAAACAATTCGGAGTCGATATTTGAAGTGCAGTTTTCGGACGAGAGGAGAGGCGGCAATGATTCGGGCGGCGGGCCGGATGCTACCTCCTCGCAGGGCGGGCAACGCTCGCAGTTCTGGGGAGTGCCGGGTTATGGATTCAACGACGGGGAGGTAAGGCCCTGGGTGGTGCGTGAGTTTCTGCAAGAACCCACGGCAAGCGGAGCGCGTGATCCGCGCTTAGCGGCTACGGTGTTTTATAACCGCCGCGACCAAACCCAGTTTCCTACGGCCCTGCCATCTGATGCCGATACCTTGGTATACGGAGTGGGCTTCTTGACGCGCTACGGCGCCGACACGCGCAACCGAGCCCGCGTGTACTGGCGCAAGTACCAGACCGACTACTACCGGACCTTGGAAGACTTCGACTCGCCCATCAACCACCGGGTGATGCGTTACGCCGACGTGCTGCTGATGCAAGCCGAGGCGTTGAACGAGCAAGGCAACACGTCGGGAGCCATTCCTTTGATCAACCAGGTGCGGGAGCGCGCCGGCCTAGCACCGTTGAGGGCGACTGACTTCACGCAGGCTACGTTGCGCATGCAACTCATGCACGAGCGGGTGACCGAACTAACGGGTGAAGGTGTGCGCTGGTTCGACCTGCAACGCTGGGGACTGCTCAACAACCAAGCGGATATTGATCGGCTGAAGGCCCGCGACCCTGATTTCAACAACTTCCGGGCTGACCGTTCGCGCTTTTTGCCGCTGCTACAAGCCGACGTGGACCTGTTCGGCCTAACCCAGAATACGGGGTACTAGGCGAGTGAGCAGCCGCTGATCAAACGCAAACAGCCGCCTGGTCCTGGGGCCGGGTGGCTGTTTGTTTGCAACTCACGCCGTGCCGCTGACTGACCTTTTTAAAATTGTCGTTTCTTTCCTGAAATCCTATGGACGATGCATTGTCTCGCGTTACCGGATTGTTGGTTGGGCTGCTGATAGGGGGGGTAGGTCCGGCTACTGCTCAGCAAAAGCCGGCTCCGGCCCCCGCGTACACCAACCCCGTGCTTGACGCCGATTTTGCCGACCCCACGCTTATTCGGGCCCGTGACGGGTACTATTACGCCTACGCCACTCAGACCCGCCGCCAGGGCAAGCTCCTGAACTTGCAAGTGGCCCGCTCCGCCGACCTCGTGCACTGGACCCATCTCGGCGACGCCCTGCCCGTGAAGCCCGTCTGGGCCGATACCACTCAGCAGTTCTGGGCGCCCCACGTGAGCGAGGCCAACGGCACGTATTACCTGTACTTCTCGGCCAAACCCAATAACTCGCCGCCTAGTCGCCCGGGCGTAGACGAGCAGGGCCTGTGCCTGGCCGTGGCTACGGCCAGCTCCCCGGCAGGCCCGTTTAAGCCGGCCGCCGAGCCGCTGGCCTGCGGGCCGGGCTTCGTCAACATCGACCCCATGCAGTACGACGACCCGGCCACGGGCAAGAAGCTGCTGTACTGGGGCTCGGGCTTTGAGCCGCTGAAAGTGCGGGAACTCACCCCGGACCGGCTCCGCTTCGCGCCCGGCAGCCAGGCCGTTGCGCTGGTGCAGCCCGACAAAACGGACAGCCCCGACAACTACCAGCGGCTGGTGGAAGGCAGCTGGGTGACACTGCGCAACGGCTGGTATTACCTGTTCTACTCCGGCGACAACTGCTGCGGCGACAAGGCCCACTACGCCGTGATGGTGGCCCGCTCGCGCAGTGCTACCGGCCCCTTCCAGACCCTGGCCCAGGCTACCGGCCGGCCCAACAGCACCATCCTGACGCGCAATGAGCGGTGGCTGGCGCCGGGCCACAACTCGGTGGTAACCGATGCGGCCGGCCAGGATTGGCTGGCCTACCACGCCATTAGCTTGGCGCACCCCACTAGCTCCGGCACCCTCGCCTCGGCCGACTATTCGCGGCGCGTGATGCTGCTGGACCGGCTGGAGTATGTAGACGGTTGGCCCCGCGTGGTGCCCAACGCCGGTACGCCCTCCGTAAAGACTGTGGCGGGGCCGGCCAGTGGCGCGGGCCGGCCGCCGCGCCCTAAACCGACGAAGGCCACCCAGGCCAGTTCCCGTTGATTTCCACCCCCTTCCTTTGCTATGAGACCTGCTCCCGTTCGTATGTTGCTCCCCTTACTACTGCTGGTTTTGCTGGGGTGCAAATCAGACAAGGCGGCGCCGTCGGCCCCACCCGTCACCCCGCCCACCGAAACCACCACCTTTCGCAACCCGCTGCTGGCTTCCGGGCCCGACCCGTGGGTGGTGGAGAAGGATGGTTTCTACTATTACATGGCTACTACGGGCGGCAACCTGACCCTGCGCAAAACGGCTAAGATGTCGGAGCTGGGCTCGGCTGTGAGCAAGGTGATTTGGACACCGCCGGCCAGTGGCGTTAACTCGCGCGATATCTGGGCGCCCGAGCTACATTTTCTGGATGGCAAGTGGTACGTGTACTTCACGGCGGGGCCGGGTCCTTGCTGCACCGGGCAGCGCCTGTGGGTGCTCGAAAACGCCGCCGCTGATCCTACCACCGGCACCTGGACGGAGAAAGGCCAGATTGCGGTGCCAGGCCAGGATTTGTGGGCCATCGACGCTACAATTTTGGAGCAGAACGGCGGGCGCTACCTACTGTGGTCGGGCCACGCCACTGCTACTACCGAGGAACAGCGGCTCTACATTGCCCGCATGAGCAATCCTTGGACGCTCACTGGGGCCCGCGCCGAACTATCGCGCCCGCAGTACGGCTGGGAGACGGTAGGGCCGGTGCCCGTGAACGAAGGGCCGCAAGTATTGCAGCACAACGGTAAAACTTTCCTGGTGTATTCGGCCAGTCACTGTACCACTGATGCCTATGCCCTCGGAATGCTAAGCGCCAGCAGCACCGCCGATCCTATGGACCCGGCCGCCTGGACGAAATCGACCACGCCGGTTTTCACTTCCAATTCCGCTGGTGGCGCCTTCGGGCCGGGACACAACAGTTTCTTCAAGTCCAAAAACGGGCAGCAGGACTGGATACTGTACCACGCCAACTCTGGGCCCAACCAAGGCTGCGGCGATGTACGCAATCCGCGTATGCAGCCGTTTACGTGGAACGCCAACGGCACCCCTAACTTTGGTACCCCCGCCGCAATCGGCGTGGAGCTGCCGGAACCGGGTGGCGAGTAGTACCACCGGCAACGCGCATGAAACCTTTCCAACAACCTCAAAAACAACTCCAACTAGGCTGGTCCACCCGCTGGCCATAGTTCTCTCTGCATGGTAATACCCTCTCGTACCAACCTGCTGTGCGGCCTCGCTCTAGGCCTGCTTGCCGCCTGCCAACGGCCCGCACCGGCCACCGTGCGCACGCCTACTGTCACGGGCGAAACCAAGGCCGAAGTGAAGGCAGAAATCAAAGCGGAAGCCGAGATGCCCGCCATTTCCATCGTGAACCCGGTGCTGCCCGGCGACTTCGCCGACCCGTCCATCACTAAAGTGGGCGACACATACTGGGCCACGGCCACTTCCTCGAACTGGGGCCCAGCGTTTCCGCTCTTGAAGTCGACCAACCTGACGGAGTGGGAACTGGCCGGCCACATATTTCCGAACGAGCTGCCCGCCTGGGCCGATTACTACTTCTGGGCCCCCGAAATCAGCCAGGAAAACGGTAAAATCTACGTCTACTACACCGCCCACAAGAAAGGCGGCTCGCTGTGCGTGGGTGTGGCCAGCGCCGACCGTCCCGAAGGCCCGTACCGCGACCACGGCCCGCTGGTAGGGCAGGAGGCTGGCTCCATCGACGGCTTCCCGATGCGCGACGAGAACGGCGAGATGTATTTGATCTGGAAGGAGGACGGTAACAGCCGCAACCTGCCCACGCCCATCTGGGCCCAACGCCTCAACGACGAGCGTACGGCGCTGATAGGCGAGAAAAAAGAACTGTTCCGCAACACCGTGGCCTGGGAAGGCAACCTCGTGGAAGGCGTGAGCATAATCAAGCGCGGCGACTATTTCTACTCCTTCTACGCCGGCAACGGCTGCTGCGGCCACAACTGCACCTACGGTATCGGGGTAGCGCGCGCCAAAAATCTGCTGGGCCCCTGGGAGAAGTACGAAAAGAACCCCATACTCACCAAAAATGAAAAGTGGGCCTGCCCCGGCCACGGCACTATCTTCAACCGCGGCGACCGGTGGTACATGCTGCACCACGCCTACGACAGCAAAAGCTTCGAGTTTGTGGGCCGGCAGGGCGTCATCAGCCAATTTTCCTGGACGGCCGACGGCTGGCCGAAGTTCCTGCCCGAAGAAAGCGTGCCCGTGACGCCCACGCCCTCGGTGGACCGCCGCAACGTAGCCGACGAATTTACGAGTGCCGCGCTGGGCATCAATTGGCAGTGGCCCGTTGAGCAGAAGCCGCAGTTCCGGGTGCAAGGTGGCCAACTGCAACTCAGCGCCCGCCCCGACCATGCTGGCGCGGCCCTGGGCGTGCAAACCACCACCGCCCGCTACACGGCTACCACCACGCTGCTGCGCCCCGCCGGCCTGCCCGCCGGCACCGAAGCCGGCCTTGCCGCCCACGGCGACCCCGACAATACGCTGGCCTTGGTGGCGGGCGGCGGCAAGCTGCGCCTACGGCAAATAAAGGCGGGTAAGTCTCAGATAGTGAGCGAAATGGCTTTGCCTGCCGCTGCCAAGGAGTTGGCTCTGCGCGTGCAGGTGGAAGGCGGCAACCAGTACCGTTTTAGCTGGAGTTCCGATGCGGGCCAGACCTGGAAAAACTTGCCCGCCGCTGGTGCTGCGGCCATTGATGGCACTTACCTGCCACCCTGGGACCGGGGCGTGCGAGTGGGCGTCCTAGCCAAAGGGCCGGCCTCCGCTACGGCACTGTTTGAGCGGTTTGGGCTCGATAATCAATAAGGGCACAGGAGCCCGCGCGGGCGACCTGAGCGGTCCGCGCTGGCACTCTCTCCGCATTGCTTGTCTGTTGCTACCAGTTGGTCAGGCCCGTTTCAACGTTCTGCACCAGCTTACATTTCGCCCGTGGCAGATGGCCCCGCGGCGTTCCAGCCTCCGCCCGCCCGGCGAGTATCGCCTCAGAAAAGCTAGCTTGTCGGTAGATTGACGGCCCACCTGCGCATGGGCTCATACCTATCTGACGTTTGAGGGGCCTCTTCGCCTCATCTGCTCTAACTTCTAAGGTCTCACATCTCACTTCTACTTGTATATGATGTCTTCTTTTCCTGTAAACCGGCTGACTGGCGGCGTGGCGGGCCTGCTGCTGCTGGCGGCCTGCTCCCAAAACAAACCGGCCGGTGAGCAAACGGCGGCCGCCGGCGCTTCGGATACCACTCAAACCGCTACGACTTCCACCGCTATGCCCACTTCCGCTTCTTTCGGCAAAACCACCGACGGCACTGAAGCTCAGCTTTACACCCTCACCAACGCCAACGGCCTGCAAGTGCGCATCACCAACTACGGCGGCACCGTGACCAGCATCCTGGCACCCGATAAAACGGGTAAGCTAGGCGATGTAGTACTGGGTTTTGATAACGTGGGAGGCTACCAGAGCCCGGAATACCTGAAGTCGGGGCCGTATTTCGGGGCCTTGATTGGGCGCTTCGGCAACCGGATTGCCAAGGGCAAATTCACGCTCGATGGTAAAACCTACACGCTGGCCACCAACAACGGACCCAACCACTTGCACGGCGGCAAGAAAGGCTTCGATAAAATGCTGTGGCAGGCCGAGCCCGGAGTATCGGTCGATGGCCAAACCCTGCGGCTCACCTACACGAGCAAAGATGGCGAAGAAGGCTACCCCGGCAACCTGACCGTGACGGTGGTGTACACGCTCACCGGCGAAGATGCCCTGCGCATCGATTACACTGCCACCACTGATAAAGCCACGCCCCTTAACCTCACCAATCACAGCTACTTCAACCTCAACCACGGGCCAGCTAAAAATGCCCTCGGCCACGAACTGACTATCAAAGCCGACCGCTACACAGTGGTTGATAACACGCTCATTCCCACCGGCGAGCTGAAATCGGTGGCGGGCACGCCGTTTGACTTCCGTACGGCGCACGCCATTGGTGAGCGAATTGCGCAGGTGCCCGGCGGCTACGACCATAACTGGGCCCTGAACGGCGAAGGCATGCGCTCCGCCGTGTCGGTGTATGAGCCTACTTCGGGCCGCACCATGGAAGTACTCACCGACCAGCCCGGCGTGCAATTCTATGCGGGTGGCTTTCTTGATGGTACGCTCAAGGGCAAAGGCGGCACTACGTACGCTAAAAACTACGGTTTCTGCCTCGAGACCCAGCACTTCCCCGATTCGCCCAACCAAGCTAGCTTCCCGAGCACCGTGCTTAAGCCCGGCGAAACCTTCCGTTCGACCACGCTTTACAAGTTTGGAGTTAGAAAATAGTGCCATTTGGAGCTAGTAGGCCAGTTCCTTTCTTGAATAAGGAGGGGAACTAGCCTGCTAACTCCTAGCTTCCAACTCCTATCTCCTAGCTCCTCATTCACCCCGCCCAACTCGTACTCATGCGCAACCAACTCGCTCTGGTCGACCTGATTGTTTTTCTGCTTTACATCGTGGGGGTTTCGCTCTACGGCTACTACATCTACCGGCGCAAACACAAGGCTCAGACCGACTCCAAAGATTTTTTTCTGGCCGAAGGCTCCCTGACGTGGTGGGCCATTGGAGCCAGTATGATTGCCTCCAATATCTCAGCGGAGCAGTTTATTGGGGCTTCCGGAGCTGGTTTCACGCAGGGGGTTGCGGTGGCCGCCTACGAGTGGGTGGCCGCCCTCATTCTGATTTTCGTGGCCGTGTTTTTCATGCCGATTTATCTGCGGCAGAAAATCTACACCATGCCGCAATTTCTGGAGCAGCGCTACAACTCCACGCTGAGCCTAATTATGAGCATCTTTTGGCTCTTTCTTTACGTGCTCGTCAACCTGACCGTGATTCTCTACCTCGGGGCCCTGGCCATCAACAACCTGGTAGGCAGCACGGGCGGGGGTACTTTCCATCTCATTCTGCTCGGGCTGGCCGTATTCGCGGTTATCATCACGCTGGGCGGCATGAAAGTGGTGGGCTACACCGACGTGGTGCAGGTGACGGTGCTGCTGCTCGGCGGCCTGGCTACGAGCTATCTGGCCCTAGTGCTGGTAAGCCAGAAATTCGGCCTCGGCAACAACGTGCTGGCTGGTTTTCAAACCCTGATGAGTGCCGCCGATGACCATTTCCACATGATATTCAACAAGCCTGAACCCGATTCGTCGCAGGCCTATGTGAATAAATACCTGGCGCTGCCGGGCCTGGCCATGTACGCGGGCGGACAGTGGGTGGCCAACCTCAACTACTGGGGCTGCAACCAGTACATCACGCAGCGCGCCCTCGGCGCCGACCTGCCCACGGCCCGCACGGGTATCCTGTTCGCGGCGTTTCTGAAGCTGATTATGCCCGTAGTGGTGGTACTGCCCGGCATTGCGGCCTACGTGCTGCACCAGCAAGGCTCGTTGCAAGCGGAAATGAGTGCTGGCGGCAGCCTCAACCCCGACAACGCCTACTCGGCCATTCTTACCTTCCTGCCCAACGGTCTGAAAGGACTGTCGTTGGCGGCCCTCACGGCGGCTATTGTGGCTTCGCTGGCGGGCAAAGCGAATTCCATTTCCACCATTTTCACCCTCGACATCTACAAGCGCTACCTCAACAAGGAAGCCGACGAGAAGAAGCTGGTGTGGGTAGGCCGGGTGACTATTCTGGTGGCTATGCTGCTGGCCGTGGGCTTCACCTGGGAAGACCTGCTCGGGGTGGGCGGCGAAGGCGGGTTCACCTTCGTGCAGAAGTACACCGGCTACATCTCGCCCGGTATTGTGGCCGTGTTCCTGCTCGGGATGTTCTGGAAACGCACCACCGCCACCGCCGCTATTGTGGGCATTCTGGCCGGTTTTGGCTTCTCGCTCTTATTCAACGACTTCGCGCCGCGCTTGTTTGGGCCCGAAACGCTACTGTACTCGGCCTTTCGCAATTCCAACGGCGTGTACGAAGTGCCGTTCCTAGTGAGCATGGGCTGGTCATTCTTCCTGACTGGGCTGCTCATGGTGCTCATCAGCCTGGCCGGGCCGCGCATCAACCCCAAGTCGCTGGACCTCGATACGGCCATGTTCCGGGTAACGCCCCGCCAAACGGCCCTCATCGTGGTGATTCTGCTGCTGATTACGGCGCTTTACGTGAAGTTTTGGTAGTACTCGCGCAGACTACTCCGGCTTTGTGGTATGGTCTGAGTCATGAAGCCGGAGTAGCTGGTGGGCTAGGGGAGAAGCGACGTATAACAGCGTGAAGTGAAGTTGGAAGAAGATCCTGCTGCGCCCTGGAAAGGCGGGGCGCGAGTGAGTATTAGGGCTTTGACTAAAGGATAGGAAGTTGGCTATCCAGGGTAATATCCTTAGGTTTACCGACGAGTTTACGTCTGCCTGTTTCACCTTTTTCGCTTTTTCATTGGCACGCACTCGGGCTTCTATTACCGATTTGGCTAAGGCGCTTAACGTGTCCGTCTCCACCGTTTCGCGCGCGCTCAGCAACCATACCAGCATCAGCGAAGCCACTAGAAAACGGGTGTGGCAACTGGCGCAAGACCTGAACTACCAACCCAATCACTTGGCGGCGGGCCTGCGCAAAGGCCGTAGCAACCTGCTTGGCGTGATGGTACCCCACATCGACGGGCACTTCTTCTCGTCGGTGCTGCACGGCATCGAAAAGGTGGCCCGCAAAGCTGGTTTCAACGTGATGATGTGCCAGTCGAACGAGGACGTGGCCAGTGAACGTAACAATATCGACACGCTCATCAATGCCCAGGTGGAAGGTATTCTGGTGTCGTTAGCGCGCACCACGCACGATTCCCACCATTTCGAGAAGGTGCACAAGCGCGGCATTCCGCTGGTGTTCTTCGACCGAATGCTGGAGGGCTTGCACGGCAGCGCCGTCGTGCTCGACGACCACCAAGGCGCCTACCAAGTGGTGCGCCACCTCATCGAGCAGGGCAACCGCCGCATTGCGCACTTCGCCGGCCCGCAGCACCTCAACATCTATAAGCACCGGCAGCAAGGCTACCTCGACGCCCTGCGCACCTACGGCCTGCCTATTGACGAGGACCTGATTTTCACCTGCGACATGACTCTGGAGGAAGGAGCGGAGGGCATGAACCAGATGCTGCGTCTGTCTAACCCGCCCGATGCCGTGTTCTCGTCCAGCGACTTTTCCATCGTTGGGGCTTTGCAGGTGCTCAAGGAGCGCCGCATTCGGGTGCCGCAGGACATTGCCCTGGCCGGCTTCAGCAACGAAACCTTCACCTCCCTCACTGAGCCGCGCCTCACCTCGGTCGACCAGCGCTGCGAGCAAATGGGGCAGTCGGCGGTGCGGCTGTTTCTGGATATGGTGAATGATACCACGGGCCGGTTTTCGCCCCGCCGCATCGTGCTCCAACCCGACGTGCTGATTCGGGAATCTTCCATGCGGATACCGGAGTAGAGCCGAAACCCAGCGAGTGTAGCCATAGTCGTCGGCTTCGCGCTGTTTACTGGGTGGTTACGCGAGTGAGCTGCTCGCTGAGCTGCCACAACTGCTCGGAAAGAACCGCATCGTGCGACAGCGCCGACGATTCTATGGGCTGCTGACGGTCGAAGTACTTGCCGGTTACGGCCGCTACTTCCGGGGCCGTAGCCAGGTAGATGGCGGTTTCCGCGCCTTTCTCGGCGCTTTGAGCCATCAGGGCCGACACCAGGCGCAAAAACAGGCTCGTTAGTCCACCACTATGCTGGCCCAGGCCGGTTTTAGTGAAACCTGGTTTCACGGCATTTACCGTGATGCTGGTGCCATGCAGGCGGCGGGCCAGTTCGTACGTGAACAGCAAGTTAGCCAGCTTGGAGCGGTGGTAGGCCTGAATCATGGAGTAGGAGCGGGCGCTTTGCCAGTCCGTAACCTCGCTGGCCTTAGCCGCTTGGTGCGTGGCCGATGAGATGTTGATGACGCGGGCCGCCGGGCTGGCCCGCAGCCGGTCGAGCAGCAAGTGCGTCAGCAAAAAATAGCTTAGATGGTTGAGGGCAAAGGTTTTTTCGATGCCATCCACGGTTGTTTCGCGCTTGCTGAAAACGGCACCAGCGTTGTTTACCAGCACATCGAGGCGCGGGTGACGGGCGCTGAACTCCGCGGCCAGGCGGCGAATAGCAGCTTGCGAGGACAGGTCGGCGAGCAGCAGTTCCACTTGCTGGTTGCCGGTTGCCTGCTGAATACGTGCCACCGCCGCTTGGCCCCGTTCGGCGTTGCGGCCCACGAGGACCGTAATAGCTCCTGCACGCGCCAGCGCCTCGGCCGTAACTTCGCCCATACCACCCGTGGCCCCCGTAATCAGGCAAATTTTCCCTTGTAGTTGCATAGTAGCTTGTTCGTTGGTTTCAACCAGACAAACCTACCGGGCTTCACAAACGGAAAATTGTAGAAATGGGAACTGCGCTACTGGTAAAATAACTCCCCGAAAGTATTGGTCTGCCGCGTGTAGGCGGCGGGAGTATGGCCGGCGAAGTGTCGAAACTCCTTGATGAAATGAGCTTGGTCGTGGTAGCACTCGTAGAAATCCACGTTATTCTGCCGGCCCGCCAAGGCCCGGTAAAAACGCTGAAAACGTAGAATACGGGCTAATGTCTTGGGCCCTACACCAACTTGCTCCGCAAAACGCTGGGCTAAGTAGCGGCGGGAAAAGCCAGTCTTACGGGCCAGCTCTTCAATGCGGATCTGGCCCGCGGACCGCTGCAACTCGGCTGTGACGTAGGGTACGAGCCAATGAGGGTTAGAGGACAAAGAAAGCGTCAGGCGAGCTAGAAGGAAGTTTTCGATAAGCGTAATACGAGCCGCTATGTTCGGGGCTTCGGCCAGCCCTTGTTGCAGCCGATGGCCAGCAGCACCGAGCAGGTCGGAGCCCGGCAGCACCCGGCCCGTCAGCTCGTGCATGGGTACCGGGAAGAAATGGTGCGCGGCTCCTGGCTTGAAATCAACTCCTAACAACCCAACCGCGCCCGTCGCGTGCAGGGTTACCGGCCGTTCCAGCACTCCAACGGCAGAGAGCGTGGCTTCGGGAAGAACGCGGGCTGATTCGCCGGAGAGTAGGATGGTGAGACTGCCTTGGAATGGCAGCAGCAGCTTGCCTTTGCCATTTGGCACGCCCAGGTTCAGCTCATCAGGCGGGACGCCGTGAGGTTCTTCAAACGCCCAAATTGCGTCCAGGTAGCCCGCTAGTGTCGGAGCCGGAGTGAAGCGTTGCAGGCGCATACGAGCAGGGGGCGTAATAGAAACTATTCGAAGTCTGACGGTCTGAGAAGGCTATGCAAGTTCAAGCGCAAAGCGTTGACAAATGGGAGGTTGGGCGAAATCCCGCATTGCTCCAGGTGGGTTCGCCTTGCCCGGTCGGTGGATAGCGGCAGGTAGAGCTGCTATATCACCGGCGTCGTCGCCCGCGGCAAGTCCTGGCACTTAGCCAAGTCGTTGCGTGTGACAGTGGGTGCGCGGGAGCCGGCAAGTCGAAAAGCCGGGTGTAGTCCGTGACGGTAGAGTACGCGGAAGGCTTTGGCAGGTTGTTGCATGGGAAGTGAGAAGCGGGTAAGAATACTTGTCGAGCCCTCGGAAGCCACGTCGGGAGTGTCGGAAGGCATGTCGGGAGCCTCGGAAGATAGGTCAGCCGTGTGGGAAACGGGGGCGGGAATGTCGGAAGGCAAATCGGCCGTGTCGGAAGCCATGTCGGCAGCGTCGGAAGCTATGTCGGGGGTGTCTCAAGAGAAGTCCTGGATGTCCGAAACCGAGTCGTGACCGTCCGAAGCCAGGTCGTGAGCGTCCAAAGCCGAGTCGGGACTGTCCGAAGCCAGGTCGGGACTGTCCGAAGCCAGGTCGGGACTGTCCAAAGTGAGGTCGGCAACGTGGGCCGTGCCGGAAGCGGCGGACTTCTCACCCAATCACCTAATCACCGAGGCACTAGAGGTCTTAATCGCAAAGGGTCGGCAAATCGGGGTGTAAGGCAAAGTCCAGTAGCTGCTCCAGTTGGGTTTGCGTTACCCGGTCGGTGGATAGCGGCAGGTGGGGCAGCTCCGTCCGGTGCACCCAGCGTACTCCCGCGGTTTCCGTCGTGTCGGTTTGCAACGTGCCGCCAACCACCTCGCACAAAACGAAGGTTTTGTACACGTACCAGGGCTGGGGTGGGTGCGGGTGCCGTTTTTTATCAAATAAGGCCAGCAAGCGTACCGCTTGGGTTTCCAAGCCAGTTTCTTCCCGCACTTCCTTCACTGCCACCTCAAAAGGAGTATAGCCCACGTCGGCCCAGCCGCCCGGCAACGACCAGCGGAGGCCATCGACTTTTTCTTGCACCAGCAGAATCTCATCGGTGCCCCGAAAAAGCACGGCTCGTATGTCCACTTTTGGGGTGGGGTAGCCGATTTCGGCCGCGAATAAGGCGCTCAGTTGGCCTACTGGTTCGCCCGTCAGGTTGGCTAGCATTTGCATACTCAGCTCATGCACTTCCCGGTAACGCTCCGCATCAAACTCATTCGGGTTGTAGGCCAGGCCCGCTTGCGCCAAAGCTTGCAGGCGTTGCGCGATGCTGAGCCAGTCAGTAGGAGGGTTCATAGCACTGAGAGCTAGATTGAAAGCAGAAAATACAACAACCAAAGCTACAATTCGCCACTCCCGGGCCGCTGACTGCTGTAACTCTACATCAGGCCAGCACGGCCGGGTTGCCTTCCAGAGCCTGGACGTGAATGGTTAGGCTCGTCACGTTGCCTTCCTGCAACCGGTACGCATACCAGCCGAAAACAAAGAAGCTTTCGGCCTGGCCGGGAGTCCCCTTGTAATGCCGGACCGAGTAGTAGGCAATGAACTCAGTAGGATCAGTCGGATTGGCCAGAATCTGCGAAATAGCGGTATGCACCCGCAATTCAGGCTTACCCAGCAGGCCCCGCAAAAAGTCCTGCAACTCCTGGTTCGACATCTTGGCCTTCGGGGCGCCTACCTGACTGTAATCAACCTCAATTTCTGCCGCAAACCGACTGGTAGCGTGTTGCCAGTTGTTGGTGTCCATGCCGTAGGTGTAGGCATAAATGGCGTCCGTAGCTTGCTGAAGCGAATTGTTCATGGCGTTTGGTTTAGGTCCGGCGTACTAACAGTAAATGCCCTGTTTTGTAAGGTCGACGGTTGAGTTGCTTGCTCTATTGGGAGCCCGCATCCTATACACTCTAAACTTCTCGCAGTGCATTGGCTGCTAGCAGGATGCGACTAACGCTGTCCTGCTAGCCGCGGACTTATAGATGACGCGTCAGAAAGGTCAGGACTTCCGCGTGTAGCTCCTCGTGAAAACGCTCCCGGTCGAAGCCGGGCGGGTCCTGAGAAGGTGGAAACGCTGGGCTGATTCTGGCCTCGGGAAAAGGACTTAGGAAAGAGAAATGCCCCGCGTTTTCCACCACCCGGTGTTCAATCTTGCCCTTATCCGGCACCCCGTTCAGCACGATTTGCCCATGCTCGCGCGAGGTCAGAGCGTCTTTCTCCGCTTCGAGCAGTAAAATGGGCACCGTGACGTTGCGGAGAGCTTCCGGTGCCCAAAACCACGGCGTGGCCGGTGCCAGTAGCACCAAGGCTTTCACTCTCGTGTCCGTCACGCTAGGAATATGCTGCGCTTGCCTGTTCGCCGATTTGCTCGGAATAGAAGTAGCAACACCACCGGCCAGCGCTAGAGCCGTGTAGCCGCCCATGGAATGGCCGATGAGGGCCACTGTGTCGGGCTTGAGGGAAGCTGCGAAGCTGGGGTGCCCAAACAAGTAGTTGAGGGCCAACTGCAAATGACGCGGCCGGGCCGTCAGGTTCTGGGCGGTATCGGCCCAGGTGTTGTTGTCGCGGTTGTTGAAAGGATGTTCCGGCAGCCCAACCACAAACCCGTGGCGGGCCAGGTAGTGAGCCAACGTCCGGTACACCAACCCCGACCCGCCGCTGCCGTGCGAAATAAGCACCACCGGAAACAAGCCTTCTCGGAGCGGCGCGTCCGGGGCTACATCCAAGGTATAGAGCCCCACGCTGGTGGCTGCAGCGGGCGTGCGGGTTGGGTACAGAACCACCATTGGGAAGGTCAAATCCAGCTCGCTGTCGACCACCTCAACCCGGCAATAGCCCGCAAATTCCTGCATATACGTGTGCTTTAGAGGCCCGCAAGTATGTCAATCAGCTGGTTTTGCCCAGCGATGCGCAACGAATTACGCTGGTCCGGCTGGCTGATTTCAGGCGCAGGTGCACGGCTTCACGGACCTGGATGGCTCCCGCCCGGACTGCTGGCGCTACTTGCGCGAAGTAAAGGCCCCTGGCAAACCCGCCGACGCCACCGGCTACCGCTAAAGCCGGTACAGCGGCTCGGCTGGTTTCGTAAGCTACCGGGCCGCTGGGGAAGCCGCCGCTAAATCCTGCCCCTGAATGGCCGCCGCCATTAGTTCTGGAAACTGAGCCGGCGTGCAGGCGAAGCTGGGAATGCCTAGCGCGGCAAACTGCTCGGCCACGCCCCGGTCAAAGCTCGGGGCGCCATCGTCGGCGAGGGCCAGTAGGGCTACTACCGTGACGCCGGCCGCGCGCAGGGCGGCGGCTCGCTTGAGCATTTCTCGCTCGTTGCCGCCTTCGTACAAGTCGCTGATGAGGACCAGGATGGTATCGGTGGGGCGGGTGATGAGCTGCTGGCAGTAGCCGAGGGCCAGGTTGATGTCGGTGCCGCCGCCGAGCTGCACACCGAACAGCAAATCCACGGGGTCTTGCAGGTTTTCACTCAGGTTCACGACGGCCGTATCGAACACCACCATGTGCGTTTTCACCGCCTTAATGGACGCCAGCACCGCCCCAAACACGCCCGCGTACACCACCGACGAGGCCATGGAGCCGCTTTGGTCCACGCACAACACGATTTCCTTGAGCGCCTGCCCGCGCCGCCCGAAGCCTACCAGCTTCTCCGGAATAATGGTGCGCTGGGCCGGCTGATAATGCTTGAGGTTGGCCCGGATGGTGGAGGCCCAGTCGATTTCGCGGTAACGGGGGCGCGGGTTGCGCACGGCCCGGCTTAGGGCGCCCTGCACGGCCTGGCGCAAGGGGTTGGCGAGTTTCTGCTCCAATTCCTTCACCACTTTCAGCACCACTTCGCGGGCAGTGTGCTTCACTTTCTGCGGCATCACCCGGCTCAAAGAAAGCAGCGTGCCCACCAAATGCACGTCGGCTTGCACAGTACGGAGGATTTCGGGCTCCATCAGCAGCCGCTGCAAGCCCAGGCGGTCCATGGCGTCGCGCTGCATCACGGCCACCACTTCCGACGGAAAATACGTGCGGATGTCGCCCAGCCAGCGGCTCACGCGCGGCGCGGAGCCGCCTAGGCCTGCCTTTCGCTCACCATCGTAGAGGGCGGTCAGCACCTGGTCCATGCCCTGGTAGTCGGCATCGAAAGAGAGTTGGTTGTCGGCATCAGCAGCCGAGCCAAGTACAAGTTTCCAGCGGGTGGCAGTGGTTTCGCTCATTAGTACTTAAGGGGTAGTGCTTAGATGGTAGTGCTTGGTGCTTAGTTGGTGGTGTTTGTGGCTTAGGGGTTAGTTCTTCGTGCTTGCAGCTTGTGGCTAGGAGCTTACGGCTTGACGCACACGCGGCTTATCAATCCACATCAATGTGTAGGCGGTGCTGCTGGCAATGGCGACATTGGAATAGGTAGCCTACTACGCTGCCATCGCGCGACAAATAACGCAGCACATGCTCTGCGCCGCCGAAGGCTTGCAGGTCGGGTTTTATTTCTTCCAGCAAAGGCCGTACGTCTTCGGATCCGGCGTAGCCTAGGAAAGCGCAGCAGTCGTGGCAGTGGGTGAGCCAAACGCCTTGCTGCCAGGAGTTGTAGCCCGGCGTGCGGTGTATCACCTCGTCTATAGCGGCCAGGTCGATGTCTGTGGTGGGCGGAACGGCCGGGTCGGGGGAGTTGCCTTCGATGGAAGCCCAGTCTTGAAATTCGGCCTCGAATTTTTGGGCCGCCGAGCCATCCGCAATACACCACGGGCACAAATCGGCTACCTCCTCAACGCTGTAGATGGGGCCCGTGTAGGCGTAGGAGCGTTGCTGCTCGCAGCACTCACACACGATGGACTTGGTTTCGATAAGGCCCAGCGCGTAGGCGTTAGGGTTGTAAGGAAAATGCGGCGGCGCGGGCGTAGGCATGGCTTTGGGAGTATGCGTAGAGTAAGAATTGCAGCGGTTTAGCCGATTTCTAGGTGGGTTGAAGGTCTTGTTCGTCCTCGTTAGCCGGCTCCTAATATGCGCGGCGGGGCCAGGGCGGCTCTGTAAAGGTCAAGTACTAAATCGTCCAGACAGGCTCGGACTGCCAGCAAAGCCTGTTCCGGTCCTGTGGCGGGTGGGCCTGGAGTGTCAGGAATGCCGCGCCCATAAGGCTCTTCCACCTCAATGCGCCGCTCACCCGTCGGGGTTTTGAGCAGGAAAAACCGGCTGCCCAGATCATCGAAATAAGACAGATATCGATCCGCTAGGCCGCCAACGTCTGGCCGGGCTAGCAGCGCGATTATGGCCTGGGCGGCAGCTGCCGGCAGTTGGTCGCAAAACCGATGCTCGTGCTCGGTGCTTTGTTGCCGTTGCGGCTTGTAGTAGTGCAGCGTGGCGTAGTAGTTGAAGCCCTCATCTACCACTAGCGTGGCCCAGAGCAGACGTTCCGTCCAGCCATCGGAGTAGGCGTAGAGCAGCACCTCGTGGGCGTCCAGGGTCAGGTGAGGATACAGCATATTAGACTACTGGCTGGTCAGCGGCAACCGCCAAGCCCAGCAGCTCTCGCAACTGGGGCAGCACCCGCAAACCCCGTTCAAGGTCGAAATCGGTTTCTCCTGCGGCGGTGAGAGTGGCCGTGGGCTGCTGGCCTTGGCGGGAGAGGTCCAGCAGCTGGCGACGCTCGGGCAGGCTGAAATCGGTGAAGGCGCGGCGCAGCAGGGGCACGATTTCGCGGAACGTGTCTTCGGGCAGCTGGCCGAGCCACGTATCGAGCAAATCGAAGAGCGGGCGGTGATGTAGGAGCAGCAAGCCGCTGCCGCTGAGGAAGCCTTCTATCCAGGCCGTGGCGTACTCAGTGGGCTGGGCGGGAGCCAGGGCCAGGCCGAGGGCCGTAGCGGCGGCTTCGGCATCCAGCTGCCGGGCATCGAAAAGCAAACGACCCGCCATGCCCGCCAGCAAGCCCGAGGAGGCCGGATTGCGCAGCACGATGCCCAGAGCCGCGTACCAATCTGCTTCCTGCGCTTCATCCTGCAACAGCCGCAATGCCTGGTGGGTGGCTTCGAGGCGGGGCAGGAGCTGACGGGAGGCTTCGTAGTCGAGGCCGGTGCAAGCCTGCGGCAGCCCGATGCACAGGCGCGGCACTAGGTGATGCACCACGGTGGCTACCTGGGTGGTTTCGGTGCGGCGGACGTTGCCGTAACGCAGCACGTTCACCAGCGGCGGCAGCGCGGCCAGCAGGTGCGTGGCGTCGCGGGTGCCGGCCGAAAGGGTTTCGAGGCGAGTCACGAGCGTGCCAATGGCCGGGCCAAGGTCGGCTTGCAGAGCCTCTTCCAGCAGCTGACTTACGGTTTCGAGGTCGGGGGCTTCGGCGGCGCGGGCGGCACTGCGGGCAGCAGCGGCGGCCAGCACGGTATTGCCCCAGCGGCCGGCATCGAGCACGTTCAGGGCGTATTCGGGTTGCCATTGCAGCTCCCACAGCTCGTGGAAGGTACCGGCTTTGCCCTGCGCCCGGCGCGGCTCGCCCCAGGGCACATCGAGCAGGCGCAGGCGGTGGAGCAGGTGGCTGCGGCTTAGGTCCAACTCCTTGCGCAGGTCCAGGTCCAGGGTCTTGGCGGTGGGTTCGGGCTTGAGGCGGGTGGCTTTCTGCAAGAGCTGGAGGTCCTGCTGCAAGGGCGTGGCGGGCGTGTCCGGGGGAATCTCGCCCAGCCGCTCGCCTACCACCAGCTCGCGTTGCACCATATTCAAAGCTTCCTCATAGCCGCCGCCCAAGATGGCCACCGCAGCTTCCTGCAACTCCTCGATGCCTGGCAACTCGCGCCCGCGCACCGCGGCCAGGGTTTCGGCCAGCCGCACGCCTTCAATGGCGTGGGCCGCTGAAGCGTCCAGATCGCGGGTGCGCAGCAGGCGGGCGGCGCGCACCATCCAGTGCGTTACAACCTCGGCGCGGGGCGTTTCAAACAGCAGCTCGTACCAGGCCGGCGACAACACGCCCGCACCGTAGCCGGAGCCAAAGGAAAGCCGCTCGAAGGTCCAGGGAATCCAGGTGGCGGCAGTGGATACTTTCTTCAAGCCTTTGAGGCGGGCTTTGTCTTCTTTCTTGAGCAGCTCGGGGCGCAGCACCGGCGCGTGCCAGGCCCCACATACCACAGCCACGCGCTGGTAGCCCTGCTGCAAAGTGGCCCGCAGCGTTTCGCGCATGAAGGCCTCTCGAAGCAGGGTTTCCTCCGATTCGGGCAGGGACAGTTCCTCGCGCAGCGCCGTCATCATGTCCAACACCACCGCGAAAGTATCGGCGTGGCCGGGCGCGTGTTCTAGCCGTAGCTCCCACCACCGCTCCCCATCGGCATAGCCATCCAGCTCCGCCAGGTAGGAGATAGGGTCGCGCTGGGGGGCCTCACCCCCTAGACCCCTCTCCTTCAGAGAGGGGGGGCTAGCTGCTAGATTTTCTTCTAGCTCTGGTTCTTTCTCTAGCTCCAGCTCTTCTTCTGGCTCTAGTTCTTTTTCTGGCTCTAGTTGCTCCGTGGGTGTTTCTATCGACTGATCTTCGCCGGTTGCTTCTACACTAGAACTAGTAGCTAGTTCCCCCTCTCTGAAGGAGAGGGGGCTAGGGGGTGAGGCCACTCCGAAGCGCAACGCTGCAGGCAGGTCGAAGCAGCGCAGGTGGGCGCCGTGCTGGTGGCACCAGTGGATGGCCTGCCACTCCGGCGAGAAGGTGGCGAAGGGCAGGAAAGAGGCTTGCTGGTGCTGCTTGGGATTGTAGAGCAGCAAAGCCACGGGCGGCACCAGGCCGGGGCGGGTGGCGGCCAGGGTGGCTTCGGCATCGGCGGGGCATTCGAGCAGCAGGATGTCGGGCCGGAACTCGTTGAGCGCGTGCACGAGGCTGGCGGCGCTGCCGGGGCCATGGTGGCGGATGCCGAAGAGGCGAAGGTCAGGCGTGGGCATGGAGCGAGATATTGACTGCGAACGAACCGAAAGAACAAGCTAACAAGCGGCTAGTGAGCCCGGAATGGCCGCTGAAACGCGGTGCAGTAAGTAAAGGCATTAGGTTTCACATCAAACTACTGTTGCTGGAGCAGCCGGGTAACCGCCACCACAACATCGGCAATTTCCGTGGTCTGGTAAAATCCGGTGCCATTGAAGCAGTTGCACTCCACGATGGCGTAGCGCCCATTGGCGAGGGCCGTGTCGAGCACGAAGACGGCGTGCGGCTGGTAGGCGGTGCAGCAGTAGGCCACGAAAGCCAGCAGGGAAGCAGGAATATCGGTGCTGGAAACGCTCAATTCCCCGTGCAGCTGGTAGCGCGCCGAAGAAACGATTTGGCCACCGACGATGAAATGCCGCCATTCCTTCTCAATGGTTTTGGGCGAACTGAAGGCTAGGAGCGAATCCGGCGTCAGGTCAGCATCGGGTACTTGCGCTAGCTGCTGCTGCCACTCCCGCAGCTCGGCGAAGGACAGCACCCGGCCGGCAAAGGTTTTGGTGTCGTCATTGGGTCGCACAAACCAGCGCGTGTCGGCGGCGTGCGGCAGAGCCACGAAGCTGGCTAAGGTCTGCACCTGCGTATCGTGGTTTAGCAGGCGGGTGGGCCACCGCGCCAAGTAGTTTGCCACCGTGAAAGCTGCTTCATCATAAAACACCCCGGCAGCATACGTGGGGGAGCGGTAGGCGTTGAGAAGCAGCGTGGTGGAGCCGTAAAACACGCAACGGGCTTCCGGCTTGCGCAACGCGGGCAACTCCCGGGAAAAAGGAACCGATACCACTTCTTCGTAGGAAATCGAATGCTCAGCAAAAGCCGTCCGAAACGCCAGCAGGGTTTTGGGCGGCATCAGGTTCTGCTGTATCACCCAATGCACCTCTTGTTGTGGTAGTATATTCATTAAGAGAAAGAAAACTGTGGTTTGCCAACGGTATTATATGGCTTTGCAGACAGATATCGGATAAGCAGTGCGGTCATGCAGAGGCGGAGCCGAAGCATCTCGCGTACTGACGTTGTGGAGGTAATCAACCCATATTGCGGAGTAGCCGCGTAGCGGCGACAGGTTTGTAGCCTCTAGTCGGTTCGGGGAACAGCGCCGCGTAGCGGTGCCAGATCGGCTGGCGCTTCTGGCACCGCTACGCGGCGCAGTGGCATTTTAGGCCGGGTGTTCTACAAGTCTTCAACCGCTACGCGGCTAGTCCCCAACGTGGGTTAATTATGAATTACCACCCTAGCGAGATGCTCCGCCTCTGTATGACTGTTCTAGAAGCAACGAAACTCCGACATAACACTGAGCTGCATCAGGTTTCGGCGATGCCGCCGATATCCACCAAGACGTTGTTTTCAAACTTGATTTCCAGGCCGTGCTCCGAGTCGAGGCCGTAGTGGATGGATAGGCGCAGGGTGTGGTTGCCGGTAATGCGGAGGTAGCCTGCATCCTGCAAGTAAGAGAAATGCTGCTCAGCCGTGGTGAGGCCCAGGGCCGATGCGCCTGATTGCGCGGGGTCTTCGTAATGAGAAGCGTACAGTTCCAGGTACCGCTCGAAACTCCGTTGCTTGATGTCGGCCACGAGGCGCGGGGCGTGGGCTAGGAAGGCGCGCAACGTGTCGGCGTATTCGTCGAGCTGAGCGGGCGTGAGGCTATATTCGTCCTCTTCTTCGAACAGCTCCTCGCCCAGGAAAACCGTGACTTCTTTCTCGAAGAAGGGTAGCATAACGGGGTGCTCAGCGGCCAGCCCGGCCCAGTCTTCAGTTACCGTGCCCCAGAAAGGATGCGTTAGCATTGGAAATGTAGCTTGTCGGAATTACAGGTTGAGAGCTGTCTGCCAACGCGCGGCCCGCTGCCAATTTACCAAGTCGATAATGGCATCGACGGCTAAAAAATGGTTGCCTTCTTCCTCGGCGTCGGGGTCCAGTTCGTACAGGTTTTGCTTCAAGTCCTGGGCGAAGTCGGCTAGCAACGCCGTCACGGAATCGGCCACGCGAAAGGCTGTTTCATATTCTTCATCCACAAGAATGACTTGCCCATAGATACCGTCCGGGGCCGGATCGAGGTCTACGCACAGCCAGGTATGTGCCCCATCGAAACCGAGGCGCAGCCAAGAAGGCGTCAGCTGATTGGTGGCTTTCAGGCCGGGACCAACTTGCTTCAGCGCGGCCCCGGCCGGGTACTGGCGCCGGTGCTGGAAGTGGGTCAGGACTTCCGTCAAAGGCAGAAAGCTCATGCCGTAGAAGAAGTTGCCTAAGTTGTCGGCTTCCTCATTAAGACCATCGTAGCGGCCATACAGGGCTTTGTAGTCGTCGGGCAAGGGTTGGCCCACGGCCGTTTCCAAGTTGGCAAGTTGCGCCTCCGGGGCTCCCGGGTTCAGCGACTCTTGCAAGATACGAGGGGCATTAGCGGCCAGCCACTGCTCGATGCGGCCCAGAGAATCGTTCAGCATAGCGGCAAGAAAAGCAATAATGCCGGAAGCGGCACCGGGCCCAGGCTACTGGCCAAAATACAGTATGTCGGTGCGCAGCACGTACTTGCGGCCCGCAAGTAGGGGGCAGCCTTTGTGGCGTAGTTCGTGCCGGAAACATAAGGCCGCTCCTTGCCGCGGGGCCACGCTAAGCGTCTCAAATTCCGTTTCGCCGCCTTCGAAACCCTCGTTCAAGTACAGCAGAAACGTCCACCGGCTGGCTACCTGCTCGCTTTGTCGAACGCGGCCATCCTTGTGCTTGTTGAACCGCTCGCCCACGTCGTAGCGGTAGAAACGGAACTGCTCGTAGAGACCCACGGCGGGGGCATCATCGGCTTCGGTGGGCAGGAACTCTCGCAGGCGGTGCCAGAGCGTAGCGGCCAGCGCGGCGTCGGGGTACTCCAGGCGGTAGTTGTTGCGGATACCCTTCATCATCTGCGTGCCCGTGCCAGTGAATACGCCGGCCTCGGCAAAGCCAAGCTGCTCGCTCCGCGCAATCAACTCTTCGCACTCCGCGTGCGAGAGGAAATTGGGAATTTCAAGGATAGAATCGGTGAGGTAATGGGCTTCCATAGAGACGTAAAGAGAAAGAATGATGATCAACAGCCCTCTAAATAGCTCAGGGTTTAACCCCTGGGCTACGGAGCGGTAATGTGGGTAGCAGAAGTCAGCCCGCTTTAAAATCCTGCGGAAACCCAGCCGGATGTTCTGGTTCCAGGTCTACAACTTGGTCTTCGGAGAGTTGCTGGCCCGCGGCAGTGGCTTGCTCGTAAGCCTGGACTACGGCCGCTAGCCAAGCCGTGAGATTGGGAAAAGATATGCTGCGTAATTCCCAGTCGTGCCAGTGCTCTACAATCTGGCCGGGCTGGCCCGTGAAGGTGCCTTCCAAGTCTCGGCATACATGGTCGCCGGCGCCGTTTTCGAGGAAGGGCACCCAGCCGGGAGCCCACCAGTTCTCCAGCTCAAACTCCCCGGCTTCCAGCAACTCGCGGTTCACGCGCATAGTCTCCGCCGCGCTGCTCACCGACTGCAACATATTGTTCTCGAAGAAGCTATCAAATTCCTTCTGCCCGTTGTGCCAGCCAAACCACAGCCGTAGCTCCGGCGGCAGCGTCAGTTGAAACTCGGTTTCGAGAGCCGCTATTTCCGCCTCCGTAGCGGGCGGGCTGAGCGTGGCGTAATACTCCGGCCGGCATTGTTGCAGCAGGGCATCGAGGCGGGCGAGGAGCTGGGCGACATCCATTGGTAAGGGATAAGAAAGGGACAAGGTATCCGGTCTAGGCTGCTTGTACAAGGGTAATAGTGGCTCTTGAGCAGCAGAGGCGTGGGCTGTCTTTTCAAGTAAGCCAGTTGGAGAGTAGCGCGGAAATCTGTTCCGCGACGAGTGAAGCGAGTAGGCATTACTGCGCCACTTGCGCCCCGTGGGAACTCGCGTTGCTCGTCGTGGAACGGATTTCCGCGCTACAGTTCTAGGGCTAGGGTTGCAGCGGGAGATAAACTCCTACGTACGGCAGAAGGAGCAAGCGCACTCCAAACGCCCACTTGTTAAAATATTCGTCGTACCATTTCGTCTGTCCAATGGTGCCGCGGCTCGTGGTTCTTGTGTCCTTCCCGTTAGAGTAAGTATGAGCAAAACCCTGAAAGTAGTGGGCCGATTGGTCGCCACTGTAGTCGCTACCGTGCTAGTCGGAGGCGTGGCCTTCGCCAACCTGAGTCCGCAGCTGGGTGGCAAACCCACCAAAGCCCAGCGCGAAGCCTACGCTAAATCGGGCCACTATCTGGATGGCGAGTTTCAAAACCTTATTCCCACGGTCCTCACCACGGAAGGCAACACCTTCACGCTGCTCTGGAAGTTTCTGTTCGGCAAATCATCCGCCGATAGAAAACCCACCGCACCCCTGCCCATGCAGCGCCTCGATTCGCTCAGCATCACCCGCAAAACTGCCGATATGGTGCGCGTGACCTGGTTTGGGCACTCGGCTAGTCTCGTGGAGTTGGCGGGTAAGAACATCCTAATTGACCCCATGCTGAGTCAGGAAATGGGCCCTATCTCCTGGCTGACGCCCAACCGCTACAACCCCTGGGTGCCCATCACGGCCGAGCAGCTCCCGGCCATCGACGCGGTGCTGATTTCCCACGACCACTACGACCACCTCGACTACCAAACCATCCGCCGCATCAAGGATAAAGCCGCTCATTTCTACGTGCCGCTGGGCGTGGGAGCCCACCTGCTGGCCTGGGGCGTGGAGCCCGCGCGCATCCGGGAGCTGGATTGGAACGACTCCGTGCAGCTGCCGGGCCTGACCATCGTGAGCACACCGGCCCGCCACTTCTCCGGCCGCGGCCTCACCAACCGCAATTCCACTTCCTGGAGCTCCTGGGTGATGAAGTCGGCTAATAAGCGCGTGTTCTACAGCGGCGACGGGGGCTACGGCCCGCATTTCCAAACCATCGGCGCCCAGCACGGCCCCTTCGATCTGGCCCTGATGGAATGTGGCCAGTACGACCGGCAATGGGCCCAGATCCACATGCTGCCTGAGCAAACCGTGCAAGCCTCCCTCGACGTGCGGGCGCGGGTGATGCTGCCAGTGCATTGGGGCGCCTTCACCGAAGCCAACCACGCCTGGAACGACCCTATCCGCCGCGCCACCATCGAAGCCGCCCGCCTCCTGCTCCCCATGACCACACCCCAGCTCGGCCAGCCCGTCATGCTAGGCGCCGGCCCGCTGCCCCAAGTTGCGTGGTGGCAGTAGCTCGCGCAAGCAGTGAGAGAGGATGTACCTTATTTTTTTGTCTTAGAAAAATAAGGTACAGCCCCTCCCAGTGAAGGCAGCAGCTAAAGGTTGCTAGGCTGCCGAGGGGTTTGCCATTTTGGTAAGACTTCACACAACTCCTCCACAAATTCGCGTGTGAGTCGATGCGGACCGCCTTCTGCTGCGAAATGTTCTGCAATTAGCCTGTTAACGGCTGGCGCGTAACACACTTTCGAGCGGAACTGCTCCAAAACATCGACCCGAACAACCAACTTCATCAACTGCTTTGATTTGCGATGATGGCCGATAACTGTTACAGCAGTAGCCGTTCCCGGAAACCAATCAATGATATACACTTTGGCCCCCGGCCGGAAATGCTTGGTTCCGTGCCGGGTTTCTAAGCCGCCTGGTCCAAATGGGCGCTCGGCAACAACATTGGCTACTGCTGTCCAATAGGTTTGGATGGGTTCCATTGACAGAATAGTAAAGGATGCAGTTTGCCACTGCTTGTGTTCTTATGCTAACCAAAGCGTCAACAGGTACTGTAAGCTTCCACTGTGAGTTTCTAAGTATTGAAATTCACCGATGCCTTCCACATCTCGTGAGTTGCGTAAATGCATCAATCACTCGCTACTGCTCTCGAGATAATTAGCCAGCCTGATTTCTAAAAGCCTCTTGACTTCTGTATCGCTCGAAAGCAAAATTGCGTCCTGAAGAAGGTCAATCGGAAGAAGCTCTACGAGGTGTATCAAGGCCCATTCCACTCCGTGGCTTCCAGTGTTGGCTGGAGGACCAAGGTTGATGAGTTCAATGCCGTGCGCCAGCGTGAGCGGTTCGGTGAATTGTTGGAGCAGTTCATCGAATTCGTCCAGTGGGAAATTGTCAATATTTGGTGTACCAGCGTCTGGTAGCGGCCCCAGTTCCCGCAGGCGGGCCATCAGCGGGTCATTATCTATTACTCCACCACTTCCCGGCACGCCCTATACAGATCTTTCCAGCCATCGCGCTCTTTTACTACGGTTTCCAGGTATTCGAGCCACACGATACGGTCCTGCACGGGGTCTTTGAGCACGGCGCCGGTGAGGCCGGCGGCCAGGTCGTTGGCGCGTAGGCTGCCGTCGCCGAAGTAGGCGGCTAGGGCCAGGCCGCTGTTCATCACCGAAATAGCTTCGCCGGTGCTGAGCGTGCCGCTAGGGCTTTTGAGCTTGGTTTTGCCGTTCTCGGTTACGCCCCCGCGCAGCTCCCGGAAAATGGTAACCAGGCGGCTAATCTGCTCCAGGGCCGGCGCTTCTACTGGCAGCTGTAGGGCCTTGCCCTGCTTCTCCACCCGCGTCTGCACGATGCGCACTTCCTCAGTGAGCGAGTTGGGTAGGGGCAGCACCACCGTGTTGAAGCGGCGGCGCAGGGCGCTGCTCAGCTCGTTTACGCCCTTGTCCCGGTCGTTGGCGGTGGCTATTACGTTGAAGCCGCTCACGGCCTGCACCTCGGTGGAAAGCTCCGGGATGGGCAGTACTTTCTCCGAGAGCATGGTGATGAGCGTGTCTTGCACGTCGGAAGGAATGCGCGTCAGCTCTTCTAGGCGCACGAGGCGGCCTTCCTGCATGCCCTTGAATAGGGGCGAGGGCACCAGCGCGCCCAGCGAAGGCCCTTCAGCAATGAGGCGGGCGTAGTTCCAGGAGTAGCGGATGGCGTCTTCGGAAGTGCCCGCCGTGCCCTGCACCAGCAAGTCGGAACGCCCGCTAATGGCCGCCGTCAGGTGCTCCGACACCCAGCTTTTGGCCGTGCCCGGCACACCAAGCAGCAGCAGGGCGCGGTCGGTGGCGAGAGTGGCCACGGCAATTTCCATCAGTCGCCGCTGCCCAATGTACTTGGGCTCTACCTCGAAGCCATTATCGAGCTTGCCCCCCAGCAGGTACGTGACGGTGGCCCAGGGCGAGAGGTGCCAGTTCGGCGGCTTGGGCCGGCTATGGTCGGCGGCGCGCAAGGCAGCCAACTCTTCGGCGTATACATCTTCGGCGTGCGGGCGGAGTACAGTGGTTTCGGACATGAGAAGAAGGATTTTGAAGATTGGAACTCTCGTTCTGAGCAGCACAAGGAATCTGAGGCAATGCCAGCCAGGAACCCCAGATTCCTCACCACGGGCTTGATGCGCCACCTGCTCGGAATGGCATCATACATGGGCTAACTTTCCAGCAACGAGTTAGCCAAATCGGTGCGGAAGTTGAGGGTTTGCAGCATGGCTTGCAGGCTATTTTGAAAGGTAGAGTGAACTTCAGGTAGAGCCAGGAGCGTGGTTTCCACCCAGGCGGCATCGGCAGTATCCACGGCCGGGGCCAGGTGCTGGCTGAGGAAATAACTGATCTGGTAGAAGTCGGTGTGAAACCGCTCGACGGAGGCGGAGTTGGCCAGCTTGCCGCCGATGGTCTGCACGACTTCCGCCGTCAGTTCGCGGGGCCAGGGCGTGGGCACTTGGAGCAGGTCGTCTGTCCAATTGGGCTCCTGCCGCCGGACGCGCAGCAGCATGGGCTTGAGCAGCAAGTTTTGCCGAGCTGGCGCCGGCAGCAGCTCCGTCAGCGCGGCCCAGCCGATGTTGCGGTCAACTCGCGCCTTTTGCAACGAGGGCCGCTTATGCAGCCACAGACTCACAAAAGCCGCCGCGAAATCAACATCGGCGTGCAAGAGCGTGCTCTGCGCCCAGCAAGGCAGCAGCGGTACCGCCCACTCCGAGGCCAACGCCAACTCCAGCAGCTCGCTGGGCGGGAGGTCGAAATGGGTGGTCCAGCGGTTCGGGGGCAGCAGGGCCAGCAGGTTGCCCAGGCGAATGCCACTCGGCCCCAGCGGCACCGATTTAGGGCCGCCGGCGTGGTAGGCGTATTGGATGTTCTGCTCTTCAATACCGTCGGCCAGCCAGCTTTTGTCCCAGGTAGTAGGCAGCGTGACTTCCAAAGAGGATTTGCCCAGGTTCAGCAGCCCGCCGCGCTTCAACTGGAGCAGGTGCTCAGCTCGGGCCCAGAGCCGCTCCCTCAGTGCCGCGCCGGGCAGACGCACGAGTAAGGTAGCTGCCTGCCGGCGTACTTCCTGCCCTCGGGCCCGCAGCAGCGTTTCCAGCACGGGCTCGGCATGGGGGTGGAGGTGGTCGGCCAGGATTTCGAGGAAGGCTTCCTGCACTTTGGCGGGCTCGGTGGGCAGCGTGGCCAGGAGCAGGGCCCGCGCCGAATCGGGGTCTTGGGCAAACTGCTCTTGCAGCCAGTTCCGGCGCTGGGCCAAGGTGCCGGTTTCCCAGGTGCTGAGGTCCGGGCCCGTATCTGGGCCAGCAGTGGGCGGCGCGGCGGGTGGGCCGAGCAGATTGCGCCACTCGGGGTGGAGGGCCGCCAGCCACCGACCTCGTACGCCCAGCACCGGCGGCAGCGCGGCCGTAGTTTCGGGAGAACGAGTGGCGTGGCGCAGCAAGGGAGCCAGCAGGTCGTTGGGCACGCGGCGGCCAATGGCAGCCACCTGCCGCAAATAGTCGGGCAGAAAATCCAGGAACATGGAATCGACCACCATGCGGCGCAAACAGTCGGCGCCTAAAGAACCCAACGTAGGCTGCGGGTCGGGCTTGGCGGGCGCCGGAGCAAGTTCGGGCGCTACGGGTGGCTGGTAGCCGGCGCGGCGCATCAAGGCCAACGCACCAGCACTTAGCAGCAACTGCTGCTCCCGACCATCAGTGGCCGCAACCGGCTCCGGCGTGGCCGTACCAAGGAACGCCGGGACCGAATCCGGGCTTTGGCGGGTGCCAAGCAAGGCCACACGCAGCAACGACGGCCACTGCAAAGCCGGGTTAGCCGTGGGAGGGGAGGTTGAGGGCATCATGGGGTCAACTCAGATTCTGCGACGGGAACGAAAGAAGCTTCGGTTTCCGGTAGCCAGTGCGCCAGGAGGCGGAAGGCCCGGCCATCCCACTCGCCAAACAGGGAGACCGGGCGGCCGCCGCTCAGGGCCAGTAACTGCCAGGCCGAGTCTTCGGCCACGCGCAGCGGCAGGGCTTCCGGCTCGTTGGCGTGGTGCAAGACCCAGGTGCCGTCGGGAAGGTAGGTGGGCAGCACGTTGGTGAGCGTGGCGGGCCACTCGCGCAGCCAGGGGTGCCGGGCCAGGGCCGTGGCGTAGGTGTCTAGCAATTCAGTCAGGCTTTGGCCGGGAGGCACCCCGAGAGTTGAAGTGTGCGCCAGCGTCCAGGAAACCGGCACGGCCCGCAGCTCCAGCAGGCCGGGGTAGTACACCAGTTCCCCATTGTAGCAGGCGCCGGGTGCCAGCGGCGTCGCGAAGCTTTGCCCGCCAAACGCGTATTCGAGCACCAGCGCGTAACGGCCCGTGTGGCGGCCCCACAGCCAGGCCCGGCGCACGGTCAGGCGCTCTTCTTCCTCCACGTGTAGGCCCAGCACCTGCCACTCATCGGCTACGGCGGGCTGGCGGGCCAGCAGGTCTTCTTTCTTGATGGTAAGGCCCACTTGCTGCTGGATTTCCTCGCGCGCGGCCGGACTTTGCTCTTCCAGCCGCTGAAAGGCGTGCACCAGCACGTACAGCTCGCCGAGGCGGCCCAGCAGCCGCTCCGGCCAATCGGCTCCCACGTGGCAGAGCGCCGGCAGCTCCCGCACAATGGCGGCCAGGCCCGGCAGTTGGTTGTCGACGAGCCGGGCGGCCGGGCCTTCCCAGTAGCTGCGGGGCTGGCCCTTGGCCACGGCCAAGCCGGCGCGCATGAGGTCCAGCAGCCAGGCTTCTAGCTCGGCCGCGCCGGTCATCATGCGGGCTAGCCGTTGCTTTTCGCGTTTCTGACGGGCCACCGCATCAGCTCCCGGTGCCTGCCCGTCAGTGCCCGTTGCCGTTGACCCAGACTCAGTGGAGGTGGTGTCGGCCGCTTTTGCAGGGGCTTTGGTGACTTTCTTTTCCTGGGTTTGCTGCCGCTTCGTGAGCCAGTCTTCCAGCCACGTCGGTACGGTGGTGTCGCTCAGCAGCTGGGGTTGGCGGGCCAGTAGCAGAAGCAGCCCCGCGCCATGCTTGCACGGAAACACCCGGCTAGGGCAGGAACATTTGAAGGCTGGCTCCGTGAGGTCGATGCCAGTTTGGTAGGGCTTAGCGCCGGAACCTTTGCACTCGCCCCAGGCGGCGGTGTCGGTTTGGCCCAGGTTGCTCCACTTGGCGGGGGCCGCCAATTCCTGGCCCCGTTTCAGGGTGCCGGAGTCGGTAATGAGGGCGCGGGCTTGTTCTTCGGTCCAGGTCAACTCGGAGCACGGTTAGGTCCGCCGGAGCGGAACGGTATACGCGGGCAAAGTAGCAGTTCAGACCGGAAATTCCGCGCCGCAATTCTGGCATTTGTAGAGGGTAGTGCCGGCGTAGTATAGCCGTTTCCACCAGGCCGGCCGCGTTGCCAACTTCACTTCCAGCGCTCTACAGCGGGGGCAGCGAAGGGGTGGCCCGTCGGCGCGGCGCTGCTTGAATTCGGCCACGGCTTCCCGCGCCTCGGCCGCCTGCTCTTCTTCGATGAGCAGTTGATAGTACATTCCATCACCGTAGGGAAAGGATGGCGGCCCGCAGGTTTTCGCTAAAGCCGTAACGCCATTTTCCTGTAACGCGTGGTATAGCTCCACCGCCTCGGCGTAAGTCAGAAAATCGGCGACGGGAGTGAGCATTGGGTAGTGAGGCGGCAGAGGCTAAGTTCAGGATTAGAAACTAAAACTAGCTCCCCTCCTTTTTTAAGGAGGGGTGGCCGTAGGCCGGGGTGGTAAAGTCGTTGAACGGTATCTAGATCTAATTCTTTAGCTCTAGTCAACCACCCCGGCCTGCGGCCACCCCTCCTTAAAAAAAGAGGGGAGCTAGTTTCCTAGCTCAAGTGGTAGTTCTTAATCCTTAATCCTGCGCTTCGCGGCTACTGGCCGGCGCTGGCCACGCAGCTTCACCACGTACGCCAGCAAGCCTGCCGACAATATGGCCAGGCCGGTGGCTAATAATTCGCGGCTGCTGCGGGCTTCGGTGGCTTCGTCGGCGGTGGCTTGCAGCTCTTGCATTTTCTTCTGGCGCTGCTTGTCGCGGATTTCAAGGTTTTGAATTTGATTCTCCAGATCGTAGAAGCGTTGCTGGGTGCTGCTTTGGTCAGTTTGGGCCACAACGATTTTCTGCTTGGCCTGCTGGTTTTCGGCCACTACGGCAGCCGTGCGGCGCAAGGAACTGGCCTGCACGGCGCGCACGATTTCGGTGTCTTTGCGGATGATGCCTTTCAGGGCATCGACTACTTCCTGCAGGTCTTTCTTGCTGGGCTTGTTGCCGAAGAGGCTGTTGCGCTGGGCGTTGGCGGCTTCGTACTGCCGCACCATTAGCTCCCGCTCCCTAATAAGCGGCGTCAGCGGGTCGGCAGATAAGGAGTCGGCGGGCGTTTGGGCAACGGCCACGGAGTAGCAAAGGGTAAGCAGCGCGGGCAACAGGCATTTCATCATGCAGCAAAGATGGCGGATGCAGGGTTTTCAAGGACGAGCAACTACCGCTCGTACGTCCACACCGTGACTTTATTATCCTGCACTACGGTGATGAGGGGAGAATTAGCCGTTTTTCGGAGCCGCGCGCCGGTTCTCAGGTAGTAGGCCAGCGTGTTGTAATAGTAGATGTTGTCTTTGTTGCGGGCCAGCACTTCGCGCTGCATCTGCCGGGTAGCCGAATCGCCGGCCACAAACGACCACAAGTCGTAGCGCACCGGCTCGTTGTTCAAGTACCAGTAGTAGTGCTGGCGATTCACGTCGCACTTCGTGATTTGCCCTTTTAGTGCGGTAGAGGCATCCACTTCCACCAGCTCGTCGCCCCACATCCGCTTGAGGACAAACATAAAAAGAGCCAGCACAGCCACCGTGTAGGCCAACTTACCGGCGTAGATTAGTATCTGTTTCAGGGCGGCGGCTCTCGACATGGAAGGTAATCGGGCGGGTGGTGGCGTAAAGGTCGTACAGCGGCGTGCCTCAGCCAAGACTTTTATCCTTCCAAAGCCGGTACCGGCTGCCGAATCTCCTTGGGCCGATGTCGGTAAAACCACAGAATGAGAATCGGCAGCAGCGTCAGCTCGGCCACCACCCCAAACAGCAGCGTCAGGCCAATCAGTAGCCCCACGTAAAATGTCCCGTCAAACGAGGAAAATATCAGCGTCGAGAACCCGCCCACCAGAATCAACGACGTCACAATAACCGCCTTGCCGGCCATGAGGTAGGTTTTGCGCACCGCCTGAAACAGGCTCGTTTCCTTGGCCAGCGTCAGTTTGAGCTTGCTGATGAAGTGAATGGTATCATCGACGGCAATGCCGAAGGCAATGGTAAAGATGATGCTGGTACTCACCTTCATGTTGACGCCGGCCGCGCCCATCACGCCCGCCACAATCAGGATGGGCACCAGGTTGGGAATGAGCACCACCGCCGTCATGCGCAGGCTCCGAAACAGCGCCAACACAATGAGCGTCACCATCACGATGTCGATGCTCATGCCCGTAATCATGTTCAGGGTGAGGTTTTCGTTGTTTTTGTCGATGAGGTTGGCCGAGCCGGTGAGGCGGGTTCGGAGCACGGTGCTGTCGACTTCGGCCCGCAGGAAGCGGCGCAGGTCGGCGTTTAGCGCGTCGGCCCGGATGCTGCCCACGTCGGGCATGCGGCCGGTGAGACGGCCTTCAGTACCATCAGGCAGGGCCAGCGCCCGAAACTCCGGCTTCTTCCGAAACAGCTTCACCTTGCGCGTGAGCCGGGCCAGCTCGGCCTCCGAGTCGGGCAGGCGGTACTCGCTCAGCAACCCGCCGTTCAGCGCCTTGCGCACCGACTTGATAATGGTGACCGGCGAGGCCACGAAGTTAAGGCCGTACGTGCGCTGCAAATAGGCTTCAATCTGCTCGGTTTCGCGCAGCACGGCCAGGTCGTAGATATCGCGGCCCGCGGCTGGCTTCAAGTCCAGCTCGAAGGGCCGCACCCCCGCAAACTGCCGCTCGAAAAACGCGAAATCCAGCTTCACCGGGTCGTTTTTGGAAAGGTCATCGAGCAAGGCCGAGTTGATGCGGATGCGGGAAGCCGAAGCCACCGACAGAATCAGAATGAGCGCGCCCGCGCCCACCACCCAGTGCCGGCGAGCCAGCACCGTCCGAAACAGGCGGCCCAGCACGCCGTCCCAGCTGTGGCCTTCCTGGCGCGGAATCCGCAGCTGCGGCTTGCGCAGCAGGAGCAGCATGGCCGGCAGCAGCGTGAAACTGAGCACAAACGTGAGCAGCACCGAAATGCCCGTAAACAGCCCGAAGTTGTAGATGGGCCGGATGGTGCTCGTCATCAGCGTGAAGAAGCCGATGCTGGTGGTAAGGGCCGACAGCCCCGAGCCGAAGCCCGATTCTTTGAGCGCGATGAGCAGGGAGTCTTTCTTGCTGGCCCCGTAGCCTAGCTCCGTCACGTAGCGCGTGATGATGTGAATGGTGTCGGACATGCCCACCACGAACAGCATCACCGGCAGCAGGGCCGTCATCAGGTCGATACTCACGCCGCAGGCACTCATCAGCCCCAGGCCCCACACAATGGCGCCGAGCACCACCACCAGCGGCAGCACCACGCCCCACCAGGTCCGAAACGTGAGCCACAGCAGCCCCGTCACGAGCACCACCGATAAACTCATAAACACGGCCAGCTCCATTTGCAGGCGGTCCACAAACACCGACTGCGCCACCATCTTGCCCGCCAGGTGCACCTGGCTTTCGGCGAAGCCCTGCCGCGCCAGCTCCGTGCGCACGGCCGTCAGGAGGGAGTCGCCGGGGGGCTTGCTGAGGTTGGGCGTGGTTTGGAAGAGGATGGTTACGGCCCGCGCGTCCTTGGCAATAAGGTTGCCCACCAGCCCCGGCGTGCGGTACACCAGCGCCGAATCGGCGGCGCGGCGACTGGGGTCTTCGGGATGCAGATACGGCACGTTGAACACGCCCAGGCCCTCCACGACGGGGTTGGTGGCGTTGGTCGGCGACGTGACGTGCACCACATGCCGGCGCTGCTGCACAAAGCGCGTCAGGGAATCTACCCGCGTCAGAAACTTGGGCTCGAATACGGTTTGGCCGGCCGGGGCTTCGAGGCCCAGTAGCACGTAGTCGTTGTCGTTGCCGAAGCGCCCGGAATACTGTAAGTAGTAGTCGAGGTCAGGGTCGCCGGCGGGGTAGAAGTCGTTGAAATTGTAGTTGAAGCGCAGCTGCGCCACAAAAAACAGCGCCAGGCCCGAAAGCAGGCCCAGCGCGAGTAGGGTAAGGTAACTGAGGCGACGAAGCGGCATACACGGTGGCGCGAAGCTCCAGCTTCGCGCTTCGTTAACGAAAGGAGCGGAAAACAGGCCGGGTGGCCCAGCCAACTACAGCACGGAACTGGAGCTTCGCGCTTTTTCTAAGTAGCGAGACGTTGGTATTGAGTAGGTAGGTCGACGATATAATCAGGGTCTAGCTACTGAGTACTTGTATCCAATTACTTGTTACCTTAGAGTCGGCCGAAAGCCAACCACTGTTTTCCAGCATTTGTTTCCATTCATCTCAACTTCTGTCTTCATGAAAAACGCCCTGCTCGCCCTCGCTCTGTTTGCCTTCGTTGGTACCGCCTCTGCCCATGAGGGCGACAAGGCCGCTAAGAAAGGCAAGAAGAAAGAGCAATGCTCCGCCGAAGCGAAAACGCTTGGTGGCACGCCTTCGTGCTGCGCCAAGAAGGGAGCTAAAACCGCCGCCGTAACGCCCGCGCCGGCCGTGGCTCCCGCCACGAAGTCGCTGTAAATTGAGTCTGCACTTTGGAAGAAAAGTCCTGCCGTTAGGCAGGACTTTTTGTTTTTCGAGTACCCATTGGCTGCCCGCGTGTGGCACGTACTTTAGTCCGTAGCCCGTCAGTCTGGCGTCCATGACGTAGGTCACTTGCTGATGCCAAACGCAGAGTTTGGTGCGGAATGCAAACTTTCATTTTACGAGGCTACGGACTGAAGTCCGTGCCACACGCGGGCGGCGAACACGGCCTGCTGTAGCAGTTGCTCAGAAGAGCTAGTCTTCCCGAAACAATCCTAAGATGAGTTTCTGCCTGGCAACACGGTACTAATTTGGGAAGGATGCTAGCTGAACGGTTGAAGTTAGTTAATTTAGCAGCGGGTAACTGAGGGGTGTTAGTTGAGCGGCGAATTTTTGGTGAAACCAACCAAATCTGCTTTGTCGCACGGCACGCCCATCTTTTATTTGTTTGAGCACAACCCCGTCACGCGCTGCAACCGTAAGGTTGTGTAGTTGGGAACCCGCTGAAACGTGTTGATGGCAAACGGATGAGAATATCCGGGGAAGTCGTGAAATCACGTATTTTAGTGGTCTTAGCAAGCGCGGCTTGGCTGGAGTTAGTACAATTTTGTTTTTCCTTGCCATTCTCCCAAGGCTAACCGCCACCGTTGCACCAACTGCCCGTGCCAGATTGATTACTTATCTATGAGCTTGCCTAGTACTTCATCTTCGTTGCTACATCTCGCTAGGAAACTATGTTGGCTGGTCGTCCTGCCAGTTTTCTTCCTGTTGAGCCCGGCGGCGGCCTTCGCGCAGCAGCCCGATACCACCAAGGCCAGCATGCGCAACATCGAACTGGCCAACGTGGACGTGGCACCTTCCGCCGTGGATACCCGCGGCTGGCTACTCATGAACCCGGACATCAAAACCGAGCTCGAAGGGGGCGTCACTAACCTCTACAATTTCAAGTTCGACAAAGCCGAGCGGCAGTTTCGGTCGTTGCGCCGGCGCTACGGGCAGCACCCGCTGCCGTATTTTATGATGGGGCTCAGCGCCTGGTGGAAAATTTTGCCCACCAACGTCACCACCAAGCAGTACGACAAGGTCTTCTTCGCCTACATGGACACGGCCACCACGAAAGCGGAAGCCCTGTACAACCAAGACCACAAAAATTACGAGGCCTGCTTCTTCCTCTCGGCGGCCTACGGCTTTTCGTCCCGCTTGCACGCCGAGCGCCACGACTGGACGCGGGCCACGGTGGAAGCCAAGCGGGCCCTGAGCTACCTCGAAAAAAGCAAGGAAGCCAATGGCCTGAGCCCGGAGTTTCTCTTCGGCCAAGCCTTGTTCAACTACTACGCCGTTTGGATCGGGGAGGAATATCCCTGGCTGCGGCCGGTGCTGCTGTTTTTCCCCAAAGGCAATAAGGAGCTCGGTCTGCTCCAACTGCGCAACGTGGCCGATAATGCCGTGTATACGGCCCCGGAAGCCAAGTTCTTCCTAATGAAGATTCTGACCAGCGAGCGGGAAGGCCAAACCGAAGCCGCTTTTCCCATCACCACCAACCTGGCCAAAGACTACCCCGACAACCCGTATTTCCAGCGGCTCTACGCCATGCAGTGCTTCAACCGGGGCGACTTCCGGGAGTGCGAGCGGGTGAGCCTGGAAATCATGGACAAGTTCAACCAGGGACAAACCGGTTACGATGGGTTCAGTGGCCGCTACGCCACGTACTATCTCGGCTTCATTCAGCAGAACAAGTATAAGGACCTGGACAAGGCCAAATCCTATTTCCAGCGCTGCATCGTCTTTTCCGAAAGCACGAACCAGGTGAAGAGCGGCTACTACCAATACGCCAACCTCAACCTGGCTAACATCGCGACGGATGAAAACGACCTCGGGGCAGCCCGCCGCCACTACCAAGCCGTACTAGCTTCCGCCGACCATGACTCGGATATCTACGAAGAGGCGCAGGATTTTATGAAAGCCAACAAGCGCACCCCCTCGAAAAAAGCGGACCGCAACTCTCGCCCCTTAGTGCGCGAAGGCCAGTAAAATCTGCTACAAACAGGAATTTCGATAGCCTATACGGCTTGGCGTCTCGCATTCGAGTGGCAGTGCAGCGGCACGAAAACAAGCCGCAAGAAGCCCCTGCTGTCTAAAACGCAGTAGAACAGCACAAGAAGAAAACAGCAGCGGCTCCAATACGGGCCGCTGCTGCTATTTAAGCGGTAGCCGTAGGTTTCAAGCACCATGTTCTTAACCGAGACGATTCTCGCTCGTATGAAAAACTGCCCCGGCAGGCCCACCGTGGAGGTTGGATTGCCGGGGCAGCGTATGGCGAATGGCTTTGCCGCTCTTAACAACATTATAATATGGCTGCTTTTAGAATCGGGGATACGGTGCGGCTCGCGACGGGCGGCCCTCTCATGCGGGTCCAGGCCCAGGACGGCGACTTGGTGACGTGCATGTATTTCAACAGCGCCGAAGCGCACGGTTCTTCGGAGCCGTTGGTGTTTCCGCAAGACACGCTGCAACCCGCCGCGCCCGACGAGAACCCCGAAAAACCCACGGACGAGGCCCGGGAAAACAGCAAGTTTGGCTACGCTTAGCGTACGGAGCGAGTGGGTTTCTACGTGCTGTCATCCTGACGAAGGAAGGACCTTAGGAGATGAGAACGAGGCGCTGATAGGCACGCTCTTCTAACGCCATAAGGTCCTTCCTTCGTCAAGATGACAGAAAAGAAGTGGGTTTATCCTAGCTCCAGTTGCGCTAGCCGTTCCTGCGCCTCGGCTAGGCGGACCTGTTTGGCCGTTTCCCGACGGGCGATGGCCGTGTGCGTCCAATAGTGATGCGTGCTGAGGAATTTCACCTGAATCTGGTACCAGGTCTTTTCGTCCGGGACTGTTCCGCGGGTGTGCAGCTCCGCAAAGAGCGTTTGGCTGATGGGCCAGAAATCGGGGCGGCCGAGGTAGTCCAGGTCCGCGTCGCAGAGGATTTGGGCCAAGTGGAGGTTGGCGGGGCTTTGTGGCATCTGCGTCGCCATGATCAGGCGGCAAATCAACTCGATCTGACTGGGTGAGTAGTTCATGCCGGGCAGCACCTGGCGGACCAGTTCGCAGCTGGCGGCTTCGTGGCCCTGGTAGGTGGTCAGGAAGCCGGAATCGTGGTAGAGGGCCGCGGTACGCAGCAAGGTTAGTTCTTCGGCATCTGTGATGCCTTCGGCGGCGGCCAGGGAACTAGCTTGTTCCGTTACGTCGAGGGTATGGTGCAGGCCGTGGTAGGTGAGGGCCGGTGAGAGGTGCTGGCGAAGCTGGGCTAGCACGTAGGTTTCGGCGCGTTGGTGGTCCATCGGGCGGGTAAGCAGGAGTAGAGGGCCGTAATTACAGGAAAAAACCCGTGTCTGCCGCGTCCGGCCACTATCTTGCGGCTTCTACCTGCTTTTCTAGGATGACACTACTTGCACGTTGGCAGCAATTGCTGGGGATTCGTCCCGAAGAGGGACGTACGGTGGGCCTTTTTTTCCTGCACAACTTCCTGCTGGGCATCGGCACCATCCTGGTCTACGTGTCGGCCAACGTGATTCTGCTTGAAAACAACCCCGAGCGGAATTTACCCCTGGCCTACGCGGTGGCGGCATTGCTGATGATAGGAGCGGGGCAAGTGTACGCCCATTACGAGCACCATTGGGGGTTGCAGCGCGTGGCCGTGCGGGTTCTGCTGGCCGTGGTGGCGCTTACCGGCGTGCTGGGCGTGCTGGTATTCGTGGGCCATTCGGTGGCGGCGGCCGTGGCCATCATGGCGGGGTACCGCGTTATTTATCTGCTCACCAACCTGGAGTTCTGGGGCGTTTCGGCGGTGGTGTTTGATGTGCGGCAGAGCCGGCGTCTGTTCAGCGTCATCAGTTCCGGCGACATGCCCGCCAAGGCGCTGGGGGCCGTGCTGGCCGTACTTATTCATCATCATACGGAGCTGCTGTGGCTGCTGCTCACGGCGTTTGGGGCCTATATGGGCGCCTTGCTCGTGCTGCAAGCCACCGGCCGCTCCCACGTGGTAGAAGCCCGCTCGGCGGCCCGCGGCCAACGCGCCCAGGCCGTTGCGCCCGGCTTGCAACGGTGGTTCGGAAGCAGCCGCCTGGTGCTGTCCATGTGCCTGGGCATGATGGCCATTGCGGCCGTCACCATCGGCATCGAGTACTCTTTCTTCGTCAACGTTAAGCACCGGTTCCACGACCAGTCGGTGGTGATGCGCTACGTGAGCAGCGTGCTGGGCCTGACGTACTTGCTGGCCCTCGTATTCAAGCTGCTTCTCACCAGCCAAACCCTCGACCGGGTAGGTATTCGGGGCACCTTGCTGGCGCTGCCCGGTACCTTGCTGCTGGGCCTGGGCTTGTTCGGGCTGCTGCCATTATTGCCATCAAGCAGCTCCGAAGACAGCCTGATGCTGTATTTCTGCGGCCTGTTCCTGGCGCTGGAAGTGCTGCGCCGGGCCGTGTTCGATCCGGTATTTCTGATCCTGTTTCAGCCCTTGCCCGCCGCAGAACGGTTGCAGGCGCACACCTTGGCCAAAGGCGTTTATGAGCCGCTAGGCATGGCTTTGGCCGGCCTGTTGCTGCTGGCTTTCCACAAGCAGCCGGCGCTCAACCAGCAGTTCACGTTCGGGTGGATGGCACTGCTGACGGTTGCCGCACTAGGCCTGCTCTACCGCACTTACAACCACTACCTCGCCGAGCTTCAGCACGCCGTCGGCCGCCGTTTCGCCCCGGCCGATGAGGTAGCCAGTACATCGCAAGAAGCAAGTATCGACGGCGCTACCGAGCCGCCCCTCGCCATTCCCGATTCAGCGGCCATTCAGGCTCTCATTGAGGCCCTCAGTACCAAAGTAACCCGCCCCGCCGCCACCGAGCAGCTACTGCAACTAGGAGAAGCGGCCCTGCCCGAACTCACTCACACCCTGCGCACCAGCACCGACGAGGCCCTGATTCGGCGGGTAGCGCAGCTGTGCGGACACGTGCGGCAGCCCGCCAGCCGCGCCGCGCTGGTTTCGCTGGCGCAGTTGCCGCACTTATTTCGCCGGGAAGCCGCATTACGGGCCCTGCGCGATTTCGAGCCAGTTGGGGCCGATGAGCCAGTATTCAGATCCTTGGTGCAGGAAGAAATGCGCCTGGCTCAGCACTTGGTGCGGGGACAGGCTACCACGGCCAGCGAAACCCTACGCACGAGCCTGGACTATGAGCTGAGCCGGAACCAGCAGCGCATATTTGGTTTGTTGCGGCGGCTCTACCCCTCCCAGATCATTACGGACACCGAGCGGGGCGTGCTCCACGCCACCCGCGAGCGGCAGGCCAACGCCCTCGAAATGCTCGACAACCTCATTCCGCGGCCGGTGTACCAAGGGCTGCAAACCCTGCTCGACGTGGCGCCTACCACCGAGAAAGCGCGCCGGTTCGAAGTGCTGCTCGGTCCGCCCAACCCGCCCACGCCTATCGTGCCCAGCATCATCGACCGGGGCGAGCAGGCCTATACCGACTGGACCATCAGTACGGCTCTGAGTGAGTGGGAGCCGCAATTGCATACCGTGGGCCAGGTGCTGCCCCACTTGCAGAGCCCCAACCGCCTCATTCAGCAGAGTGCCGTAACCGCGCTAGAACGTTTCGCCGAAGCCGCGCCCCAGGAGTACCAGCAACTGCTGGCCGCGCAGCCTTCTTTATCCTCTTTGCTCATGAGCCACCACGCCACCACCTCCCGCGTTTCCACCACGGAGCAGATTGCCCTGCTCAAGCACACCGCTCTTTTCGCCGAAACTCCCGAAAACGTGCTCAGCAGCATCGCGCCCATCATGAAAGAGGTGTCGTTTGAGCAAGGCCAGCAGATTTTTGCGAAAGGCGACCTGGGCACTTCGCTCTTCATCGTGCAGGAAGGGGAGGTTGGCATCTTCAACGGCGCGCAGCAGCTAGCCACCTTCCGCTCGGGCGACTTTTTCGGAGAACTGGCCCTGCTCGACGCCGAACCACGCTCCGCCTCGGCCGTCGCGCAAAGCTCCGTCGTAGCGTTTCGCCTCGACCAAGAGGATTTCTACGACGTGATGGAAGAGCGGAGCGAGGTGCTCCGCAACATCCTGCGGGTGCTTTGCAAGCGCCTGCGCCAGCAAAACGAGAAAATGCAGTTCCCCCAGTAGCGCGAAGCTCCAGCTTCGCGCATCGTTGAACAATTACACCCGCGCCACTAGCGCAACCGCCTAGGAACTCACCTACAGCTCATGTGCGGAACGGATTGCCGCGCTACATCTAGAGGCTCAGCCTTACGCCACTACCTCATAGATCATGACGGGCTGCGCTTTGTTCTTCAAGGTAACTTCCTTGATAGGCCGGCACTGAAACGACTCTTTCAGCTGCTGGTACGTGGCTTCCGTGACGATGATCTGGCCGGGCTGGGCCGCCGATTGCAGCCGTTGGCTCACGTTTACGGTGTCGCCAATGACGGTGTAATCGAGGCGTTTGAGCGAGGCCGAGCCGATGTTGCCCGACACCATTTCGCCGGTATTGATGCCGATGCTTACCTGCGGCTGGTACGAGCTGCCGTCGGGTAGCGTGTCCTGGTTGGCGTGCACCGCCGCGCGCACCGCCAGGGCGGCATCCACGGCGCGGTCGAGGTGGTAGTCGCCGCGGAAAACGGCCATTACGGCGTCGCCCATGAACTTATCCACGTAGCCGCCCTGCGCGATAATCTCCTTCACCATCTGGTCGAAGTAGGTGTTGAGCATAGTTACCACGTCGGCCGGCGCCAGTATCTCCGACAGCGCCGTGAAGCCGCAAATGTCGATGAAGACCACCGTGGCTTCCACCGTTTCGCTGGCCATGAGCTTGTTTTCGAAGCCCGGCCGGCCCATGAAGTTGAGCACCGTTTCGTCGACGTACATCTTCAGGATGTTGTTTTCCTGAATGGCTTGCAGCGTTTCCCGCAGCTGGCGCACCTGCTGCACGGTTTTCTCCATCGTTACTTCCAGGTCCTGAAAATCCACGGGCTTGCACACGAAGTCGAACGCCCCGCGGTTCATGGCCGTGCGGATGTTTTCCATGTCGCCGTAGGCCGATACCATCACGGTCTTGACGATGGGGTTGGCCTCGGGCATCTTGCTGAGCAAGGTCAGGCCGTCCATCACCGGCATGTTGATGTCGGAGAGAATGATGTCCAGATCGGGGTGGGCGTGCACGGTGTCCAGGGCTTCCTGGCCGTTGCTGGCAAACACGAACTCGTACACGTTTTCCCGGATTTTGCGCCGGAATTTTTGCTTGATGAGCAGCTCCAAATCCGCTTCATCATCTACGACCAGAATCTTAGTTTTCATGGCTGGCGAGCGAGGTCAGTTTGTCTTTGAGGGCGGCAAAGTCGACGGGCTTGGTGAGGAAATCGTTGGCCCCAAGCTGCATGGCTTGTTGGTAGCTCTCATCGTCGCCGTACGCCGTAATCATCATCACCTGCGGGGGCGTGGGGGGCGGGGCCGGATATTCCTGCTTGATGCGCTTGAGTAGCTCCAGCCCGCTCATACCCGGCATGTTGATGTCGGACAGAATGAGCACCACTTCCGAGGCGTGCTCGTGCAAGTAGGTCAGCGCGTCTTCGCCGGAGTAAGCAAATGAAAAGGAAAACTGCCCACTGCGAATTTCTCGCCGGAAGCGCTGCTCAAAAAGCGTGCGTACGTCAGTTTCGTCGTCTACTACCAGTATTTTCATCAGTGACAAAGCTAGTTGAAATAGGTGTTGGGAGAATGGCTGAGTTAGCGGAAGCGGAAAACCTGAATTCACTTATTTCCCTGGCTAGCCAGGTGGCAGCGTGATAATGAATTCAGTGCCTTCGCCTTCCTTCGATTCCGCCGTGAGGGTGCCACCGTGGCCTTTCGTGATGATGTCGTAGCTCAGCGAGAGGCCCAGGCCAGTGCCTTCGCCGGTGGGCTTGGTAGTGAAGAAAGGCTGGAAGATTTTCTGGCGTACCTCCTCCGAAATGCCAGTGCCGTTGTCGCGCACCCGCACCTCAACGCTGCCCGCCGCATTGCGGCAGGTGGTCACGCTCACGGTGGGGGCGTAGCCTTCCGGGTGACGCTCTTTCTGCTTCTGCACCGCGTAAAACGCGTTGGTAAACAGATTCAGCAGCACCCGGCCTAGGTCCTGCGAAACCCCGTTGATGGTGCCCAGCTCCCGGTCGAAGTTGGTAGTGAGCGTGGCGTTGAAGGTTTTGTCTTTGGCGCGCAGGCCGTGGTAAGCTAGGCGCAGGTACTCGTCGGCCAATGTGTTCAGGTCCACGGGTTGCCGCTCGCCGGTGCTGGCCCGGCTGTGTTCGAGCATGCCCCGTACAATGCCGGCCGCCCGCTGCCCGTGCTGCGTTATTTTCTGCAAGTTCTGTTTCAGGTCGCTTAGCAGCTCAGCTTCCAGTTCCGGGTCCCGATTGGGTTGCTGGCGTTCCTCTTCCAGCTCCTCAATCAGCTCCGCCGACACGTCGGAGAAGTTCGTGACGAAGTTGAGCGGGTTCTGAATTTCGTGCGCAATCCCGGCCGTGAGTTCACCCAAGGAGGCCATTTTCTCGCTTTGAATGAGTTGGGTCTGGGTGATTTTGAGTTCGTCCAGGGCCCGGCGCAGTTCTTCGGCTTGCTGGGTAAGGGTGGCCGTTCGTTCCTCGACTAGCCGCTCCAGCTCTATATTTTGTGCCTCAATGAGTCGCTTGGCTTTCTCTTCCTCCTCCCGCAGCAGACGCTCTTTTTCCAGATGCTTCTTCTGGTTGCGGGCAATGAAGATGAAAGCAATTAGCCAGAAGACGGAAAATGCACCGGCCGTGTCGAAGCCATCATCGTATTCCTTCAGCCAAGAGCTGCGCGCCAGCTCCAAGATTAGCTCCACCGACACCACGAGCATGAAGGGTAGCACCGCCAGCAGGATGGAGCGGGCGGGCCGATAGCTCAGAATCCGCAGCACTATCGCCACCACCACGCCCAGGACGAAGAGCAGGTAGATTTCATCCAACTGGTCGGTTTTCCAGCGAATCAGCAGCGCGAAAAGGTACAGCAACAAGCCCGGTACCCAGATCCAATTGAGCAGCGCGTTCAACCGGGGCATACGAGTTGGCAGATCGAAAAACCGGCGCAGCGCCCGCACGATCAGTAGTCCAACCAGAACAGTGAAAAAAACGGTACCGTCGACGCTCATAAGCAGAACCTGTGCAGACGCAGTATGGAAGGAGAGAAGAGTGCGAAACGAACCGGAACCTACTATTTAGCTCGGTCCCTGAAGCGCACGGCGGGTTAAGTTACTTTTTTTCGGAGCCTGGTTCACGTTTCTTCGGTCCCCAGCCCCTGGGAAGATTGACCGTCAACACAATCACCGGATTGGCGGTCCGCGACTCGCGTTTGCTGGTGAGCGTCTTTAGCTTGTTTTTTTCGCGGGAGAGCAGGATTTGCGCGTAGTCGCTCACCACCCCAACCAACGTCGGTACTGTCACGCGCACGGTCAGCTGCTGTTGCGGCGGCGGGGCGGGTGGCTTAGCGGGGTCGGCACCGGTAGCCGTCTGCGCCCATCCTTTCGTGCTGATAAGCAGGATAATAAGCAGCGCCGCAGGTGCACGAAGGGCCATTGAAGGATAGTTGGGGGCCTAAAGATGCTATTAAGTAGGGAGATTAAGAGACAGTTTTTGCTTCAGATAATGCCAGCAAATAGCGGGTGTGCTTACGGCAGGCCACCACTTGTAAACCTGTTCTCGCCAAGTTTCTGCTGTTGCTCATTAGGGTTTGGCAAGCCATAGCAAGTGAAACGCCGCTTGTCCAAGATGCAACACCACGGTCAGCAACCAGAAAAATAGCACAAGCCAGCTCGGACAGCTAGAATTGCGGGGTGAGCTGTGGCAACGGCTGGCTTTCCCTATTTTTGACTTCGCGACGGGTGCTCTACCAGCAGCCGGGCTTCCTGCTTTCGTCTTTCCTTACTCTTGCTCATGCGCCAGTACCACGCTCTTCTCCAGCACATTCTCGACCACGGCACCCGCAAAACCGACCGGACGGGCACGGGCACGCTCTCGGTATTCGGCTACCAGATGCGCTTCAATTTGCAGGAAGGCTTTCCGCTCGTCACCACCAAGAAAGTGCATCTGAAGAGCATCATCCACGAGCTGCTGTGGTTTTTGCGCGGCGATACCAACAACAACTCGCTCGAAGAAGTGGGCGTGAGCATCTGGCGGGAGTGGGCCGACGCCGACGGCAGCCTGGGACCCATCTACGGCAAGCAATGGCGCAGCTGGGCCGCCCCCGATGGGCAGAACATCGACCAGATTGCGGAAATGGTGCGCCTGCTCCGTACCCAGCCCGATTCGCGCCGCATGGTGGTATCTGCCTGGAACGTGGCCGAGCTGCCGCAAATGCGCCTCACGCCCTGCCACGCGCTGTTTCAGTTCTACGTGGCCGATGGCCGCCTCTCGTGCCAGCTCTACCAGCGCTCCGCCGACGTGTTCCTGGGCGTGCCATTCAACATTGCGTCCTATGCCTTGCTCACGCTGATGATGGCCCAGGTAACCGGCTTGCAGCCCGGCGAGTTCATCTGGACCGGCGGCGACACCCATCTCTACAGCAACCACTTGGAGCAAGCCCGCACCCAGCTTGGTCGAGGACCCCGCGCGCTGCCGCAAATGCACCTCAACCCCGAAGTGACGGATATTTTTGGGTTTCAGTACGAGGACTTTCGCCTGGAAAACTACGACCCGCACCCCGCCATTAAGGCACCGGTAGCCGTGTAAATATCAGGATGCAAAGCCCACCGCCAAGCTCCTACTAAGCTCGACATTATTAGATCGAACCAAGAACCTATATCACCGAAAAATTTAATATCAGTTTGAAAATCTAAACTCGACCGTAGCTGCGTAGCTGCGGCTATGAATCACCGTACCAGTCCCATTGAACCCAAGCCGTTGTCGCGTCAGCATCGGACCTGGATAGCACTTTATTCTCTTGATGCGCAGCAGCAAAGTCGAGCCGAAGTGTTAGCTATCAACGATGTAACAGAAGAAGATTTAGTCGAATTTGAGGAAGGCTGGCTGAAACTACGCTCTCGCCCGACCGCCCCCACGCGCTAAGGCTGCTGTTCCTTCGTCTCCCAGTGCCGCAGTTGCATTAGTAGCTCGTGCTCTGGCTCCAGTACTATTGACCCCAGCCGGTGAACGACCCGGATACCGGCCACATTGGCCGTAAACACTGCTTCAGCTGCCGCTAGCTCTTCCGGCCCGGCCAGTACTTCGTGCGTTACAATACCACGCTGCCGGGCCACTTGCAGCAGATGTGCCCGCCGCACCCCGGCCACGCAGCCAGTGGCAAGCGGTGGCGTGAAGAGATGCTCGTCCCTAATCCAAAACACCGCCGCCACTACGCTTTCCGCTACGTGGCCCGCCGCGTCCAGCAACAATAGCTCATCAAGCCCCCGCTGCTGCCGCTCCCGTGCCGCTAGCACGTAGATCAAGCTGTTTGGCCCCTTACAAAAGGATACCGGTGAAAGTTGGATGCGGACGGTTTGGGCAAAGTCAGCGGTGGAAATGATACTATCATTAGCCTGAAAAGGTCGGACGGTGGCCAGCCAGTTCACGGCCGACGTTTCGGGTGCGTACAGCCCACCGCCGGCGCGCCATAGTTGCAAGCGTATTCGGTAGGAACTGCTAGTCTCCGGCTGCTCCGTTGTAGCTGAAGCCAGCTGGTTCAGCGTACCCGTCAGGCTTTCGGCTGAAGCTAGGGTAGCAGGCAGTTCTAGGCCCAACGCGGCAGCGGCTTGCTGCATTCGTGCTATGTGGTGTGGCAGGTAGCGGATGCCACCACCAGCCCACACCATCGTCTCAAAGAACCCATCATTGAAAAACAGCCCCCGATTGGGCAGAGGCAGAGTAAAGCCGGATTCAGGGAGCAACTGGCCGTTGTAGAGAAGCATCAGTGTTGAGTGCGGGTGCTTAATGTCGTTTGTTGTTTTCCTTGCGGTATAACGTTCGTTTGCGAGGGAGTTCTAGCTAACTCCAGTTTCGGAGCAGCCGCATAGCGGCTCAAGGATTGTAGAAACCCAGGTCTAAAACGACCTCGCGCCGCGTAGCGGTGCCAGATCAGTGGGCGTCTCTGGCACCGCTACGCGGCGCTACCTCTAGAACCGATCTGAGGCTACAAACCTGTCGTCGCTACGCGGCTATTCCGAAACGTGGGGTAGCTGAAAGAATACAACTCACACCAACGCGAACCGCTTACCGGGCAGCGCCCTAAGCAACCCCCGAAACTCCAAGCCCAGCAGGAGCGAGGCCACTTGATGCACGGGCAACTGCGCTTTCCAGGCCAGCGCGTCGAGGTGTTCTTCGCGGGCCGCGGCAGCTTGCAGCACGGTGAGCAGGCCAAACTCTTCAGTTGTGAAATCCAGCGGGTCGTAGCTGGTAGGGCCTTTGAACTTGCCGTTGAGATGCAGAGCCGCGTCCCAATTGAGCAGTTCCTCCAAATCCCGTGGCTCGGAATACAGCGCGGCTTTGTTGGTTTTGATCAACTCGTGGCAGCCTTCGGAAGCCGCCGAGCCGAGCGGGCCGGGGATGGCCAGCACGTCCCGGTCGTAGCCCTGAGCCAGGTCGGCGGTGATGAGGGCGCCGCCTTTTTTCGCGGCTTCCACTACCACCGTGCCATCGGCGAGGCCGGCGATGATGCGGTTGCGCGCCGGGAAGTTGTATTTGTCGGGCGGGGTGCCGAAAGGGAATTCCGTGAGCAGTCCGCCCTGGGTGAGCATTTTCTCGGCGGTTTTGCGATGCGCGTGCGGGTAGATGACGTCCAAGCCGGTGGCCATCACGCCCACGGTTTCCAGTCCTTCTTGCAAAGCGGCGCGGTGGGCGGCAATGTCAATGCCGTAGGCCAGGCCGCTCACAATTAGCGGCTGGTGCGAGGCAATGCCCTGCACCAGCCGTTCGGTTTGCTCGCGGCCGTAGTCGGTGGCCTGGCGGGTGCCGACGAGGGCTACAGTTTTGGGATGGTTGAGGTCGGCGGTGCCTTGGTAGTAAAGCAGCACGGGCGCGTCGGGTAGCTGCTTGAGCCGCGCCGGGAACTGCTTGCTGGTGTAGAACAGCAACTGCACGCCGTCTTTCTCCGCTTTCCGCACCGACTCCTCCGCTCGCCGTAGCGCCGTGCTACGTTCCGCACCCGTAAGTACAGCCACTGTGGCGGGTCCTACTCCCGGAATCTTGCGCAACTTGCCCGGCGGCAGGTGCAGCACGTTCCGGGCCGAGCCGCCGTAGCTCATCAGCTGCCGCGTAAGTTGCGGCCCAACGCCAGAAAAGAGAGTAAGCGCGACTTCGTGGAGGAGGGTATCGGTATCGTTCATATATAAGTGGCCTTACGGTGGCCTCACCCCCTAGCCCCCTCTCCCCTAGGAGAGGGGGCTAGGGGGTGGTTGAGGGTTGGTAGAATTAAATTTGGTAGAATTAAATGTAGAGCTAGGAGTCGTTCAACGAGTTTACCACCCCGGCCTGCGGCCACCCCTCCTTAAAAAAGGAGGGGAGTTGGACTAGAACTAGAGCTAGTTCCCCCTCTCCCTTTGGAGAGGGGGCTAGGGGGTGAGGTCTACCCCGGCGTCTTGCCAATTTCATCCAGCTCCTTCTTCATCTGCACCATGAACTTGCGCACTTTCTCCAGGCTCTGAATTACATCGATTTTCTCCTTGAGCTGCGGGCCTTTCTGCTTGAGCATATCGCGGGCGCCGGGAATGGTGTAGCCGCGCTCTTTTACCAAGTGGTAGATGGTGCGGAAGATATCCACGTCCTGGGGCGTGTAGAGGCGGTTGCCTTTCTTGCTTTTGCGCGGGCGCAGCTCCTCAAACTCGGTTTCCCAGAAGCGGATCAGCGACGGCGCCACGTTGAACTGCGCCGCCACTTCGCCAATAGTAAAGTATTGCTTCTCGATTTCGCGCTCTTTGTACGGCATGGGGGCGAGCAGTAGCGCGAAGCTCCAGCTTCGCGCATCGTTGAACATCATCAGTAGCACGACACGAACGAGGCACCAAGCTGGAGCTTCGTGGTGCTGCTCTTCGTTTCGCATTCCAAGTCAAGCCGGCTACCTTTGCCGACTACGCACCTACAATGCGTTGCGAAAAGTAGCCAAAATACCGGCCGTTGCCAATTCCAATGGTCGAGCCGGTGATACTTAACGACCCTTACGACCCGCCAAGCCGGCGCTTGGCGTTACTTCTGCCCATGTCACTCCCTACCGCCAGCCACGTCCGCCAGCAATTCCTCGATTTCTTCGCTTCTAAAGGCCACCACATCGTGCCCTCGGCGCCGATTGTGGTGAAGGACGACCCGACGCTGCTGTTCATCAACTCGGGCATGGCCCCGTTCAAAGATTATTTTCTCGGCAACAAGCCCGCCCCGTTCAAGCGCATCGCCGACACCCAAAAATGCTTGCGCGTAAGCGGCAAGCACAACGACCTGGAAGAGGTAGGCTACGACACCTATCACCACACCATGTTCGAGATGCTAGGCAACTGGTCGTTTGGCGATTATTTCAAGAAGGAAGCCATTGCCTGGGCCTGGGAACTGCTCACTGACGTCTATAAATTGCCTAAAGACCGCCTCTACGTCACCTACTTCGAGGGCGACGAGGGCGACAAGCTGGCCGCCGACACCGAAACGCAGGCCCTCTGGCGGCAGTACGTGGCCGAGGAGCGGATTCTGCCCGGCAACAAGAAGGACAACTTCTGGGAAATGGGCGACACCGGCCCTTGCGGCCCCTGCACTGAAATCCACATCGACCTGCGCGACGAGGACGAAATAGCGCAGAAATCTGGCCGGGAGCTGGTGAACGCCGACCACCCGCAGGTAGTGGAAATCTGGAACAACGTGTTCATGGAGTTTCAGCGCCTGGCCGATAAGTTGCTGGTGAAGTTGCCGGCCCAGCACGTGGATACGGGCATGGGCTTCGAGCGCCTAATGATGGCCGTGTCGGGCGTGAAGTCCAACTACGACACCGACGTGTTCCAACCCCTTATTCAGTTCATTGCCAAGGAAGTGGGCTTGGAATATCATGGCACCGCGCCTGCCACGGTGACCGACCAGCCAGCCACGGAGAATGAGAAGACGGACATTGCCATCCGGGTCATTGCCGACCATATTCGGACCATTTCGTTCACCATTGCCGACGGCCAGCTGCCCTCGAATGTGAAGGCTGGTTATGTGATTCGCCGCATTTTGCGCCGGGCCGTGCGCTACGCCTTCTCCTCGCTGAACCAGAAGCAGCCCTTCCTCTACAAGCTAGTGCCTGTGCTGGCCGACCAGATGCAGGGCATTTTTCCCGAGTTGAAGCAACAGACGCAATTCGTGCAGCGCGTGGTTGAGGAAGAGGAAATTTCCTTCCTCAAGACGCTGGAAAAAGGTTTGCATAGACTACATGGCCTAATAGTAGATAGATTCAAAGAATTGAGTTCTATGGTTCCTATTGCTGTATTTACTTCGGGTAAGGGTCCTGAAGAAATTAGAAGGAATATTGTTCAGAAGTTTTATGAAGATTTAGCTAAGGACTTACGTCTGAGTAATTTTCATGATCTGCTCACGGATGTTAGCTACGATAATCACATAGAAGGATATTATCAGCAAGCGCTCGATACATTTAAGAGAGAAGGAATGATTATCGGCGGCAAAACCGCTTTTGAATTGAGCGACACCTTCGGTTTCCCGCTGGACCTCACGGCGCTTATTGCCCGCGAAAGAGGGCTAACCGTGGACGAGGAAGGCTACAAGAAGGCCTTGGAACACCAAAAAGAGACCAGCAAGAACGCCCAGGAAACCGACCAGAGCGACTGGACCATCGTAACGCCTTCCGAGGAACAGCCCGCTTTCGTGGGCTACGACCAGCAGGAAGCGCCGGCCCACATTCTGCGCTACCGCAAGATCACCGCTAAGGGCAAAACCGAATACCAGGTGGTGCTCGACCAAACGCCGTTCTACGCCGAGTCGGGCGGGCAGATTGGGGATACGGGCTACCTCGAATCGGGGCTGAGCAAGGTGCGTGTGCTGGATACCAAGAAGGAAAACGACCTCATCGTACACACCGTGCTGGACTTGCCCCAGGATTTGGAGGCTACTTTCACGGCTCGTTTTGATGCGACCCGCCGCGCCCAGATTCAACGCAACCACACCGCCACGCACCTGCTGCAAGCCGCCCTGCGCGAAGTGGTGGGCCCGCACGTGGCGCAGAAAGGCTCCTTGGTAAACGAGAAGCTGCTGCGCTTCGGCTTCTCGCACTTCACCAAAGTAACCGACGACCAGTTGCGCCAGGTGGAAACTCTCGTGAATGCCCGCATTCGGCAGCAAATTCCGCTGGATGAGCGCCGCAATGTGCCCATTGCCGAAGCCAAAGCCCTGGGCGCCACGGCGCTGTTCGGGGAGAAATACGGTGAGTTCGTGCGCGTCATCACCTTCGACCGGGACTTCTCGGTGGAGCTGTGCGGTGGCACCCACGTGCGCACCACCGGCGACATCGGCTTCTTCAAAATCACGTCGGAAAGCGCCGTGGGTGCCGGCGTGCGCCGTATAGAAGCCGTGACGGCCGAAGCCGCCGAAGCCTACGTGAACCAGCAGCTCGACCTGCTGCAACAGGTGCGCGAGGCGCTGGGCAATCCGCAGCACCTGCTCACCAGCCTCGAAAAACAGACCGAGGAAGTTGCCAGCCTGCGCAAGCAAATCGAGCAGTTTGCTCAGCAGAGCATCAACCAGCAGAAAGACCAGCTGGCCGGCCAAGTAAAACCCCTACACGGCGTCAGCTTCCTTGCGGCTCAGGTGCAGGCTTCCTCCGCCGACAGCCTCAAAACCCTGGCCTTCAACCTCCGCCAGACGGTGCCCAACCTGGTAGCCGTGCTCGGCGCCGAAATCGACGGTAAGCCACAACTGGCCGTCATGCTCGATGACGAACTGGCTAAAGCCGGCAAGCTCAACGCCAGCACGCTGGTCCGGGAGCTGGCCAAGGAAATCCAAGGCGGCGGCGGCGGGCAGCCGTTCTTCGCCACGGCCGGCGGCAAGAACGTAGCCGGGCTAGGAGCCGCTATTGCGAAGGCCGAGGAATTGGTGGGGAAGAGTCTAGTCTAAGAAGTATCAGCGTAAGTATAAGCCGGCCCTGTTGAGGGGCCGGCTTTTTTTTGACTTTTTTTCTTTATGAAGAAATAATATTCCTATTTCAGCCCGTGTTTATGAATGAGCTAGAATCTGAACAGTTATTACGTCAGCAATTGGAGCGTTTGCTTCTGCAAAGAAGTACGCTTATTCTAACGAGGCAGGAGCAGCCGGCTGCCACGCAGTTACTATCACACATCGGTGGCGACCCGTATTTTGAAATCGGGGAGGAGTGGCCGATAAATCCTGACACCAAGCAGCCGCTGGAATTGATATTCCAGCTGGTGAATGAGGGTAACCTGAATTGGCCTTTTTCAGCGCAGATACTACAGTTTTACCACAACTATTATGAGGGTGAATTGCCGTTCGATGAGAGCCACGAGCCCAAAGACTACTGTCTGAAGCTCTATCCAACGATAAAGCCCGAGAAACAGATCCTGCTGACCCGGCCGGCCAATTTGCCGCCCATTCAGTTTAGCCGCATAATGGTGCGTTCCGAACCCTCGTTGCCAGACGATGATGAATTGGAGTACATCAGCCCGGAAACGGAGAAGCTCTGCCAGCAGATAGCGCCTGACGATTGGCAGGCCGTCTACAATCAAGCCGTGGAGGCGCTAATCGGGGAGCAGAACCTGGGCTCATGGGTGGGCGGCTACGCTCGTTGGCTGCAAGGCGCCCACCCAACCGGCAATTTCTGGTTGCAGTTCGATAGCACGGAAGACTTTTCCTGGGGCGACGCCGGCTTGCTTTACTTCTTCTCCGACCCGGAAAACCCAACGCATATTTCCTTTCAACTTCAATGCTGCTAACACGCGGCCAAGTATCACTTAACCTTTTTATTGTTGCCCATGCGTCTTTTTACTCTTGCCACGGCTGCTTTGCTGGCCGCTTTTACTACCACTGCCCGGGCCCAGGCTTTCACCGACCCCGGTGCCTACAACAACGCCATTGTGGCTGAGCAGCTGATTATGCAGAAGAAGTGTCTGCGCTATATCAGCAAGTCGGCGCACAGCGAGAATGAACGCAAGATTGAAGCCCGCCGCCAGGACGTGGTGGAACAGAACAAGGCTTCGTTGGCGAAAATCTCGCACATGCCGGGCTTCCAGGGCAACACCGAATTCCGGGACAAAGCCAAGGCCGCGTTCCAGCAGATGCTGGCCGTGTATTCCGTAGACTACAAGCAGGTGAACTCGCTGGCCGCCAGCCGCACGCAGAGCCTAGAAGCCATGCAGCGCTATTTCGATGCGCTGGAGGTGGCCGAGGCTAAGCTGGAAGTGGCCGGCGACAGCGTAGAAATGGCCCAGCAACGGTTTGCGGCCCGCTTCAAAATGACGGTGTCCGAAGCACCCGAAACGCGCAAAATGAACGCCATTATTCGGCAGGTGTCGGAGGTTAACACCTACCAGCACAAGGTATTTCTTGCGTTTTTTCGCGTCGAGAAAGCCAGCGCTAAACTCACCGACGGCTTGAACGCGCAGAACGCCAAAGCCTTTGAAGATGCTCGCGCGCAACTGGCCGTCGAAACCGATAAGGCGCTGGTTGAATTGGAGGCCGTACCAGCCTTTCGCGGCAAGGATGTTCAGTACCGTGATGCCGCCCGCGACTATGCAAAGTTCTACGTGATTTGGAGTGCCAATCAGTTCAAAAAAATGACCGAGCTGATCGAGCAGAAAGACCACCTCACTAAAGTAGATGTGGATACATTCAATGGCTACATTACCGCGCTCAACAACCAAAGCCGCAAGCTACTGGACGCTTACAATCGCGCCGGCAACAACTTCCAGTCGGCTTATATCCCGGTCTTCAACGACTAAACGCAACTCCGTCCGGCGACCTTTCCGCTGTTTGACTAACGAAAGTCTGCGCCGCTAGAACGCGGTGACGAAGCAAGATTCGCTTACCGCGGCCGGTCGGTCTGCTGAAAAGAGCGGGCCGACCGGCTTCGTTTTATTAACCTGCTTCAGTCGAAAATTGGCGTTGCCGCCTCCGGCTGAATAGTGCTTAACTTGCGGCACCATTCGCGCAGCCACGTAATCTGCGCCAATCAGCGATTCATGGACGAAAGTATCAAAGCCAACTACCAGCCTGTTATCGGCCTCGAAGTGCACGCGCAGCTGCTCACGCGCAGCAAAATGTATTCTTCGGATGAGAACGAGTACGGCGCGCTGCCCAACAACAACCTGAGCGTCATCACGCTGGGCCACCCCGGCACGCTGCCCCGCGTGAACCTCACGGCCGTGGAGTATGCCATGAAAATGGGCCTGGCCACCAACTGTCACATCCGCCGCGACAACCTGTTCGCGCGCAAAAACTACTTCTATCCCGACTTGCCCAAGGGCTACCAGATCACGCAGGACAAAACGCCCATCTGCACCGGCGGCCACGTCGATATCCGCCTTTCCGACGGCTCCACCAAGAAAATCGGCATCACCCGCATTCACATGGAGGAAGACGCGGGCAAGAGCATGCACTTGGCCGGCGAAGTGGAAACGCTCGTGGATTTGAACCGCGCCGGCGTGCCGCTGATTGAGATTGTGTCGGAGCCGGACATCCGCACGGCCGAGGAAGCCTACGCCTACCTCACCGAAATCAAGAAGCTGGTGCAGTACCTGGGCATCTGCGACGGCAACATGGAAGAAGGTTCGCTCCGTTGCGACGCAAACATTTCCGTGATGCGGAAGGGCGCCGAGAAGTTCGGCACCAAGGTGGAAGTGAAGAATATGAATTCCTTCCGCAACGTGCAGCGGGCCATCGAATACGAGATTGAGCGGCAAATTGCGCTAGTCGAAGCCGGCGAAACGATAGACAGCGAAACGCGCGGCTTCGACGCGGCCACCGGCACCACCAGCGGGCAGCGCAGCAAGGAGACGATGAACGACTACCGCTACTTCCCGGAGCCGGATCTGCCACCCGTCATCATCGACGATGCCTGGCTGCACCGCGTACAGGCCGAGTTGCCGGCCCTACCGCAGCAGCTCTACGCCCGCTTCACCGGCGAGCTAGGCTTGTCGGACTACGATGCCACGGTGCTGACGGCGGAGAAGGATACGGCGCTGTTTTTCGACGAGCTGACCCGCCTCACGCCCAATGCCAAAGCCGCCGCCAACTGGGTGACCGGCCCCGTGAAAGCCTACCTCAACGAGCGGGCCCTCACCCTGGACCAGTTCCCGCTCACCCCGCAACACCTAGCCGACATCATTCAGCTCATCGACGAAAACAAGGTGGGTCACTCGGTAGCCAGCAAGCAGCTGTTTCCCTACCTGCTCGACAACCCCACGCAAACTGCGGCCGCCGCGGCCGAAGCGCAGGGCCTGTTGCAGCAGCCCCAGGATGCCGGGGCGCTGGAGGCGATGGTGCAGCAGGTGCTGGACGCCAACCCGGCCAAGGTGCAGGAGTACCGCGCCGGCAAAAAGTCGCTCACCGGTATGTTTATGGGCGAATTGATGAAGCTAACCGGTGGCAAAGCTGACCCCAAACTGGCCAATCAGCTCCTGCGCCAGAAGCTCGACGCTTAGCCGGAACTCATTGCCGAGGTCCTTACGGCTCAGAATGCTTTGCTGAACGATGCTGCCTCGCGCGTGTTATAGCCCAGACGGGGTGGCAGCTTTGGCCGGGCTCTTTCCTGGCCCCGTATGCTTCCGGCAACTTGTGGTTGTAATGCTTGTCTTTCTCGAAACCTATGCCGGCGCGCTGCCGGTTTTCCACTGAATATGCTGAAAATGAAAAGTCTGCTGTTTGTTGGGGCTGTGCTGTGCATGGCCAATGCCTGCACTAAAAACTCGACGCCTACCACGGGCGGAGCCACTACGGGCGGTTACCAGCTCAGCGGCCAGCTGACCAATGCCCCGGCCGGCACGAAAGTGTACCTGGCCGAGCTAGGCGAAACCCAGTTCATCTCCCGCGACACCACCACCGTCGACGAGAAAGGCCAGTTCCGTTTCACGGGCACCGTGCCCGAGTCTGGCCTCTACCAGGTGAAAACTACCGACCAAAGCCAAGTGCTGGTAGCCCTGAGCAACGGCGGCAGCGTGGAAATCACCGGCGACGCCCAGAAATTGAGCGATACCTACGCCGTGAAAGGCTCCAAAGACTCGGAGCTATTGCAGCAGCTTAGCCGCACCATGCAGCAGTCGAAGACGCAAATGACCAAGCTGGAAGCGCGCTACAAGCAGAACGTGGAGGCCAACCGCCCCGACTCCATGCAGACCATTGAGAAGCAGTTCTACGCCGCGCAGGCCCGCAGCACGGGCAGCGTCAAGACTCTGGTGAGCCAGAATCCGAAGTCGGTGGTTTCGGCCTTCGTGGTGGCTAATTTGCTTAACCCGGAAGAGCAGTTCGGCTTCATCGACTCGATGACTACACAGTTCAAAACCACGCTGCCCGACTCGCGCTACACCAAGGCCCTCGTGGCCAAAGTGGAGCCTATGCGCTCCACGGCCGTGGGCGCCGCCGCGCCAGAAATCAGTCTGGCGGCCCCCGATGGGAAGGCCGTGCCGCTGAGCAGTCTGCGTGGCAAGTACGTGCTCATCGACTTCTGGGCCTCGTGGTGCGGACCCTGCCGCCGCGAAAATCCCAACGTGGTGAAAGCCTACAACAAGTTCAAAGACAAGGGTTTCGAAATCTACGGCGTGAGCTTCGACCAAGACCGTGACAAATGGCTCAAAGCCATCCAAGCCGACGGCCTTATCTGGAAACACGTTTCGGACCTGAAAGGCTGGGAAAGCGCCGCCGGCCAAACTTACAGCATCAAGTCCATTCCCGCCTCCCTTCTGCTCGATCCACAAGGCCGCATCATTGCCAAAAACCTGCGCGGTGAGGCCCTGGAAGCCAAGCTGGCCTCGGTGCTGAAGTAGGGTTGAATGGTTAAATGGCTGAATGGTTAAATGGTTGGTCGTTCTGCAAGAAAACGGCCCGCTTCCTTTTAGGGAGCGGGCCGTTTTCTTTTCTTCGGCGTTTGTCTGGTTGAACAACCAACCATTTAACCATTCAACCATGCAGCCATTTAACCATTCAACCATTCAACCATTCAACCCAGAAACATGCGTTGCATGGCTTGCCAGAGCTGCTTTTTGCGGCCCGCGTCGTATTCGAGCATCTTGACCTCACTGGCGCCGAGGAAGGCGGTGTCGCCGTAGAGCAGGACGGGCTCGTAGGGCTGGGTGGTGTACACGGCCACGTCGAGCAGGTTTTTTCCGAAAGCCAGGAACTGCTTGGCCGCTAGGTGTTGCCGTAGTGAACACAAGGCCACCGGAAATTTCTCGTGCTCCACGTTCACCAGCACCACGTCTTCCATCACCAGCCCAATGGCTTTGAGGATGTTATTGAGGAACACATTGCGGGGCAATTTGCGAAACTCCTCCGCCGACAAACGTACCAAAATCAGCAGGCCCTTGGCGTTGCTGCCCAGCGTGGCAAACGGAATGTGCGCCACCGGCGACTGCGTAGGCGTAGGCTGAATGCGGCCCGGCTGCGAAGGAGGCGCCGCCGGAGCCGCCGGCAGTTCGGCCAACGTCAGTACCGTAAACAGTGGGCCTAACTCAACCGGGGCGGGAGTTGCGACGGGAGCCACAACAGCAGGCTCCGTTGGCTTGGTTAGAGCTTCACTGGCTGGAACACCTGGTGTTGGAGGCACCACGGGAGCCGCTGTTGCGGCAACGGCTTCTACTGGAGCAGCAACGGCTGGTGGAACCGGAACGGGGGGTATGCTGGCGGCCACTGGGGCTGCTGCCGTAGCGGCAACTGGCGCCGGAACTACGTCTGGCGCTTGCGGCGAGGCGGCGGCTGGCTCCGGCACCACGTAGAGCGACACATCGGTGTAGAAGTTCTGAAAGAAAGCCAGGGAGGCGGCAGTATCCATAGTAAGAGAAAATGTAGCGTGGGCTTTAGCCCGCAGCTCCTGTTTTGGGGAAACCTAGGCAAAGCCGCGCTACCGTGGGGAGCTACGGGCTGAAGCCCGTGCTACATGCTACTCCATGGCAAACAACGCCTTGAGCTCGGTGGCTTCTTCGGGTTTCATGCGGCCCCCGAGCACCAGCCGCAGCTGCCGACGGCGCAAGGCCCCGTCATAGAGCCGGATTTCCTCTTCTGTCTCAGGCATTGCCTCTGGCACATCTATCGGCCGCCCCGACTGGTCGACAGCCACGAAGGTGAAGAAGGCCTCGTTGGATTTGACTTTCGTGCCGCTCGGAATATCCTCGGCCCACACATCGATGTGCACTTCCATGCTGGAGCTGAAGGAGCGGGTCACTTGCGCCTGGAGCGTCACGACGTTGCCGAGGCGGATGCCTTCCCGAAACGACACATTATCCACGGAAGCCGTGACGACGATGCGGTTGGAGTGCTTTTGCGCCGACACGGCGGCGGCAATGTCCATCAGGTGCATCATGCGGCCGCCCATCAGGTTGTTGAGCGTGTTGGTATCATTAGGCAGCACCAGTTCGGTCATTATCACGAACGAATCTTTGACGGGCTTCTGTTTGCGCATCATGCGGAAAGGAGAATCAGATGAGAAGCCGCAAAGATAGGTAGGGGGTATGTTGAAGCATGAAGAACTTGCTAACAGCCCTCGCCCGCTACTAGCCGCACGGTTGCAAGCCGAGCTAGCTTGTCCAACCAGCTTGTCCCAGCAACGGTACGAAGCGAAATTCCTCGAACTCTTCGCGCGTGAATTCCTCTTCGTTCACCCGCGTGACGCGCACCATGCGTTGCACCTGCGCGTCGCCAACGGGAATAACGAGGCTGCCACCCACCCGCAACTGCCGCAACAGGGGCCGGGGTAGGGTGGGCGAACCGGCCGTTACGAGAATTCGGTCGAAGGGGGCGTGCTCGGGCAAACCCACTGAACCATCGCCGCAAAACAGCTGGGCCGGCCGGTGCAAGTGGGCCAGGCGGCGGCGCGTGCGCTCGAATAATACCGACTGATACTCAATGCTGTACACGTGCGGCGTTAGCTCCAGTAGCACGCAACACTGGTAGCCGGAGCCCGTGCCAATTTCGAGTACGCGGTGATGAGGCTCCGGCGCCAGCAGCTCGGTTTGGTAAGCCACGGTATAAGGCTGCGAAATCGTCTGCCCCTCACCGATGGGGAAGGCCTTGTCTTGGTAAGCGTGAGCCTGGAAAGCCGGCTCAAAAAAAGCGTGGCGCGGTACGGCCAACAACGCTGCTAGCACCCGCTCATTGCGAATACCTTTGCGACGCAGCTCTTCCACGAGGGTACGGCGCTGGCCACGGTGTCGGTAGGTGTCGGCGTGCATGATGGGGCTGGCTCGGAGCTGAATGGGGCGTTCGGTACGAAGGAATGGGGTTGAGTGGATTCCGGTTTATTGCTCTACCTTTGCCGCGCTCCAAAACGGGCCTCATGGGCCCGTTGAGGCATTTATTCTTGGTGCGAAACTACCCATTCGCCCCCATAAAACCACTTGCCGGCTCCCCTAGCCGGCCCGATTATATTGCCCTTGATTCGCACCTTCCAACAACTGAAGCTGATAGCTGCCGATTTTGTGGCGGCCCTGCTGGCTTGGGTGTGCTTCTTTCTGCTGCGCAAATACCTGCTCCAGGAAATAACCGAAGGCTACCGCTTCACCGAAGGGGCCCTGTTTTTCCTCTCGGGCTCGTCCTTGATGATAGCCTTCTTCTGGACCATGCTGTACGCGCTAATCGGCGAGTACCGCGACATTTTCCGCAAGTCGCGCCTGGCGGAGATTATCCGGCTGGCCCGCGTGTCGGTGCTGGGAGCGTTGGTGATTTTCTTTGTGCTGCTGCTCGACGACGAAGGCGTGCAGAACTACCGGGCTTACTACAAAACCATTTCCGCGTATTTCCTGCTACACTTCACGCTCACGGCTATTCTGCGCACCTGGGCCGTGAGCAGCGTGCAGCATCTGGTGCGCAACGGTACCATTTTCTTCAATACGCTGCTGGTAGGTTCCAGCACGCTGGCCCTAGATACGCTGCACGAGCTACGGCGCACGGGCCGCCACCTAGGCCTGAAGCTGGTGGGTTTTACGCCCATAGCCGATGGCACTGTGGATGCAGCCCTGGCGGCGGAACTGCCTGCCCGCGGTTCCTACCGCCGACTGCCGGCCCTTATCCGGGCTCTCAAAATCGAGCAGGTTATTATTGCCATCGAGCCCTCCGAGCACCGCATGATCGAGGAAATCCTGACCCTGCTCGAAGGCACGCCAGCCCGCGTCAGCATCCTGCCCGACTTGTACCAGATGCTGCTCGGCTCCGTGAAAGTGAGCCACGTGTTTGGCACGCCGCTCATCGAAATCAAGCAGGACTTACTGCCGGTGTGGCAGAAGGTGCTCAAGCGCGTAATTGATGTGGGCGCCTCGGTGCTGTTTCTGCTGCTGGCCTGGCCGGTGTACGCCTTCACGGCTATTATGGTGAAGCTGTCCTCGGCGGGGCCCGTGTTTTACTCGCAGGAGCGAATTGGGCGCCATGCGCAGCCATTCCGCATTTATAAATTCCGCTCCATGTACATCGATGCCGAGAAGACGGGCCCCGCGCTCAGCTCCGACCACGATCCGCGCATCACGCCCTGGGGCCGCTTCATGCGCAAGGTGCGCCTCGATGAACTGCCGCAGTTCTGGAACGTCATCAAAGGCGATATGAGTATCGTGGGGCCGCGCCCGGAGCGGCAGTTTTTCATCGACCAAATCGTGAAAATTGCGCCCCACTACCGCCACTTGCACCGCGTGCGGCCCGGCCTTACTAGCCTCGGCCAAGTGAAATACGGCTACGCCGAAACCGTACCGCAAATGGTGGAGCGCCTTAAATTCGACATCCTCTACATCGAAAACATGAGCCTGGCCATGGATTTCCGCGTCTTGCTCTACACCCTCAAAATCATCATTGAAGGTCGGGGGAAGTGATTTTTTGATGTGCTGATTGGTCGATGTGTTGATGTGCTAATTTGTCGATGGGCTGTTTTAGGATTGAAAGCACGCTCAATCCACATACACATAAGCACAACAATCACTGCGTCAATGAATCAGCACATTAGCACATCAACCAATCAGCACATCAGACAATGTTCACTGGAATCATAGAAGGCCTGGGCACCATTACGGCGGTGCGGACGGAAGGCACGAACCGCCATTTTACTGTTGCTACCCCTTTCGCGGCAGAGCTGCAAATCGACCAGAGTGTATCGCACGATGGCGTGTGCCTGACGGTGGTAGCCGTAGATGCTCCGGCGGGCACGCACGTGGTGACGGCTATTGACGAGACGCTGCAAAAAACCAATTTGGCGCACTGGCAGCCCGGCCGGCGCGTGAACTTGGAGCGCTGCCTGGCCGCCAACGGCCGCTTCGACGGCCACATCGTGCAGGGCCACGTGGACCTGACGGCCACCTGCGAAAGTGTGGAAGACCAGAACGGCTCCTGGGTGTACCGCTTCCGGCACCAGCCTGGCCCCGGCCGCGTAACCGTCGAGAAAGGCTCCATCTGCATCAACGGCACCAGCCTCACCTGCTTCAACAGCACCGACGACGGCTTCAGCGTGGCCATCATTCCCTACACGTACGAGCACACCACCTTCCAGGACCTGCGCCCCGGCCACCAAGTGAATCTGGAGTTTGACATTGTGGGCAAGTACGTAGCCAAACTCCTTGGCAAATAGGGTTTATGTAGTTGATTTAGCTACTCCGGCTGGAGGTGGCTGCGCTCTATCCACTCCCAGAATGGCTTTCGGTAGGTGTCGCTGATGGGAAGCAGCCGGCCACCCACCACCTGTACTTTGTCTTTATATACTGCCTCAATGCCAGCCAGCGCCACAATATAGGACTGGTGAATACGGACGAACTGCTGGGCCGGCAACTGAGCTTCCAGCGTTTTAAGCCGTTGCAGACTCACAATCTTCTGCTGGCGCGTGTGCAGGGCCACATAGTCTCGAAGACCCTCCACGTACAGCAGATCGGCCAGATTGATGTTGACCAGCTTGGTGCCATCCTTTACGAACAGGAAAGAGGCCGCCGGCGCTATTGGCGTGGGCCCCGGAGCCGTGAGGCGCTGACTCGCTTTGTGCACGGCCCGCAAAAACCGGTCGAGGGCAATGGGCTTGAGCAAGTAATCCACCACGTCCAGCTCGTAGCTTTCCAACGCATATTCTGAGTAAGCAGTCGTGAAAATAACCAGTGGCTGCTGGGGCAAGGCGCGCAGCAAGGCCATGCCGGTGAGTTCGGGCATTTGCACATCCAAAAACAACAGGTCAATAGGGTGCTGGCGTAGGATGTCGAGAGCCGCCAGTGGGCTGGCGCAGGCACCGTACAGGCGCAGAAACGGCACTTTGCTCACGTACTCGGCCAGCAGCTTGCGGGCCAACGGCTCGTCGTCGACGATGAGGCAGGAGTGCGTAGCGGTTGTCGAGCTCATGAAGCCAAGGCCAATGTGAGATGCACGCGGTAACGGTTGGGGTGGTCTTCTATGTGCAGCTCGTGCCGATTTGGATAACTCAGCTCCAGCCGCCGCCGCACGTTTTGCAGGCCCAGCCCCGATGGCTCTCCGCTGGCCTGTTGGTTGGGCGGCAGCTTGCTGTTTTCCACGGTGTAGGAGCAGTGTTGGGCCGTCAGACCAAGGCGAACATCAATCCAAGCTTCGGGCGTATTGTTGCTAACCCCGTGCTTGAAGGCGTTTTCCAGAAACGTGATGAGCACCAGCGGCGCAATACGCAGGCCCGCCGGGTCGCCTTCTATCGCCAGCCGGATCGGTGTTTCGTGGTTCAGCCGCAGCTTCTCCAGGCTGATGTAATTCTGCATGTATTCGATTTCCTTGCTCAGCAGCACTTGCTGGTGGTTGGAATCATCTGTCATGTAGCGCATCATTTGGGAGAGCTTTAGAATGACTTCGGTGGTGTTAGGCGATTGAGTATAGGCTAAGTAATAAAGGTTGTTTAGCGTATTGAAAAGAAAGTGCGGGTTGATCTGGGCTTTAAGAAACTTAAGCTCGGCCGTGAGCTGCGCGTTTTCCAGCGTTTTGGTGCGGGCTTCCAACTCAAACCAGCCCAGCGCAAAGCGCAGCATCCCCACGAACAGCACGATAAAAAACGTAGACGCCGCCACTGATACCCAGAAGGTGGGCGTGTAGAGATAGTCGAGCCGGTGCGAATAATCGTCGGCGAGGTAGCGCACGGCGTGCACCCGTAGGGCCACCACCAGCCCAAACGGCCCGATAAACTCTAGCACATACTGCCAGGCGCGCTGGTGCTGGAGCCAGCGCGGCAACAGCACGAAGTAATTGAAGTACGCAATAAGCCAGTGGCACACCAGTGGCACCAGCACAAAAGCCGCGGCCTGTGCCCCATTGTATTGAGCCTCGGATTGGTACTGATACCAATAGACGGAGAAGTAGGCCGTCCAGAAAAAGAAGTGCAGCAGCGCCACGCGGTAGCGCCGAATAAATGCAGCCATGCTCAAGACGGAGTAGGGTGAGCGCACCGAAATATACCGCTCGCACCGTCACGACTCCACCAACCCCACTGAATTAGCACCTTCCGGGCCAGGACTGTGGCGAAAATTCCACTCTAGAACCAGCCACTATCGGCCGGGTTGCGGCTCGAATCCGAGTTCGTGTCGAACAAAGTAGGGCAAGTGTCGAAAAGGTGGCCGTGGGATGGAGAGCGACGCTTCCTTTGTCTTATTCTTCGGCTTCTGGGTGACTGCAAGCAAGGCTTTTGCCAAGGGTTGCGGCGCCAATAAGCACGGTCTTCCTCTCATCCAGCAAATTAAAACGGCTCTCGCACATGGTACGACTTCATCAAAAAGCCAAACGGGTACTGCTGCTTGGCTTGCTCGGCGGCCTCTGCGTTCTGGGTCAGGGAGCAAGCAACGCCGCCGTTCAGCGGCTGGCCGCGCCCGACTACCGCCCGCCATCTACGCCTGCCGATACGGTCGGCGTTCTACCGGGCCAGCCCTTACGCACCCTCCGCGAAGGCACCAGGCAATACCTGGTGAGCATCCTGCGGCCCGACCAGCCCCGGTTCAATTCGTCGTCTGTCTGGGTGCGGCGGGTGCAGGTAGACAAGGCCCGCGGCGAGGTGCGCATCACGCAGGACTGGCTCGGCGGCGACACGTTGCGCAACCGCCATATCTTTTCTATCTGTCGCTTAGCCGATTTCTCGCCCTTGTACCACCGCGCGCAGAACCGCAAGGGCAGCGTGGAAGCTTTCAATTTTACGCCCACGGCTGTCGTAGGAGCCGATTCGGTGGCTGGCAACAGTAAGCGGGGCTTCTCCGTGGCCCTGCCCGGCCCAACCCTCAACTGGGAGCTAGATCTGGAAGCGTTCGAGCAGCTGGACTACGCGCCGGGAAAGAAATTTTACCTGCGCTTTTATCATCCCGGTGGCAAGACGCCGCCTAAGGGCTATCTGTACTACGTCACGGGCCAGGAAGACCTGTTCATAGCCGGCAATCAGCAAACCAAGTGCTGGAAGCTGCGCATTGACTACGAAGCAAAAAACTACGCCATTTTCTGGATAGCTGCCAAAACCCGAGAGGTACTGAAAATGGAAGAGCACTACAACAACATCGTGCGCTACAAGGTTAAGCTAGCCACTCCTGCCATTGAGCTTGGTCCCGGCGCCCAGGTGTTCTGAACGAGCTGTTTTAAACAATGAGAATCCTCTCTTACATGGGTGCCGTGGTTGTGTTGTTGCTCGGTGAATCGGCCGTTGCCCAACCCTCACAAGCACCCGCAGTAAGCCTGCCAGGCTTGGAGTTCTTTCTGGGCGAGTGGAGTGGAAAAGGCGTATTTGCTTCGGGCCGCGCCATCGAAGCCGACGTATTGTTTGCGCTTGATCTGGATGGGAAAGTGCTGCTGTACCGCCATACCGACCGATTGCCGAATACTTTCAAGGCGCTGTCGTTGTGGCGCTTCGATTCAAAGAAGAATTGGTTTACGGCCGTGATGCACGATAACTTCGGCGGCGTCCGCCAATTTTACGCTTCGGGTTGGCAGGCGAGCCAGCTGGTGCTTGAGAAGCAGGAAACTGATGACGAGCCGGCGAAGCTTGGGGAGCGTTTTGTATTTGAAAAATTAACGCCTACTACCTTCAAAATGACCTATGAACGCGACCGGCACGACGGCCGCGGCTGGCAGTGGGGCGACTACCTAGTGTTCACCAAGAAATAACTGCCTGTCCCGTTTCTAACGGGCATTTGCTACTCAAGTCTTAGTAGCAGGCAAGCTTTCCGGCACCGATAGTCTGCCCGGGATGGTTGATGAAGTGGTATATGGCCAACCCATTGAACAGTAGTGCGTAGAGCGGAATACACCCAATCTTCTACGTCATGCCTAAGTCCAAGCGCGAACTCATAGAACCCACGTCCGGCGACAAGCGCTACGTGCGCCGCAACGAAAAAGGCCAGTTTACCAGCGAAGTCGACCTGAACCGCTCCCTCTCGCAGGACGACCGGCACAACTCCAGTCGCACCAGCAAACCGGGCCAGGGCGACCGGGGGGACGGCCACACCGGCAGCCGCAAGCCGGCTAAGTAAATTGTTAGTGCTTAGGGCTTAGCTGTTCGGTGTTGGCATTATAATAAGTAATTGACTGAGACTTCATAAGCCTTGTACTTGTAAATGAATGCTTGATAATATTTTTCAAGCCAAAAAAGCCGCTGACAAGACCTTGTTAGCGGCTTTTTTCATGTACCGAGGAAGTAGTCGGAAACAAGGCTACGGCCGCTTGCCTGGCTCAAAGAACTTCAGCTAAGGGGCCAGAGGCCGTGAGGCGCCGGTAGACAATGGCGCTACCCCAGGCCAACAAGCTGCCCAGCGCCGCCCCGGCCACTATATCGGAAGGAAAGTGGGCCGCTAGGTAAACGCGGCTGTAGCTGACCAACACGGCCCACGCCAGCAGCAGCCATTTGCCCACTTGGTAGCGCGGCGGCAGCACCAGGGCCATAAAAACGGCGAAGGCAAAAGCATTGGCGGCGTGCGACGACATGAAACCAAACTGCCCACCGCAACCATCCACTAGATTTAGCTTAGCCACCAGCAGCGGGTCGTGGCAGGGGCGCAGCCGGCCGAAGTAGGGCTTGAACAGGCGGCTGGAAATACTGTCGGCCAGGGCCACGGTTAGCCCCAGCAGTGGGAGCAGCAGCCCGGCCCGGCGTTTCATCAGGTAAATGAGTACTACCACCAGCACCGCATAGGCTGGAAACCAAACCTCCCGATTCGTGAAAAACAGCATGAACCGGTCGAGCAGGCGGGTATGGTGGCTATTGGCCATTAGCAAAAGCCAACGGTCAAACGAGTGTAGCGCTTCGATCAAGCGGTGGGTGAGGTTTGGGCGAGCCAGTCGACGCCTTGGCGCAGCCACTGCTGGGTGGCAGCTTCGGGCGAGCCGTGCTCAGGTTGGAGATTATAGTGCCACTCGGCTTGGGGCGGCAGGCTCATCAGGATGCTTTCGGTGCGGCCCCCGGTTTCGAGCCCGAAGCGGGTGCCCCGGTCGATGGCGAGGTTGAATTCCGCGTAGCGGCCCCGGCGCACAAGCTGCCAGCGCTTTTCCCGCTCGGTGTAGGGTAGGTCGGCGTTCTGGCGCAACAGCTCACAATAGGTGCGGCCGTACACTTCGCCCACGGCCCGCACGAAGGCGAATAGCTCGTCAAATGAGCCTTCCTTGCCCACGGCGAGGCGGTCGAAGAAAATGCCGCCAATGCCGCGCGTTTCCTGGCGGTGCGGAAGGTAGAAGTACTCGTCGGCCCACTGCTTGAAGCGGGCGTAGTACCCAGGATTGTGCGGCTGACAGACTTCAGCTATCTGCTCGTGAAACCAACGGGCCTGCGCCTCGTCCACGTAAATCGGGGTTAGATCGAGCCCGCCGCCAAACCAAGCCTCGCCATTGCCGGCCTCGAAGTAGCGCACGTTCATGTGGGAAATAGGCACCCGCGGGCTGCGCGGATGTTGCACCACCGATACGCCGGTGGCAAAATAGTCGGGGTTGGGCATGAGCAGCACGCGGGCCGCCTGCTCGCTCATGATGCCCGATACGGCCGAGAAGTTCACGCCGCCTTTTTCGATGATGCGCCCGTCGGTGAGGATGCGGCTACGGCCGCCACCGCCGCCATGATGCTCCCACGGGTCTTCTCGGAAGCGGCCCTGGCCGTCGGTGGCTTCGAGCTGCTGACAAAGCCAATCCTGAAACTGGCGCATCCAGTCGGCTACCGTATCGCGGGGCGTGGGAGCAGCAATGGGCGCGGGAAAGGCAGGCGAGGAGGTGAGCATGAGAAGAAGGAAAACGGCCGATACAGGGGCAGCGGGTGGAGTAGGAGAACCCGGAAAAAGGCCAGGTCCGGTGCTGCCGCCGTTTCGTTTTGCGAAGGTACAGGATTGCCCAATTGCCACCGCGCTACCACCGCCGTTTTGCCGTCAGGGTATAGCCGGGAGCAGAGCGGAAAAGTTGCGGCCAGGTATCAGCCAAGGTCTTATTTTCCTAGCCCAGAGTGCAAGCCGTGGCCAACCCAAGTTGCAGACAACTAAAAATTAGAGTTAAAACTAGTTCCCCTCCTTTTTTAAGGAGGGGCTAGGGGTGGTTAAGGACACTAGAACGGTTTTTAGAACCAGGTCTAGTAGTCGTTCAACACCAGTCAACCACCCCTAGCCCCTCCTTAAAAAAGGAGGGGAACTAGCTCCTAACTCTAGTTCGCAACTTGGGTTGGCCGGGTGAAAACTGCGTGGCGAAATCCGTAGGGCCTAAAGTATAAGTCCGCTCATCTCGTCTAAGGCAGCACGCAGCCCCTAGCTCCCCACTGAGTTCCGCACCGCTGTTGTTGACTATTCCGCTGACTTTTCTTCTCATGAGAATTTCGGGTAAAAACCCTTCCGCCGAAGCCCAGCAAAAATTTGCGGCGCTGGCCAACTACCGTCAAGGGCAGTTTCATAACCTGGAAGGCGGCGGTGTGAGCCTACGCGAAGCCCGCCTGGGCCGCATCCTGCTCGATTATCTGCGCAAGCCCAGCACCGTGACGCCTTCCCAGCGCATGCCCTCGGTGCGGACGGACCTGTGGGGCCTGACTGCTGAGACGCCCACGGTGGTCTGGTTCGGGCACTCGTCTTACCTCATTCAGTCGCGCGGCCTGCGTATTCTCGTCGATCCGGTGTTTAGCGGTTACGCTTCGCCGTTTTCGTTCTCGGTGAAAGCCTACCCCGGCGCCAACGAGTACAGCGTGGAAGACCTACCGCCTATTGATGTGCTCGTCATCACCCACGACCATTACGACCACCTCGACTACCAGACCATTACGCAACTCAAGGACCGCGTTGGCCGCGTAATCGTGCCGCTGGGCGTGGGCAGCCACCTTGCTTACTGGGGCTTTGCGGCGGATAATATTACCGAGCTGAACTGGCACGAAACGACGGTACTGGCCGAAGACACCCGACTCACGGCCACCCCCGCGCAGCATATGTCGGGGCGGGGAGTGGCGCCGCAGCGCACCTTATGGGCCTCGTACGTGCTGGAGCTGCCCGGCTACCGCCTGTTCCTGGGTGGCGACAGTGGCTACGGCGCGCACTTCCGCGCCATTGGGGAGCAGTACGGCCCGTTTGATCTGGCACTGCTCGAAAACGGCCAGTACAACGAGCTGTGGCACGCCGTGCACACGCTGCCCCCCGAAACGGCCCGCGCTGCGCAGGAACTACGGGCCCGGATGCTGCTGCCGGTGCATTGGGCCAAGTTCACGCTCGGCTACCACCCCTGGAACGAGCCAATCCAGCTGCTGCTCCCCGAAGCCGACCGGCTGGGAATACCCGTCACGGTGCCGCGCATTGGGGAGCCGTACACCTTGGGAGAGCCCGCCCTGCGGACGGAGTGGTGGGATATTGCCTAGGCACTGGGCCTTACAGCCGTTTCCGCATCAACAGCAATTGCAGTTCCTGCTTCGGAACGCTCAGCTTGGCTTCTTCCGGAAAGGCCACGGTTTCGCCGGTGGGCCGGAAACCCAGCCGCTCGTACCAGGCAATCAGCTCCGTGCGCACCGAAATAACGGAGATGAGTACGCCGTTGCACCCAACCTGCCGGGCGTGCTCTTCGGCCGCGGCCAGCAACTGCCGCCCCACGCCGCGCGCCTGCTGGTCGGGGTCCACGGAGAGCATGCCGAGGTACAGGTCCGGCCGCTTGATTTCCAGGTACACGCTGCCAAGCAGCTGACCATCCGTGTCCCGGGCCATTAGAAAAGTAACGCCGGGCGTGTTCAGCAGCTTTCCTAGCTCGTGGGCATCGGTGCGCAGACCGTCGAGTAGGTGGGCTTCGGTGGTCCAGCCGCGGCGGCTGGCCTCGCCCCGGTAGGCGCGGTTTACCAGCGCAACGAGAGCCGGAATATCAGAGGGAGTAGCGGCGGAGATGGTGAGCATGTGGGGCAGTGGGTGAATGAGCGGATGAGTGAATGAGTGAATGAGTGAATGAGCGGATGAGTGGATGAGTGGATGAGTGGATGAGTGGATGAGTGAATGAGTGGATGAAGGCGCGGTAATTGTCCCAGGACTTGCGCGCCTAGGCCTCCCAAAAGCCCCGGAGGGGCGGCATATTGGTAGTAAAATGAGGGTAGAAAAGAACCAAGCCCCGTAGGGGCGACACGCCCGTTGCGGCGGTTTGGAAGTGTCGCTCTGTTGGAGCTTTCCATCAGAACAACGGGATGTTAAGGGTCCATCGGGGCTAAAAACGAACTAGTGAGCGAAGCCATGCCTCAACATAGCAGACGCTATTGGTCGGTGCAAAGAAAGAACGAGCTTAGCCGGCCACAAGGTTAGCACCCCGGATGAAAAGTTAGCACCCCGGATGAAAGGTTAGTGGCCCGAATGGTTTCGGAAGTGAACCGAACACTTCCGAAAGTGCCCATGAAGCCCCAGGAAGTGGGAGGGAAGCCCCGCGCAGTACCCCGAACAGCTTCGGAAGTACCTCGAACAGCTTCGGAAGCGCCCCGAACCCGTTGGGAAGTGGACCGAACGGCGTCGGAACACACCCGTAAAGACCGGGAAGGCACCTTTTCGTCGGTTACTTGGTTGCTGTCGGCTCCCGCCCACCTACTTGGCTCCCAAGTTCTGGTCTACCCGGAATACCGGCTGGCAGGCGGTTAAAAGCGGCCTGTTCCGCAAGGAGCCGCCCGGTCCCGCATTCTCTGCCGAAGCCGTAATTTCGCTCTCGTACTTATTTCCCGCTCATGCTCCCGCAAGCCGCCCCCACCCTCGACCCCGACTTTACCACCATCCAGCCCGACCACGCCACCCTCCGCCGCGCCTACCGCCTCATGCGCACGGCCGACGAAATGGCCCGCCTCTACGAAGAAAACAAAGCCGTAACGGCCAAGTATGTCCACGCCACGGCCCGCGGCCACGAGGCCATCCAGCTCGCCGCCGCCTTCCAACTGCGCCCCACCGACTACGCCGCGCCCTACTACCGCGACGACGCCCTGCTGCTGGGCTTCGGCCTGGAGCCCTACGAGCTGATGCTCCAGCTCATGGCCAAGCGCGACGACCCTTTTTCCGGTGGCCGCACCTACTACAGCCACCCCTCCCTGCGCCGGCCCGGCTTCCCCGTCATCCCGCACCAAAGCTCCGCCACCGGCATGCAAGCCATTCCCGCCACCGGCATGGCCCACGGCGTGAAGTATCTGGAAAATCAATTAGTAATTAGTAATGAAGAATTAAGAATTACTGATACCGACGCCGCTACTACCGACGCCAACGGCCATAGCAGCCAAGCAACAATTCTTAATTCTTCATTACTAATTACTAATTCAAGCGTGGTTCTCTGCTCGATTGGGGATGGAGCCATGACGGAGGGGGAGGTGTCGGAGGCGCTGCAAATGGCCGTGCTGCACCAGCTGCCCATTATGTATTTGGTGCAAGACAACGACTGGGGCATTTCGGCTACGGGCCGGGAGATGCGTGCCATGGATGCCTACGAGTTTGCGGCCGGCTTCAAAGGCCTGCACCGGTTGCAGGTTGACGGGGCCGATTTCCTGGCCAGCTACGCCGCGATGCAGGAAGCCACCGAGTACGTGCGCCGCACGCGCGGCCCAGTGCTGGTGCACGCCAAGTGCCCGCTGCTCGGCCACCACACCAGCGGCGTGCGCCGCGAGTGGTACCGCGGCGACAACCTCGCCACCCACACCCTCAACGACCCGCTCCCGCGCTTCCATCAGCAACTGTTAGAGCTGGGCTTCTCGGAAGAGGAACTGAGCGTACTGGCCGCCGAAGCCCGCGCCACCGTGCAAGCCGACTACCAGCGCGCCCTGGCCGCCCCCGCGCCCGACCCCGCCACCTTCGCCGACCACGAGTTTGCCCCGCCCGCCGTGACCGAAGAAGCCGGGGAGCGCAGCCCCGCTGGCGCTGAAAAAGCGCTGATGGTAGATGCGGCCCTGCACACGATAGACGACATTCTGCGCGAGTTCCCGGAGGCCCTGTTCTACGGCCAGGACGTGGGCGGCGAGCTGGGCGGCGTGTTTCGGGAGGCGGCGCTGCTGGCCAAGAAGTACGGCGATGCCCGCGTCTTCAACACACCCATCCAGGAGGCCTACATCGTGGGCAGCACGGCTGGCATGAGCGCCGTGGGCGCCAAGGCCATCGTCGAAATCCAGTTTGCCGACTACATCTGGCCCGCCCTCAACCAGCTGGTGGAAGAGCTGAGCAAGTCCTGCTACCTCTCCAACGGCCAGTTTCCGGTGCAAAGCCTGATCCGGGTGCCCATCGGGGCCTATGGCGGCGGCGGGCCCTACCACAGCGGCTCCATCGAAAGCACCTTGCTCACCATCCGCGGCATCAAAGTGGTGTATCCCAGCAACGCCGCCGATATGAAGGGGCTGATGCGCGCCGCCTTCCTCGACCCCAATCCGGTGGTGATGCTCGAACACAAAGGCTTGTATTGGAGCAAAGTGCCCGGCACCGAAGACGCCAAAACCATCGAGCCCGCCGCCGGCTATGTAATTCCGCTCGGCAAAGCCGCCGTAGCGCAACAAGCCGACGAGGAGAAGCTGCGCAACGGCGAAACCTGCGTGGTCGTGACCTACGGCATGGGCGTGTACTGGGCCAAAACCGCCAGCCGGCAGTTTCCGGGCCAAGTGGAAATCCTGGACCTGCGCACCCTCAACCCCCTCGATTTCGACGCTGTACAGGCGGCCGTGCGCCGCCACGGCAAGGCGCTAGTTTTGACGGAAGAGCCGCTCATGAATTCCTTCGCCGAAAGCCTGGCCGGCCGCATTCAGCGCACCTGCTTCCAGCAACTCGACGCGCCGGTTTTCACGCTCGGTGCCGCCAACCTGCCCGCCATTGCCCTCAACGTGGACCTGGAACGCCAGATGCTCCCCAATCCCGACAAAGTAGCCGCCGCCCTCGCCGAGCTGCTGGCGTATTGAGCACCCCACGTTTAGGAGTCAATAGTTGAGCCCCAGCGGGGCGGCATATCGGTAGTTGAGGTGCCCCACACATAGTTTGAAAGCCCCATCGGGGCGACACCAATCGTTGGACCGTTTGTGTCGCCCCGATGGGGCTTTATTTACCGTTACGCTCATGTCTTCTACCGACATGCCGCCCCGCTGGGGCTCAACTATCGACTTTCAAATGGGCGGTAATTAACTGCAAAATGATACTAACCAAGGGCCTAAGTTCTAGGCTCTAAATTCTAAGCTCTAAAACGGATACCCGATGCCGAGGTTGAAGGCTGTTTGGTCTTGGCTGTTAAACAAGCTAGCCTTGCGCACCACCCATTTGTTGCCGGGGGCCGTGGGGTCGTATACTTTCGTGGCGATGTCGAGGCGCAGGATGAGGAAGGTGAAGTCGAAGCGTAAGCCGAAGCCGGAACCCACCGCAAACTCACGGTAGAAGCTCTTGGGGTCGAACTGAGCGCCGGGTCGGCGGTCGGACTGCAAGACCCAGACATTGCCGAAGTCCGTGAAAATGGCGCCGTTGATGAAGCTAAACAGCGGAAAGCGGTACTCCACGTTGCCTTCCAGTAGCACCTCGCCCGGCTGCTCCACGTTGAAGTTGCGGATGCGCTGCCCATTAGTGGTAATAGAGTCGCCGTTGCCCGCTCTGTTCTGCACGTACGAGGTGTAGGCGCCCGGCCCAAGGCGCCGCGGTTTCCAGGCCCGGACGCTGGTGTTGCCGCCCGCGAAAAAGTATTTGTCGTACGGGATAACGCTGTTGCCGGGGCGCAGCGGCTGCACCAGCCCCCCGTTCAGCCGGTACACCAGGAAGGACCTGGGGCCCAGCTTATGATACCGACGGTAATCGACATTCAACCGGTAAAAGTCCGTGACGCGGATGCCCTGCCGGTTTAGCGTTTCCTGGTACAAGGACCGCGTAATACCGCCCACTTCCGCGAAAAGCCGCAAATACCGCGCATCCCGCGTCTCGTTGAAATCGTTGGAATTATAGAGCGACGTGAAGCTGAAGCTTGGTACGAACTGGCGGCTGAAGGTAAAATCGGCCGCCGCTGGGTTAGGAAACTGGGCCCGCAACGTCTTATAGAAAACCGAGGCCGTATCCAGCCCGGTGGTGTTGACCAGGCTCAGATCAACGGGCGTAAAAACCAGCTGGTGAAACGCCGAGCGTTGCCAGATATAATCAAAGGTGCCTTCCAGGTTGGTGCGCGCGTATTCGGGCCGGCTCACGAAGTTGTAGCCGATGGTAAAGCGAGTGCGCGGGTTGTAACGAGTTAGGAATTGGTTGGGGCGCCACGGCACCAGAAACTGGGGCAGAATCAGGTTTAAGTTGGCCCCAAGCTGCGTGGTGAGCGTGCTTCGCAGGTTCCCGGTGTTGTCGTTGTTCACCAGCTCGTACTGGCCTTCGAAACCGGCCCGCAGGCCCAGCTCCAATACTTCCGCGCCGCCAAATGGATTACGGGCTTTCAGGCGCAGGTTGCCGAAGGGGCCCGCCCGCTCAGCCACGTAGGTACCGCCAAACTCCACCGTTTCTTGGTAGCGCTTGGCTGGCGAGGCCGCCACCACAGCGTCTAGCTGATGCCGTAGGCTGTCTTCGGCGGTGCGGGGCCGCACGCGGACGTAGTTTATCGTGGTGAAGCGGAAAATATCGAGCTGGCTGAGTTGGCGCTGCGTCGTCTGCGTGTTGGTGATATTATAGTAGTCGCCGGCGTGGATGGCCAGTTTGCGGCTGAGCAAGCGGGTGCTGATGCGGTGCCGAAAAGCCAGATAATACGTGGAGTCCACCACGACGGTGTCGCGCTTCTGCCCGAAGCGGACGGTGCCAGCATCGGTAATAACGCGCACCCGCCGAATGGTGTAGCGCGGGTGCGGCTCGCCGGAAGCGGGGGAGGCGATGATAGTGCGCAGGCGCACGGTGGCGGGCGCAAAGCTGGTGTCGGCTTCGAGCGTGATGTACTGCTGGCGGAAGTCGAAGTAGCCATCGTTCTTGAGCAGCGCATCGAAGCGGGCCCGCTCCTGGTCGATTATCTCCTCATCGTACCGGTCGCCGACGTGCAGCAGCGTGGCCGGCTGCGCCGCCAGCACCCGCCGCGCCACCGCCGAGTCGGCAATGTCATAGTCGAGCTGGGAGTAGCGGAAGGGCGTGTTTTCGGTGATGCGGAACGTGACCAGCACGCGGCGCTGGTGCAGGCTATCGGAGCCGCCGAAGAGTCGGCCCAGCGAGAAGCGGCGGTCGGCCAGCGTGTCGGTGTACTGCACGCGGCTGCGGAAAAACCCCTTCGATTTGAGAAAAGTGGCAATCTGCTCCGCCGTTTGGCGCGTCAGCGCCGAGTCGTAAATCACCGGCGGCTCGCCGAGGCGCATAATGGCGTTGCCTTTGTCGAGGGCCAGTTGGAGCCGGCTGGTGCGCCGCTCGCGCTTGGTGAAGAGCTTGCCCACTTTCGCCGAATCGGGGCGGGCGGCCTGCATGCGCTGGTCGAAGCGGGCTTTGGTGGCGTCGAGCTTGCGTTGGAGCCGGGCGGGGTTGTAGAAGCTGCGGCCTAGCTGGTAGATTGTTAGTTTTGGCAGCGGAAAGCTGCTATTGGGCTTCTGCCGGTACAGGGCCTGAATCTTCTCGGCGTCGGCCTGCTTCACGCCTTTCAACTCGATGCGGCTGAGCAGCTGCTGCTTGGGGCCCAGCAGGCGCAACGGCGAACAGCTCGCCAGCAGCCCTAGTAGCAGCACAGCTAGCCCAACCGTGGCTTGGCGGTTCGGTTTATGTTTCACCTTAGGCCCCGTAGGGCGTCTGTTCAGCAAAGCGTATGGTCTCAAAAGCAGTGGCAAAATACGTACACGCGCTGCACCTGAAAAAGTATCGGCTCCGGCACGGTGCCTTTCTGGTGGAAGGCGGCAAAAGCGTGCTGGAGCTGCTAAGTTCCGCACTTCCAACGGAACGCGTGTTCGTAACGGCAGAATTTGCCCCAAAATTACCTCCGCAGCTCCCTGCCGGCCTCGTGGAAGTGCTCAGCGAAGACGAGCTGACTCGCCTCGGCACCCTCGCCACCAACAACACGGCTCTCGCTATTGCGCGTTTGCCCGCCGAGCCGCCGCTGCTGCCCGGCCCCAACACGGGGCTGCTGCTGGCACTGGACCAAGTGCGCGACCCCGGCAACCTCGGCACCCTCATCCGCCTGGCCGACTGGTACGGCCTGCCCGGCGTGGTGCTCAGCGACACCTGCGCTGACCCCTGGGCCCCCAAAACCGTGGCCGCCACCATGGGCTCTTTCACCCGCGTGCCGGTGTGGCAGCGCGACTTACCCGCCTGGCTCGGCACCTTACCCGCTGGCCTGCCCGTCTATGGCGCCGACCTGCACGGCGATAATGTGCACGCGCTGGCGCTACAGCCGCAAGGCGTGCTCGTGATGGGCAGTGAGTCGCACGGGCTCACGCCGGAAGTGGAAGCCTGCCTCACGCAGCGCCTGCACATTCCCGGCCGCGGCCAGGCCGAAAGTCTCAACGTCGCCATTTCGGCCGCCATTCTGCTGGATAATTTTCATCGGAATGGGTGAGCCCTCAGCCATGCCAGGGCTTGGTTCACGAAGCCGAGGGGTCCCAGCCGAAGTGCTGCTGGAGCAGGTCGTTTACTTTTTGGGCGTTCAGAGGCTTGTTCAGAAACCCGTTGATGGGGAATTGGCTCACCCGCTCCACATCGTGCGGGTGCAGTGAGGTGGTGAGCATCACGACGATGATGGCCTGGCGGTGCGTCAGGGGCAGGTGCTGGTAGGCTTCCAGAAACTGGATGCCGTTCATGCCGGGCATGTTCACGTCGAGCAGAATGAGCGCCGGACACGTGGGAGTGGGCGGCTCGCAGCGCAGTGCTAACTGCGTGAGGGCCTGCTGGCCGTCGAGGGCCACGAAAATATGCTCGGCCACATCCAAGCGGTGGAGCAACAACTCGTTCAAGTAGTTGGTCGTCTGATCATCGTCGACCAACAAGACGCTGGACAATTTCTTCATGAATAGGCTGTTTGCTCGCTGCCCGCTATTTGCCGGGCTCGTAGGCAGCGCACCAGACTATACGGACCTCAACGGCGGAAGTACACGGAAAACGTGGAGCCCTCGCCTGGTTCGCTCGCCACTTCCACTTTGCCTCCAGCATTCTCTACGGTGCGCTTCACCATGTACAAGCCGATGCCGGAGCCTTCGACGTGGGCGTGCAGGCGCCGAAACATCACGAATAGCTCCGCCTGCTGCGTAGGCGTGAGGCCCAGCCCATTATCCTGCACCGACAACACCGTGTAGTGTTCCTGCTCGTGGCAGCGCAACTGCACGTGTGGTGGCCGGTCTGGGTGGCGGTACTTGAGGGCGTTGCTGAGCAGGTTGTACACCACGGAACGCAGATTGCGGGCCGAAAACGCCACGGTCTGGCAGTCCCCCAGGTTGATGTCGAGCTGGGCGCCGGTTTGCTGCACGAGCGACTGGAGGTCCAACCGTACGTCCTCAATCATAGCGTGCAAATCGACCTGCGTAAAGGGCTGGTCGTGCTCCTTTTGCAGCTTGGTGACGTCGGTTAGGTAGTCGATGGTGCGCTTGAGCCGGTCCACCGACCCGAGCATCATGCCCAGCAAGGTGTCGGCCTCCGGAGTTGGCGTGCTGTCGGTCAGCAGTTGGGTGTGCAGCGCGTCTACCAGTCCTTCGAGGTTGGCGATGGGCGCTTTCAGGTCGTGGGAGGCGGCGTAAATGAAGTTATCCAGGTCGATGTTGGTGCGGACGAGCTGCTCGTTGGTGGTGCGCAGTTCGTGGTTGAGCGCCTGGGCTTCGTCGCGGGCCGTACGGAGCTTTTGCGTGAGCCGCCGCAGGGCTTGCTCGCCGAGTTGGCGCTCGTGCACGTCCAGCACGGTCCCAACAAAGCCTTCGTACTCGCCGGTGGCATTGAAGCGCGGCAGCGCCGCATCGAGGGTCCAGCGATAATGCCCGTCGCGGCGGCGTAAGCGGTACAGCAGCCGGAAGGGCGCGCGGTTGGCGTTGGCTTCCATGAAGGTGTTGGCCGTGGCGGTTACGTCGTCGGGGTGCACGGCCGTGAGCCAGCCCAAACCGAGGGCTTCGGCTTCGTTCTGACCAGTGAAGGCATACCATTGCTGGTTGAGGTAGGTGCACTGCCCCTGAGGGTCCGTCACCCAGAGCATGGCGGGCACGTGGTCGGCCATCTGCCGGAAATACTGCTCGCTTTCCAGCAGGGTCTGCTGCAAATGCTTGAGTTCGTGGATGTCGATGGCTGCTCCCACCCACTGCGCAACCTGGCCGGCGGCATCGCGCACGGGCACGGCGCGGTCGAGGTGCCAGCGGTACTCGCCGGTGGCGGCTAAGCGCAGGCGCACCTCCGCTTGAAAAGGCTGGTGGGTTCGTACGGCTTCCAGCCACGCTTCCAGCACCGGCTGCTGGTCATCGGGGTGCGTGAAGTGCTGCCAGCCGAGGCCCTGCCCGTGGGCCGTGCTGGCAACCTGCTCCCACCGGGGGCTCAGGTAGGTGGTACGGCCCTGCGCATCGGCCTCCCATACCACCAGCGGGGTAGCTTCGGCCAGCCGGCGGAAGCGTGCTTCGCTCTGCTCGGCCTGCTGCCGGTCGCGGACCTGCTCCGTGACGTCGGTGGCAAAAAACACGAGCCCTTCAACCTCTCCCTGGGCATTGCGGCGGGGCTGGCAGGTAAACGAGCCATAGATTTCCTCGGGGGGTGCCCCGTCGTGCCGGGCCAGCCAAAGCGGCATCTCCCGCGCCGAAAACGCTTCGCCCGTGCGGTACACCTGCTCCAGAATAGCGGGTATCGACGAGTTGGCGAGTTCGGGCAGCGCTTCGAGCAGGGGTTTGCCTAGCAAAGCGCGACCGGGAAACACCCGCTGGTACGCCGGGTTGACCAGCTGGTAGATCCAAGTAGGCCCGTCGAACACGGCGATGGGCACGGGGGCTTCGGCGTAGAGTGTGTGCAGCAGGCGGCGCTGGCTTTCCGCTTCCTGGCGGCTGCGCACTTGCTCGGTCACGTCGTAAGCAAACACGGAAATGCCCACGATGTGGCCCTTCTCGAGGTACGCTTGATAGGTGAAATTGAAATATATCTCCTTGGGCGGGCCGCCGTCGCGCGGGTCGATGGCGAGGAGCATTTCCTGGCCGAAGAAGGTTTCGCCGGTTTGGTACACGCGGTCGAGCAGAGCCACGAAGCCCTGGGTAACGGCCTCGGGCTGCGCCTCGGCCACGGAACGGCCGTGCATAGTGCGGCCGGGAAATAAGGCCTGGTAGGCTCGGTTGTAGTACGCAAAGCGATGTTCAGGCCCCCGCAACAAACAAATAGCCGCCGGCGTCTGCTCGAAGACCTGGTAGAGGGTTTCCGACTCCTGCGCTGGGGAAGAAGAATCGGGGGCAGAAGGAAGCTGAACGTTCAACGGCGTAAAAATCGAGAGCCACGTGGACAAGCAAGATACAACATGCGCACTACTCTAAAGCAGCCCGCAAGCAACATAGCAGCAACAAGCAATTGCTCCGCCTTCAGGACGTACTTGCTGCGCAACGTTGCTGCATCACGGGCATTTTCCTGAGCTCGCCCTACACGTTATTAGCTTTATCTACCACCTAAAAAATCACTAAGCCCTTGACATCAGCACGGATATCAAGGGCGTAGTGGTTTAGGAAACGAAACTTGGCTTACCAGCGGCAGAGTGGCCACGCAGAAGCCTCGCAGGCGGAATACGGCTCTTTCTTAATCGAAACGTCCGAAGGAAATGAGGGAAAGACCGAAGCTGAATGTCTGGGCCTGCGGGCCCCGATCTTCCTTGAACAGCTCGTTCAGGTTGTACTTGGCGAAGAGCGTGACGCTACGTAACCCAATAACGCCCTGCACGCCGTACTGGAAGTCTTCGAGGTTGAAGGAGCCCCGGTCCTTGTCTTTGCGGGTGCGGCCTTCGTCTTCGTATTTAAGCTTGGTGTGCGAGGCCAAGCGGTAGCCCACAAAGCCGCCGGCCCCAACGCGGAAGGTGCTGTTGTGCTTGTCGTCGTGGAAGTTGAGAACCGGCATGATGGGCAGGTTGATGACGGTAGTCGCCAGCTTGCTTTTTTCCAGGCTTAACACCGGCTCCTTGCTGACTGTTGTGACTCTGTCGGGTGCCAGGAAGCGCGCGTTGTTGTCGAGCATGTAGTTGTTGAACGACAGTTCCGGACCGGTTACGATGTAGAGTGGGCTGCGGCGGCCCCCAATGCGCTGAATGTAGTGCCAGTTCAAGCTTATGTAGCGGGAGCCGGTGCTGCGGAGGTCAAACCCCGGTTCCCCCGCCATCTCCTGCTTGTTGACCAGCGTGTTCAGGCCCAGGTCGATGCCAAAGTCGCCGTGGCCGGAGCGGTCCGAGTGTGCTTGGCGCCGGGCTCTGGCCAGGGAGTCGTCCTTAGCGCTGCTACCCAGGTGCACCGACACTCGGTCGCTGCCCTTGCCGTCGCTGTTTTCTTCCACCTTCACCCCAAACAGGCGGCCCATGCTCACTTCCACCTTGTCGCCGCGGCGGGGCGTGTTGTCTTCGCCGCGCACCGTAATGCGGATTTGTTCTGGCACTTGCTTGCCCGGCTGGTCTTTGGCCGGATAAAACTCCATCGTCACCTGCTCCGAGGTGGAGTTTTTACCGGCGGCTTCGGCCTTCGTGATGTACTGGTCGAGCAGAATCATCAGCGAGTCGAGGCGGTAATTGCGCAGCTCGCGGAGCTGCTGCTTGTTTTTTACGAACAAGGTCATGGTGGCCTGGTTGGGCAGTTTCACCAGAATCGTGTCGTCGAGGTGGGTAGCGCGAGCCGCAGAAGGCACGGCTATGGCCAGCAGCAGCAAGGCAGCCAGCAGAGCGGGGAGGCGTTTCATGACGAAGAAAAACAAAGGAGAGAGTTAGAGTTGAATTACTTTGGTGAGCGTGCGACCCGCCACGCGGGCTTGCACCGTCACCGTTTCGGGCAGGCCAGCCTCCGTGAGGCTCACCCGGTCGCCGCACACCGCGTTGCGGGCCTGTCGGAGCAGTAAGCTGCCTAGCTTCGGCCGCGAGCTAGCTTCCCGGGAATCGGTCGTAGTAGCCACGGCCACCGACTCGTTGCTGCGGCGAACTTCTACCTCAATAGCTCCAGCGGGTACGGGCGCCGGCGCGGCGGCCAGGGCCATAGTGGGTAATTGCTGGGGTTCGGGCAGCGGTTCCAGCGCGGGCGAAGGACGCTCCGGTTGCGTCTTCGGCGCGAGGGCCGCCACTGCTTCGGGGGCCGTTACATTCTTTAGCGTGGCGCGGCGAGTAGCAGCGTTTGTTGTGGGAGCTACGCGCCGGGAGCGGCTGCCGGGAACCGTAGCAGTGGCCAGCTGCTGCGTCTTCGGGGGGCGCGCCTCCAATTCTTGTTTCACTGGGGCCTTGGCTGCGGCGGCTTCTGAGGGGTTAGATACCAGCGGCTGAGATGGGGTTGCCTGGGGTGTGGCGGCCACCGAATTTTTTTCGGGTTGCGCGGCGTCAGGCTGAATCGCGTGGGGCCGCCCGGATTTCGCTGGGCGGGAGTTCGTGGCTATTGTGCCCGTACCGTTGCTGGCTACAAAACCAGTTTGCAGCCACACTACGCCCGTCACGAGCAGCAGCACGACGCTGGCCGCGGCGGCCCACATCCAGAGCACGGGGCGCTTTTGGGCGGGTTGCAGCTCTCCTTCGAGTTGGTTCCAGAGGTAGGCCGGGGGAGTGGGCGCGTGGTCCGAGAGACGGTCCCGGAACAGCTTATCAATATCTTCCGGTTGCATAAAGCTCTTTGGGTGAGGAGGTAGAAGATGAGGCGGCGGTTTGGCTGGCCGCCACGAGGCGGCGCTGGAGCATGGCCCGCGCCTTGCTGAGCTGCGACTTGCTTGTGCCCTCCGAAATACCGAGCAGCTCGCCGATTTCGGGATGGGTGTAGCCCTCCAGGGCGTACAAGTTGAATACCGTGCGGTAGCCGGCGGGCAGGTCGGCCAGCAGCGCCAGCATGTCGGCGGCGTTGAGCTGGCTTTCGGCTTCGGCGGCCGTGGCGGGCACGTCGTAGGTGAGGTCGTCGATGGCCAGGTGCAGGGGCTCCTTGCGGCGCAGCTGCCCAAGGGCCTCGTTCACCATAATCCGCCGAATCCAACCCTCGAAGCTGCCTTCGTGCCGGTACTGGTCGAGGGCCCGAAATACCTTGGCGAAGCCCCCGAGCATGGCCTCTTCGGCATCCTCGCGGCGGCGCAGGTAGCGCAGGCATACCCCCAGCATCAGGCCCGCAAACCGCTCGTAGAGCAGCTTCTGGGCGCGGCCACTGCCTTGGCGGCAGGCGGCGATGAGGTCAGCTTCAGTCACGGTTGGTTGAGTAGAGTTCAGAACAAAAGCAGGGCGTTTGGCGGGGAAGATGCAACCTTTCGGGGGTGGGTTGCCTCACGACGAGAAAAAAAGCGACGTAGGCTTCATTTTATGCTGAATCAATAGAGCAAGTCCCTGGCATACAGATAAGTTTAGCTCATGAAAAAAGCCTCTGCACGCTGCGTGCAGAGGCTTTTTTGCGGTGGCCAGCACAGGTTGGAACCCGTGCTGCCGGCGCTAGTATTGCCCAATAGAAAGCAGAACCAACGTGCAGGCTTCTTCCGTCCGGATGCCCCGCTGCTGCGCCATCTGCTCCAATTCGGGGTTTTCGGTGCCGGGGTTGAAGATGATGCGGTTAGGCTTCAGATCCAGAATATAGTCGTACCAAGCGGGCTGGTTCTGCGGGCCTACGTAGAGCGTCACGGTATCAACATCAGCATCCACGGGCCGGTCGGTATGAATGTCGAGCCCGGCCACCTGGCCTTTCCGGATACCTACGGGCACTACCTCGTGGCCGTGGTTTTTGAGTTGGTGCACCGCGCGGTAGGAATAGCGGGCCGGGTTGTCGCTGGCACCAAGAACGAGGGTCTTTTTCATGGGATATTTAACGGCTAAAGGGCTTAATTGTTAAATGGCGTATTGAATGATTGCATTGCTTAATGGTTAAATGGTTGGTCGTTCTGATGGCTCGTTGAACAGTCAACCATTTAACAATGCAACCATTTAACCATTAAGCAATACCGCCACCGCCTCGGCGCACCGCTCGCCATCCATGGCCGCCGATACGATGCCGCCCGCGTAGCCTGCGCCTTCGCCGCAGGGAAACAGGCCGCGTACTATGGGGTGTTGCAGCGTGTCCCGGTCGCGCGGAATGCGGACGGGGGAAGAGGTGCGACTTTCCACACCTACTATCTGAGCGGCGTTGGTAGCATAGCCCGGAATCTTCTGCCCGAAATTCTGAAATCCCTGCCGCAGTCGCTCCGCCAAGCCAGCGCCTAGCACCTCGTCCATCGCCACGGGCACCAGGCCGGGTTGGTAGGAAGTTTCCAGCAGTTCCTGCGAGACGGTGCCTTTTAGGAAGTCGCCGAGGCGTTGGGCGGGGGCGAGCTGCGTACCACCGGCCACGTGGCAGGCGCGCCGCTCTATTTCCTGTTGCAGCCGCAGCCCAGCCAAAGCACCGTGTTGGCGCAGGTCCATATCTTCCAGCTCCACGGCCGCCACAATGCCCGAATTGGCGAAGCGCGAGTCGCGGCGGCTGGGGCTCATGCCATTTACCACCACCTCGCCGGGCGCCGTGGCCGCCGGCACAATGAAGCCGCCGGGGCACATGCAAAACGAAAATACGCCCCGCTGCCTGCCCTGCCACTGCGTTTGGTGCACCAAGGAGTACGAGGCCGCTGGCAGTGCGCCCCGCTCACTGAGGCGGTACTGCGCGCGGTCAATCAGCTCCTGCTGGTGCTCCACGCGCACGCCCAGCGCAAATGGCTTGGCCTCGATGAGCACGCCGCGCCGGTGCAGCAGCTCGTAAATGTCGCGGGCCGAGTGGCCGGTGGCCAGAATCACAGCATCGGCTTCCAGGGCCTCGCCGCGGGCCGTGACGACGCCGCGCAGGTGGTTGTTTTCCAGGATAAGGTCATCAACCCGCGTATCGAAGCGCACCTCGCCGCCGGCCTGCCGGATACTTTCGCGCAGGGCGGCCACCACGTAGGGCAGCTTGTTGGTGCCGATGTGGGGGTGGGCATCGACCAGAATATCGGGGGTGGCGCCGTGCTGCACCAGCAGGCGCAAGATGCGACCCACGTCGCCGCGCTTGGTGGCGCGGGTGTAGAGCTTGCCGTCGGAATAGGTGCCCGCGCCGCCTTCGCCGAAGCAGTAGTTGGAATCGGGGTTGACGAGGTGCTCTTTGTTGAGCGCGGCCAGGTCGCGGCGGCGGGTGCGGACATCTTTGCCGCGCTCCAGCACTATGGGTTTCAGCCCTAGCTCTATGCAGCGCAGGGCCGCGAACAAACCAGCCGGCCCAGCCCCCACGATGAGTACGGAGCGACGGGCCTTGCTTACATCGGCATACTGAAACCAGGGACCAAACAGGTCAGCGGGTGGGGGCGTTTGGTAGATATCGGCCCGCAGGCGCACCAGGGGCTGCCGGCCGCGCGCGTCGATGGAGCGTTTGCGCAGGTGCACAAAATCGGCTTGGCCGGGTTGGAGGCCGGCGGCCTCTAGTAGCGCGCGGTAGCGCGCAAATTCGTCGTAGGCTACGGCCGGGGGCAGCAGCACTTCAATCTCACAAAGGGAAGCAGACATGAAGAAGGTGAAAGGTGGTTATCCTTTTGACCGAAGCAAAAACGGGAATTACAAAAGTAAGCAGCCGGCCGGGGAAGTGCCTAGCGTGTGTGGCACGGACTTCAGTCCGTAGCCCCTTACCCGCCCAAGTAACAGAACAACCCACTCCCTTGGTTCTCCCTTTTGCGCACTGTACACGGCGACGGACTGAAGTCCGTGCCACATTGTTTTGCCAAATCATTAGCCCACATAATGAAGCCCGCCTCTCCGCAGCTAGTGCAGAAAGGCGGGCATGCTTAAGCAGGAAAACAGGGCCGGCTACTGCGGTAGTTCCGCCGCGCCGTTCGAGTTGTTTTTGTGCGGCCAGAACTGTTCCATGGCCTGGTTGAAAGTTTCGAGAACCTGAATCCGCACCTCGCCGGAATTGTTGCGCAACAGCTTACCGAGCATGTAGCGGTACATCTCGGTGGTGGTTTCGAGGCCTTTGGCGCTAACCAAGCCGTGGTGCAGCAGGTCGCAGTTGGCGGCTATGGAGTTGTAGGTGGATTCGGTAAGCTCTTCGCGGGCCTGATCGGCCTCTTTAAATGATTGTTCCAAACGGGCAGTGATATTGTCGTTCTGCTGCTGATCCATTGGGTAGAGGAGAAGTCAGGTGACGGTTGGCACTCTAAACCCAGCTCATTAGCCAGAAGGTTCAGCCGGAGTGCTTAAAATAAGCTTGTGTTGTGAAACGGGACTTTTATTGCTGAGGTTTCGCGTGAGGCCTTATACGCAGCCCACGCCCCCAGGGATTATCTAAAGAGTTTTCCCGGTTCACGTCGGCCCCAAACACCGCCCAACCAAGCCAGCTAACTGTCACTAGCGGCTAGCCCGGCAGGATACGCACCGGGCGCTTATCGTGGTCGATGGCGACGAAGGTGAACAGGCCGGAAACGGCCTTTACGCGCTCTTCGGAGTACATCTGCTCCACGAACAGCTCCACGCGCACCTTGAGGCTGGTATTGCCCACGTGCTCCACGCGGCCAATCAACTCCACGAGCGTGCCGCCTGGGATTGGGTGGGTGAAATCCACTTTGTCGGAGGATACGGTTACCATTTTGAGGCGACTGAAGCGGGTGGCCGTAATGAAGGCTACCTCGTCCATCATGTGCAGGGTGGTGCCGCCGAACAGGGTGTCGTAGTGGTTGGTGGTGTTGGGGAAAACAGCTTTGAAGATGCGCGTTTCGGCGGCGGCAATTTTTTCGTCGAGCGAAGTCATAAGAAGAAGGAAAGGTGAAAAGACGGAGGAAACCACCGGCCCCGCCTGACTTCGCGCTACCTCGCCATAACCAGGACTATCCGAATACCATAGACACACTCCGGCCCCGGCCTGCCCCGCAAGCCGCGCCCCAACAGCGCGTAAGTACCCGATAAGACCCTGTATCGCGCAGGCAGCCTCATCAACGCAGCGGAAGGCAGGTCTCCTGACTCGTACCAGTTGTCACCGCCCTTCTCAGCTGGCCTGGCGGGCCAGCCAATGGGCTGTAGCAGGTGAAAACCGTAGGGTACTTACAGTAGCGCGTCTGTCCGGGATTCGCACCCGGTTCCCTTTTCATTCCGGTATTACCCGAAAACCTTACGCCGTCTGACTGAAATCAAACAAAGAACAGCGGCCCGAAGGTACGCAGGCGGCGGTAGAGTGGCGGGCGGCCAGTTTATGAGAAAAGCGGCCAATGAGCCTTATGCTACACGGCGGAGTGCTACTTTGCGCCATGCACACGACGTCTTCTCCCGCGCCGACGGGCCGCAGCATGGCCTCCCGCATCCGCTCCATCTTCAGTGGCTCCGTGGGCAACCTGGTGGAATGGTACGACTGGTACGTGTACTCGGCCTTCGCGCTGTATTTCGCGCCGGCCTTCTTTCCGGCCGGCGACCAAACGGCGCAGCTGCTCAACTCGGCGGCCATTTTCGCGGTAGGCTTTCTGATGCGGCCCCTCGGCGGCTGGCTCATGGGCCGCTACGCCGACCGGGCCGGGCGCAAAGCTGCGCTGCTGGCTTCGGTGCTGCTCATGTGCGGCGGCTCTTTGCTCATTGCCCTCACGCCCACCTATAGCCAGATTGGGGTGGCGGCGCCGGTGCTGCTGGTGCTGGCGCGGCTGCTGCAAGGCTTGAGCGTGGGCGGCGAGTACGGCACCTCGGCCACCTACCTCAGCGAAATGGCCGACCAACGCAACCGGGGCTTCTTTTCCAGCTTCCAGTACGTAACCCTGATTGCGGGGCAGCTGCTGGCTTTGTTCGTGCAGATTGGCTTGCAGCAGGTACTGAGCCCCGCTGAGCTGCAAGCCTGGGGCTGGCGCGTGCCCTTTGCTATTGGGGCCGGAGCGGCGCTGGTGGCGTTGTATCTGCGCCGCACGATGGAAGAGACCGACGCCTTCACCCAGCAAACCACCCAAGCCACGGCCCCAGCGGCCGCCGCGCCCGGCAAACTCACCATACTGCTGCGCCACCCGCGCGAGGTGCTGACCGTGGTGGGCCTCACGCTGGGCGGCACGGTGGTGTTCTACACGTTCACGACGTACACGCAGAAGTTTCTGGTCAATACGGCCGGCTTCAGCAAAGACCAGGCAACGCTCGTCTCGTTTGGGGCGCTGGGCGTGGCTATGCTGCTGCAACCCTTGCTGGGGGCGCTGTCGGATAGGGTGGGGCGGCGGCCGGTGCTGCTGTTTTTTGGGGTGGGCGCTACGCTCGGCACGGTGCCCGTTCTGACGGCACTGGGGCGGGCCGCCACCCCCGGCGTGGCGTTTGGGCTGCTGGTGCTGGCCTTGGTGGTCGTGAGCGGCTACACGTCTATCAATGCCGTGGTGAAGGCTGAGCTGTTTCCCACCGAAATCCGGGCGTTGGGCGTGGGGCTACCCTACGCTCTCACGGTGGCCCTCTTCGGCGGCTCGGCCGAGTACGTGGCCCTGCTGGCCAAGAGCCGGGGCGTGGAGGGCTGGTTTTACTGGTACGTTACGGCCTGCGCGGCTATTTCGCTGCTGGTGTACCTACGCATGCCCGACACCCGCGACACGTCGCGTATGAATGAAGAATGAAGAATGAGGAATGAAGAATTGTCGGTCGGCTCTTTTGGGGGCGACTGGGCTGCGGGGAAGGCTTCGGGGGAAGCGGAAGCAACAGTTTCTTTTTTCGGGCGTCGATGGGGTTGCCGTAGTGCTTCATCCGGGCAGGCGGCTTCTCGCCGCCCGCCGTTTGAACGAGGCCGCTAGATTGAGGATGGCCCAACGTCAGCTTGCTTCGACCGGGTGGGCGGCGGAAAGCCGCCTGCCCGGCACTCGTTGGCGTTTTCGCTCCTTATCATCTGGCGATTAAGAGAAGCTCATCTGAACAATTCCGCCGTACGCGCCTTTCTCTTTTCATCACCCTTCACTCTCACTCTCTACCCATGAAAAAGCCTGCTCTCTTCCGTCTGCTTTCCGCTTGCTGGCTGTTGGCGCTCCTGCTGCTGGTTGGCCCGGCCTTCGCGCAGGGCCAGACCACTGCCAAGAAGCCCGAAGACAAGTCCAAACGGCCCAGCCCGCCCGCTACCGTCACGGCCACCGTCAACGGCGTGCCGGTTACCATCGATTACAGCCGGCCGTCGGTTAAGGGCCGCCCGGTGTTCGGCAAGCTGGTGCCTTTCGGGGAAGTGTGGCGCACCGGCGCCAACGAGGCTACTACCATCAAAGTGGAAAAAGCTGCCCTCATCAACGGTCAAACCCTGCCCGCCGGCCAGTACGCCCTGTTCACCATTCCTGGCCCCGACGAGTGGACCATCATCTTCAATCGGGAGTTCAAGCAGTGGGGCGCATACGAGTATAAATCAGGCGAAGACGCGCTGCGCATCAAGGTGAAGCCCACCAAGCTGGCCCAGCCCGTGGAGCAGTTTCTCATTACCGCCAACGCCAGCGGCCCCATCCGTTTGGCCTGGGAAAACACGCAGGCGGAGTTCACCATTAGCGGCGCTGCCAAGTAGGAGTTTACCTTTGGCAACGGTTTCTCGCCACCAAGCAAAACGCCCCGGCTGCTCGTAGCAACCGGGGCGTTTTCGTGAACAGTAGCGGGCTGAAAGCCGCCGCGCCAACTCAGGTATCGGTGGGGGTGCGGCGGGAATCATCAACGGTGAAGCCGTGGTCGCCGAGCTTGCGGACGTTGTCGGGACCATAGTGCCCTTCGAGGATGTCGCGCGAGCGTTGAATGAGGCGGAGGGTTTCTTCGGCGGCTTTGTCGCGCTCTTCGTAGGCGGCTTCCATCTGCTTGCGCAGCCGCTCGGCCCGCTCGTGGGCCTCTAGGGCCGGTGTCAGCTTGGGGCCGAGGGCGGCCCATTCGGCATTGATACCAGCCAGCGGCGAGCTGCTGCCGTCGGCCTGGTGCCTGGCGTAGATGGCGGCGCCCAGCTCCAGTTGTTGCTCAGGATTTGTAGGCAAAGGAATACGTGCTTTGGCCATAGGAAGTAGGGGGTGAAGTGAATGAATGAGTTGAATATATGGCTATTGCTGATATTCACCAAGTTCCCACTCGGAATATGTAAGTCGGCATCTTTCACGTTCAATTCGCCGACTTGAACACTAAAGATGCCAACTTGAACACTCAAGTTGGCATCTTTAGTGTTCAAGTCGCCAACTTTAGTGTTCAAGACGGCATATTTGATGTTCAAGTCGGCGACTTGAGCGTCCAAGACGGCAACTTTAGTGTTCAAGACGCCGACTTAAGCGTATAAGAAGGCATATTTAATGTTGAAGAAGGCAACTTGAACACCCAAGTTGCCTTCTTCAACGCTCTACCGCCCAACTTGTGTCTGCAACTTGGCGGCTGCCCGACGTTAGCCGCTGCACTCAGGGCTCCCGTCGGCTCATGCACCCTGCGGTGCCCGGCCGTAGCCCCAGCGGGGCGGCATGTCGGTAGAAAATAAGATTGTGCGGTTGGGTAAAGCCCCGTAGGGGCGACACCAACCGTCCAACGACTTGTGCCGCCCCTACCTACGGGGCTTGGTTCTTCTCTGCTACTTTCTTTCTACCGATATGCCGCCCCTCCGGGGCTGAGCGGTGGTGTATGCGCTGCCTGGGTTTGCAACTTGGAGGTAGGCCGTAGCGCGAAGCTCCGGCTTCGCGCATCGTCCGCGCCGCCTGGATAATGCCTGTTCAACGACATCGTGCAACGATGCGCGAAGCCGGAGCTTCGCGCTACGGCCTACGTCCGCACGGTGTCCTCCAGAATGCTTTCCACCCAGCCTTTGCCCCAGTCTTCTAGCTCCTTCTCCGTCCAGAGCTGGGGGTAGAAGATGCGGCGCTGGAACTTGGGCGGCAGGTACTTCTTCCAGTTGGTGCCGCCGGTGGCGGGTACGGCCGTCGGGTGGCGCTCTAGGTAGCGCACCGCCGACTTGAAGTGCATCAGCGGCCAGTTCACGTTTACGTTCACGTCGAGCTGCTTGAGCAGGCGCAGCAGGCGGGGGTGCTGTTGCTCCTCCAGGGGCAGGCGCTGCACCACGCTCCACACGTTGCGGTGGCGGAACTGGGCGGCGTGCTCCACCAACTGCTGGGTGTATTTCTGCTCGAACTGAATGAGGGTAAGGGCTTTTGCGCCAGTGTCTTCTACCGTGGCCCCGGCCTTCCAGTAGATGCAGCCCATCAGCTCGTCGTGGGCGGCGGCTTCGCCCAGCAGGCGGCGCTTTTCCTTGTCGAGCAGGTTGTTGAGGTCGGTGCTGGCAATTTCGATCATGCGGTACTGCACGCTCTGAAACCCAGAGGCTGGCATCAGCGCCATGCGGAATTGCAGGAACTGCTGCTTGTCCATGCCGTCCACCATCACGTCGAACGAGTCGATGAGGTTCTCGAAGTAGCGGTTGATGCGGCCCAGGCGCAGCGTCAGCTCCTCCAGCGTGGGCTGCTGCAAGTCGCCGATCTGCTCGTACTCGCAGAGACAGAGCTTGAAGTAGAGCTCCGTAATCTGGTGGTACATGATGAAGATTTTCTCGTCGGGAATCTTCGTGAGCGGGCGTTGCAGGCTCAGCAGCGTGTCGAGGCCGATGTAATCCCAATAATTAATGTAGTCGGCGTAGTAGAGGCCTTCGAGGTAGGCGGCCAGATCCTGGCTATCAGCGGCATACTTGGCCTGCAATCGGCGCAGCTGCTCAAAAACGGCGGGCGAAAATTCGTCCTCGGGGGTGGACATGCGGGGTGGAGTGGGTGGAAAGGGGGTGGGGAATTCCCTACAAGGAACGAAAAACCCAGTGAATCTGCCAAGTCCAGGCAACCCCCGGCCGGGTGGCGGCATCTTTGAGCGAAGTACCGCCCAAGCAGGCTGGCCTGGGGCCAACTGGTGGGTGCTTACGCGTTGCTTTCCAGCCCTAATACTCTACCTTTACCGCCGTCTATGGCCGAGAAAAGCAGCATATTCGACATGATTGGGCCCGTCATGATAGGACCCAGCTCGTCCCACACGGCCGGTGTCGTCCGTATCGCGCGGGCCGCCATTCGTATCCTGGGCAGTGTGCCCACCCACGCCACCATCACGTTCTACAATTCCTTCGCCCGCACCTACGAAGGCCACGGCTCCGACCGCGCCATCGTGGCGGGCTTGTTGGGTATGAACACCGACGACGTGCGCATCCGCGAAGCCTTCGACCACGCCAAAGAAGCCGGGTTGCAGTACACGTTTCAGAGCGTGGGCAATGCCTCCACCATGCACCCCAACACCATTCGGGTGCAGCTGCGCGACGAGCGCACCGGCCAGGCCGTAGAAATGCTAGGCCAGAGCCGGGGCGGGGGCGTGATTCGGGTGGTGGAAGTGGATGGGTTTCCGGCCGATTTCTCCGGCAGCCTGCACACGCTCATCCTCGACGCCGACGACGCCAAGGGCTCCATTGCCTTTATTGCCTCGGTTATCGCCCACGACGACTGCAACATCGCCACCATGCTCGTATCGCGGAAAGGCAAGAACGACGTGGCCCGGCAGTTCATCGAAATGGACTCCGCCATCAAGGATATCACCCTCGAATACCTGCGCCAGCTTAGCTGGGTGCACCGCGTCACCTACATCCCCACGATTGATTAAGGCGCCTTGGCCGCGTTACGTTACCTATATAAGGTAGACCTAGCTACGCCGCGCCGTCTCACACCACACCCGACTTCAAGAGCCACCATCCTATGAAACCAACCGCTACGCTGCTGCCGCGTACCCTGGCCCTGGCCGGGCTGGCCGCTTTGTTGCTGGCCGCCCAGCCCGTTGCGGCCCAAACCAAGCCTACTACCGCGCCCACCCAGCCGCCGGCCGGGGCGCTGGCGCAACCAACTCCCGCCGGCGGCCCCTGGACGCTGCAACGGGCCGTGGATTATGCGCTGGAACACAACCTGACCGTGCGCCGAGACGAGCTTACGGCCAAAAACAACAACGCCGTGCTCCGGCAAAGCAAAGCTGCTTTGTTGCCCACGGCTGGCCTGAATGGCACTCAGACCTGGAACTATGGGCAGAGCGTAAACCCGCTGACGTTTGAGTTTCAAAACCAGACGACCCGCTCCAACAACTTCTCGGGAAACACGCAGATTGTGTTGTTTCAGGGGTTTCAGCTGCGCAACACCATCAAGCGCAACACGCTGGATTACCAGGCCAGCCTCGGCGACATTGAGAAGTCGCGCAACGACCTCTCGCTCAACGTGGCTTCGCAATATCTCCAGCTCATGCTGAGCGAGGAATTGGTGCGCACCAACCAAGTGCGCGTCAACAGCGACGTGCAGCAGGTGGACCGCACGCGCAAGCTGCTGCGCGCGGGCAGCGTGGCCGAAAGCAACCTGCTCGATATTCTGGCCCAGCAGGCGTCCGACGAGTTGAACGTTATTACGGCCCAGAACCAGCGCGACATTGCCCGCCTGCAACTCATGCAGCTCCTCAACCTGGACCCAGCCGAGCAGGCCGGCTTTCAGATTCAGGTGCCCGACCTGCCCGACCCCGACGAGCAGGCCCCGCTCAGCGAAAACCTCAACGACCTGTACCAGTCGGCACTGGGCCGGCTGCCGGAAATCAAGACGGCCGACATGCGCGTGCGCAGCGCCCAGATTGGGGTCGACGTGGCCCGCGGCGGCTATCTGCCCCGCCTGACCTTTGCCGCCAGCCTCTTCTCGGGTTATTCCTCGGCCCGCACCGTGACTTCCATTGGCAATGATTCCATTCCCCGGACCACCACGTTTTTCGTGCAAAACCCGACGGGTGGCGAAACCCCGCTCACCGTCCGCACCTACCAGCGCAACACCACCAGCTTGCCGCAGAGCTACTGGGACCAGCTAGACCAGAACCTGGGGCGCCAGTTGCAGTTTACGCTCAATATTCCCATCCTCAACGGCTTGCAGGCCCGCACCAACGTGCAACGCTCCCTCATTAGCGTGCAGCAGGCCGAGGTAAACGCCGAGCAGGCCCGCCTCACACTCCGGCAGAGCATTCAGCAGGCCTATGCCGACGCCCTGGCGGCGCAGCGCAAGTTCAGTTCGGCCAAGCGCCAGGTGGAAGCCCTTACTACGGCGTACCGCAACGCCGAAATCCGCTTCAACAACGGCCTCCTCAACGGTACCGAGTTTAACATCGCCAAAAACAACCTCACGGCCGCCGAATCAACCATGATTCAGGCCAAGTACGAGTTTATCTTCCGCCGCAAAGTCCTGGACTTCTACGAGGGCCGGCCACTGGCGCTGTAGTTCAACGCGTGAATGGGTGAATGAGCGAATGAGTGAATAACTTTGGCCCGCTTAGCCACTCACTCATTTGCCCATTCACCCACTCACGCATTCATCTAAATGAAGAATAACCGCTTACTGTATATCCTGCTAGCCTTCTTGATCGTGATGATTGGAGGCTACGTGGTGGGGAAGAAACAAGGCTGGTGGGGCAAGCCGGCGGGCACCGAGGTAACGGCCGCTAAAGCCGCTACCGTCAACATCGTGGAGCAGGTGAGTGCCTCGGGCAAGGTGCAGCCCGAAACGGAAGTGAAAATTTCGCCCGACGTGTCGGGCGAAATCATTGAGCTGTACGTGCAGGAAGGCGACTCCGTGAAGAAAGGCCAGCTACTGCTCCGCATTCGCCCCGACAACTACCAGGCCCTCGTCAGCCAGCAGTCGGCGCTCGTGAACACGCAGCGCGCCAACGTGGGGCAAAGCCAGGCCCGGCTTCAGCAGCTCATTGCCAACGCCAAGCAAACCGAACTCACCTACCGCCGCAACGCCTCGCTCTACAAGCAGAAGGTGATTTCGCAAGCCGACTATGAAGCCGCCAAAGCCGCCTACGACGCCTCGCAGGAGGAACTCAATAGCGCCCGCGCCAGCATTCGGGCGGCGCAAAGCAACGTGCAGAGCGCCCAGGCCGGCCTCGATGATGCCCGCCGTAACCTGAACAAGACCACCATTTACGCGCCCGTGAGCGGCACCGTGAGCAAGCTCAACGTGGAGAAGGGCGAGCGGGTCGTGGGCACCTTGCAGATGTCGGGCACCGAAATCATGCGCATCGCCAACCTCAACTCGATGGAAGTGCGCGTGAACGTGAATGAAAACGACATCATCAACGTGCACCTCGGCGACTCGGTGCTGGTGGAAGTGGACTCCTATGCCAGCAAGGACGAGAAGTTTCGCGGCCTCGTGACCAGCATTGCCAACACGGCCAAAGACGCCCTCACGGCCGAAGCCGTAACCGAGTTTGAGGTACGCATCCGGCTGCTGCCCGAGTCGTACCGCCACTTGCTGCGCACCGTCAACGGCCGCACCGTGGTGCCTTTCCGCCCGGGCATGACGGCCTCCGTCGACATCATCACCGACCGCAAAACGGGCGTGCTGAGCGTGCCCCTCGCCGCCGTCACTACCCGCTCCGACAGCGTTATGGCGGCCGGCAATGCCGATAACAAAGCACCCGCCGTGCGCGTGAGCCGCGGGGGCGGTGGTCCGGCCGAGGCATCCGAAGCCAAGAAACCCACCGATGTGCAGGAAGTGGTGTTCGTCATTCGCAACGGCAAGGCCGTCATCACGCCCGTTAAAACCGGCATCAGTGACTTCCAGAACATCGAAATCCTGAGCGGCCTGCAAGTCGGCGACCAAGTGGTGAGTGGTCCGTTCCGGGCCGTGGCCAAAACACTGAAAGACGGCGAGCCCGTGGTGGTGAAAGACGCGAAAAGCCTCAATAAGGAAACCCTGAAAGACGGCAAGTAATTAGTGCGTAGTGCCTGGTGCTTAGTGCCTAGTTGGCTGTCATTGCGAGGGCGCAGCCCGTGGCAATCCTTCCTCCGCCAAGCGACAAGCCAACCTAAACCCGCAAGCCCTTGACGTCCGCGTTGTCGTCAAGGGCTTGTCTGTAAAAGAAACTTCGCACATTTAGGCCGCAAGCTTTGAGCTGCAAGCGCCAAACACTACCAGCCGGGCACTAAGAGCCTGTCCGACTAGGCCAAGCCCTTGTCATTCCGACGTAGGAGGAATCTGAGTTATCTACTCCAACGACTTCCTTCAGATTCCTCCTGCGTCGGAATGACAGACCCTATTCGCATAGGCTCTAAGCACTACCAACTAAGCACCACGCACTACCACCCAAGCACTAAAAAATTCCCTTGGAAAAAATAGCCATGATTGGCGGCGGCTCCTGGGCTACTGCACTCACCAAGATTCTAGCCGAAAACGGGGCCCGCGTGGGCTGGTGGCTACGTTCCAAAGACGACGTCTACCACCTGCGCACCACCCGCCACAACCCACGCTACCTCTCCTCGGTGGCCCACGACCTGACGCGCGTATCGCCCTCCACGGATCTGGAAGATACCGTGCGCGATGCCGACTGGCTGGTGCTCGGGGTGCCGGCCGCCTTCGTGCAAGGCGTGCTCGACAAGCTGGACCGCGACGCGCTAAAGCACAAGCGCATTATTTCGGCCATCAAAGGCATGATTCCGGGCAAAAACCAGCTTGTGACCGATTACGTGGCCGACCGTTTCCGGCTGCCGCCCTCGCGGCTTGGTGTGATAGCCGGGCCCTGCCACGCCGAGGAAGTGGCGCTGGAAAAGCAGAGCTACCTCACCATCGGCTCGCCCGATCCGGTGCTGGCCGAGGATTTTTGCCAGCTGCTGCGCAACCGCTACGTGAAAGCCAACCCCGCCGCCGACCTCGACGGCATCGAGTACTGCGCCGTGATGAAGAACATAATTGCTCTCACCAGCGGCATCGCCCACGGTCTCGGCTACGGCGACAATTTTCAGGCGGTGCTGGTGAGCAACGCGGTGCAGGAAATCCGCCGCTTCGTGCACGCCCTCAATCCCCAACCCCGGGACCTGTCCGGCTCCGCCTACCTCGGCGACCTGCTGGTGACGGCCTACTCGCAGTTTTCGCGCAACCGCACCTTCGGCAACATGGTGGGCCGCGGCTATTCCGTAAAATCGGCGCAGATGGAAATGAACATGATTGCCGAAGGCTACTACGCCGTAAAAAGCATCTACGAGCTGAATAAGAAGCTGCAAGTAAACATGCCCATCACCTCCGCCGCCTACCACATCCTCTACGAGAAAATCTCACCCGCCGTGGAGATAGAGTTGCTGAAGGAGAAGTTTAGATGAGTATTGCTTTATGACAGTAAAACATGTGGATAGCTATACGAAGCGAAACTGATGTTGACCATCTAATGCAGGTGTTCAGAGGTTTCCATGACAGTTGTATCAAGGAGGTGGCAATACAAACACGTGAGTTTGTAGATGAACGGTTGTCCATGCATTTTGATAATCGAACCTTTGTGCAAATGCTGTTTCAAAGTCAGTTTACCAAAGCATCAGCAATAGAAATTCTGTTTGAAGATGTAGTTGACTTCAATTGGGTGCAAGATGAAAGGAATGCTGATCCGGGGCTAAGCATCATTTTGCAAGCAGTTTGTCGATGGGAAGAGGATACGCTGTATTGGGCCGAAGACTTAGATTGGAATGTTGATTCACCTGACAGGAATGATTACCGGTGGATTGCTGCTAAGCAAGCGCGGTGGCGTGTTATAGAGTCAGCATTAGGTCCTCAAACTATACTTTGACAACCTATTCACAGCGAACCACCGTTGATTGTAACTACCCAAAACATGAAACCATGAGCACCTGGGACTACTACAATTTCGATAACGATGCCGCGGCGGACTTCGCCGAGGACTTCCGCAGCAGCCCAAACGAGGCTATGCTCTATGAGGCGCTGGCCACGGCGGCCGAGGAAGAAGGCCAACTGGAAGCAGCCGAAGCCAGCCAAGCCCTGGCCGCCGCCGAGATAGTAGCCGGCATCCTAGGTAAGCCCGCCGAGGACATTCCGCCCGGCCTGCTCCCCGCCATCGTGCACCTCGATGCCGGCGACAGCGAAGACCTGCGCGAGCTGGCCGAGCAAGCCGTGACGGCCGTGCTAGAAAGGTCGGAGCTGCGGGAGCAGTGGGCTGCCCGGACCGACTATGCCAACTGGCAGCAACTACAGCAGAACTTGCTAGCCCGCCTCCAAGAAGACGAATAGCGCCTATGAACTGGCTCGTGTTAGCGGCCTGCGCCGCGCTGTGCATGGCGCTCTACAACGTATTTATCAAAGCTGCTGCTGGCCAGCTACATGCTATGGTTGGCGCCGTAGTGCTGCAAGTAGTAGCGGCCCTGATAGGAGCAGGGCTGCTGCTGGTACTCTACCTGCGCGGCGCACTGCCCGCTAGTCTGGCCACGCCTAAAGGCCTCACGCTGGCCGCGTTGGCAGGCGTGAGCATTGGCTTAGCGGAAATACTAACGTTTGCCGTGTACGGGAAAGGGGCACCCGCTTCCGTTGGCACTCCGCTGATTGTGGGCGGCTCAGTACTGCTCACGGCAGTGGTAGCCGTATTAGTGTTTCGCGAAACGCTTAGCTGGCCGCAGGGCCTGGGCATGCTGCTTATCGTAGCGGGCGTGGCGTTGCTGGCGCGCGGACACTAAGCTCCGTAGTAGTGCGGGAATCTGTTTTACGACGAGCCAACGGTGAATCGTGCGCCTTGGCGCCAGTCGACCCGGTATCGAGCTGGTTCTGCTGGTTGGGGGCGGATTGCCAGTCTGCAAATCAAGGCTGCGGCAGTTGGTAGATACGAACGTCGGAGTTTTCGAAAGCTACGGGGGCCGCTCCGGATATCTTTTCTCCCGCTTCTTTATCGAGGAGTTGAAAGTCGTAACGCGTGCCGGGCTGTTGGGTGGCATCGATGGTGAGCGGCCACTGGTCGGTTTCGCTGAAGAAAAGTAGGTATAGTTGATAATGCGTGTGCGTGGTTACAATGGCGTGGGCCTGGTGCTGGCGCAGCCAGCTATACACGTGCTCCACGCGGGCATTACGGCCGGCTTCGAGGATAGCGCGGCGCTGAAACGGAATCAGCACCACCGCTGCCCACAGCAACACCGGCGCCACGATGGTCAGAGCCGGTTTTTGCCACCATGTAGGCCGCGCATACTGCCGCAATAGTGCATCAAATAGCAAAGCTCCAAGCAGGAAAACGAAAAACGCCCGAAACGACAGTACTCGCGCGGGCGGATACACTCCCCGGACGCTCAGTGCCAGATACGGCAGCCAGAGTACGCCCAGTAGCAGCCAGAGTGATTGCCGAAGAAGATGCGTAGTAGCAGGCCAAAAGCGGACTGCCAGCAAAGCCAGCAGGCACAGCAGTAGCAGCAGAGGCAGGCTTATCGGACCGAGCCCCAACAGCTGGCCTTCAGTAAGAACGGGGTACGTGAACAGGCTTATATCCGGTGTACGGCCAGCACCGGGCTTTACAAACGCGTTTCCGAGCAGTGCCGCGGGCCCCGATATCAGTAGCACGGGCGAATAAAGCAGGAGCGTGGCCAAACCCGTAAGCAGCCCGGCCCCAACCAAGCGCACTAGCTGGTGCGCTTGCCGCCGAAAGCCAACCGCCATACCCGTTCCCAGCCCAACGAAAACCAGTAGAAAAGCAGGAATGGTGTAGAAGCCTACCACGCTGGCACCAACCAAAATCGTCCAGGCCAGGCGTGGCCACTTCGTGCCGCGTAGCAAGGCTAAACTAGCCAAAAAAGCCACCTGGCTACATCCAGCCAGCAGGAAATAGCCGCGTCCTACCACGGCCTGAAACAGAGCATAGGGGAAGAACCCAAACAGGCCCATTGTTAGCATCACCACCCGAAAAGGCAGCTGGCGCAGCAGTAGCAGGCCTACGAGCAGGGTAGTGGCCGTACTGATAAGCAGGGCGGGTCCGCGCATCACCCAATAAAAATTCTCACTCAGCAGACTGAACAGCCAGCAGACAACGCTATACAGGATATGATTGTTGGGAATAGGGTAGAAGCTTGTGGCGGCCAGCCCGCCTTCGCGCACGAAAGACAAGTAAGTCACCAGTTCGTCGCCGTAGAGTGGAAAGTGTACCACGTAGTAGCCGCGCACCAGCAGCAGCGCACACAGCAATCCTAGTGCTGTGCGGCGCTCCACGGGCCGTAATGCCCACCACGGAGCCAGTAGAGACGGCGCCGTCAGCCACTCGCGCCGTAACGTAGCTAGCTCCCGGTAAAGCGGACCTTTCGCCCAAAACTGCCACAGAACTATCAGCCCGAGGCTCGCCAACAACGCCAAGAGCAAAGTTTTGCCCAGCGCGTAGCTTGCTGGCTGCAACCCAATGCTGAGGTAGCGAAAAGTACTGTCGTGGTAGCGAATGTGGCGTAGATGCTCAATGTCGGCGTAGTTGCTCGAGCCGAATATGAGCCCCAAGCCCAGGCTTAGGAACAAGAGTAGCACCAGGCCGAGGGCTAGGAAGAAACGGTAAGACGGCGCCGCAGCTTCTTCGGCGGTCGAACTCATAGGCTAGGCAGCAACTCGTTGCCGACCAATTTGGCAAGTTCCTCCCATACGCGGTGCACCGGCAGGCCCATCACGTTGAAGTAGGAGCCTTCCAGCCGCGTTACGGCCACCATCCCAATCCAATCTTGCGCGCCGTATGCCCCGGCTTTATCCAGCGGCTGATATTGGCGCACGTAGAATTCTATTTCGGCGTCCGTCAGCGCCCGGAAATAGACGCGGGTTTGATCCGAAAAAACCACCTGCCGTCCGTCGCCAGTCAGCAAGCATACGCCCGTAAATACGTCGTGCGCCCGGCCTTGCAGGCGTTGCAGCATTCGGATAGCTTCTGCGTCATCGGCGGGCTTGTTGAGCACGTCTTCACCAAGACAGACGATGGTATCAGCCGTGAGGACTATTTCATTCGGGGCCAAGCCGGCGCGGTAAGCAGCGGCTTTATGGGCCGCCAGGTATTCGGCCACTTCGGCGCGCCGCAAATGCTCAGGAAACGACTCATCCACGTCCTGCAGCCGCACCGTGTAGCGCAACCCTAAATCAGAAAGAAGCTGTCGGCGCCGCGGCGAGTTAGAAGCCAGAACCAGATTCATGCGTGATGGAATGAAGAATTAAGAATGAGGAGTTGGTTTGGGAAAAAGACGGAGAATTAGATTAGGAATCTTAACTGAAAAAAGACTGAACAGCGACAAAGCCGTCCACAAATTCTTCATTCCTCATTCTTCATTGATTTAAACTCCGCTAGAAAAGGATGCGTGGTTTCATCGGCGTGGACGCTACTGAAGAGGAAGCCACCAATGGTTTTGGGGTAGAAGAATGTGGATTTGGGGGGCATCACGGCGCCAGAGTGGCAGACGCGCTCTACCTCGCTCATCGTTACTTCGTTGGTGATGAGAGCCGCGCGGGCCTCGCCACGGTCCACGCGCTGCAGGCACTCGGGAAAGTTGCGCACGTAGGCGACCCCCGGCCACTGCCGCTGCGCATCAGGCCCCACAATGCCGAGCACTTTTTCGAGCACGAAGAAGTGCAGCACTGTTAGATCCAACCCCTTCACTTCCGGGGTCGTTGCCCAGCTTAGCTGCTCGTGCACCTCTGGCCGCAGCCGGATCTTATAAGCTTCCCCATCTTGCAGATATAGCCCAAACGCCCAGCGCTTACCGGCAATCAACTCGGGCAAGTCGTACGGGTCTTCCTTGGGTAGCACCGTGAAGTAGGGTTCCAGTCGGGCCAATAACTCCGCGTCTGTGAGGCCATTGGGTAGTTCTAGGAGCAGCCGGTGCGTGGGCAGGATGCGCAGGTCGTCGGCGGCGGAGTTGGTGAGGTACATCAGATGATAGTTCCAACCTTCCCGGCCAGTGGTCTGCGGGTCGGCCGCTAGCTGGGCCTGCCGGTAAGCCAAAGAGCCTTCGTAGCGGTGATGACCATCGGCCAGAATCACCTGCCGCGCCGCCAGCACCTGCTGAAACCGCCGAATCACGGCCGCATCCTGAATGACGGCCAGTACGTCGCGGGCGCCCTGGTAGTCTTCTTCCGTTTGGTAAAGCGGCGTCTGAATGGCCTCGTCGAGGTGGCGTTCCAGTTCGAACTCATCGTCGCGGTAGAGGCCGTGGGTGGCGCTGGTCTGAAACTCGGTGCGCGCCAGCAACTCGGCCCGGTCATTGACGGCCGCGGGCAGCGTATTTTCGTGGCGCAACACCACTTCCTCGGCCCAGTCATAAGCCCGGATATGGCACATGAAACCTTTGCGGCAATATTCGTGGGTGCTGCCAGGCAGCCGGAAATACTGGTAGTAGGCGTAAATGCCCGGCAATTCATCTTGGCGCAGTACGCCGGACTGTTGCCACTCGCGTAGCCGGTGCAGGGCCTCGCCCGCCGCATCGTCGCCGCGCGGCACTGAAAGATGAATGCTGTTGAGCGGGTTCCGATACAGCGCTTCCCGCTGCTTCGCCGATACCACATCAAACAGCGGCGATACGTACTCGTCAATATCCCGGCTCAGCGTCGGGTTGTAGCGCCAGCCACGCAAAGGTTGAATTTCAGCCAATCTTGTTGGTTTTTGGTTGTTCGTTTTTGGGTTTTGGCTGCCTGATGGTTTTTGGTTGTTGGTTTTTAGTTATTGGTTGTTCGTTTTTCGTTGTTGAAGAACGTCGTTCTTATGGAGCTTCCCTACCTCACAATAGGCGAACAAAAAAACGAACAACGAACAACGAACAACCAACAACCATCAGGGTGCCAGCCGGCTCAGCGTCCAGGTCTCGCCCGTCCGCTCATACACGATACGGTCGTGGAGGCGGCTCGGGCGGCCCTGCCAGAATTCCACCCGGTGCGGACGCAGAATGTATCCTCCCCAATGTTCGGGGCGCGGCAGCGGGTCCTGCGCGCCAAAATGGTCCAGCATAGCCGCTTCCTGTTGCTCCAGTTCTTCCCGGCTGCCAATCAGCTGACTCTGCGGCGAGGCCCAGGCTCCGATCTGGCTGGCGCGTGGCCGGCTCTGGAAATACTCATCCGATAGCGTAGCCGGCGCTTTTTCTATCCTTCCTTCTACGCGCACCTGGCGCTCCAGTCCCGGCCAGAAAAAGGTGAGAGCCGCCAGCGGATGGGCCGCCAGCTCCCGTCCCTTGCGCGACTCATAATTCGTGTAAAACAGAAAGCCATCCTCATCGGGCAGGCCCTTAAGTAGCACTACGCGGGCCGAAGGCTGCCCGTCCTCACGCACCGTCGACACGGTCATGGCGGTGGGCTCATCCAGCTGGGCCTGCAACGCTTCGTCGAGCCAGCGTCGGAATTGTGGCACGGCCTCGGGCAGTACGTCGGCCTCCGAAAGGGTGCGTTGAGCGTACGTCTTGCGCAAATCAGCTAAGTGCGGGTCTATCATCCAGGAGCAACAAAAAAAGTAGGCGAGTAGGAGCGAAGCGGACTTCCGGCACTAGCTGAAACGGCCCCTGTAGGCACTGGCGCGTTCGTATTGTTCGCTGCATTTCGCGCCGCAAGGTAGCATAATGCTGGCATGCCGGAACCTGGGGCCACTTCTCTGACGTACTGCACGTGAGGCCCTCTGCTAGTTGCTGAACAAGGTTTCAGTGACGATGGCCATTTTCTTCGTTTTGCACGTCCGGCCATACAAGCTGGTTCCTACCGGGGATTATCTTCTTCATTGCTCATTCTCGCTTGCCACCATGCCGTCTATTCGTTCCAGCAGCCTGCTGATTTCGCAACCCTTTCTAGGAGACCCTAATTTCGAGCGGACCGTAGTTTTGGTTTGCCGCCACAGTGAGGAAGATGGCACCTTCGGACTGGTGCTCAACCGTCCTTCCAATCTCACCCTTGGCGACGTACTAGAAGTATCCGGCGGCGACGATGCCGATGCCATCCTGGCGCAGCTGCCGTTGCTGCTCGGTGGCCCCGTCCAGCCCGATACGCTCCATTACTTGCACCAGCGCCCCGACATTCCCGAAGCCCTCCCGTTGGGCCAGGATGTGTACTGGGGCGGAGACTTCGGCGTCTTGCTCGGCCTACTGTTCAGTGGGGAGTTGGCTCCCGAAGAGGTGCGGTTTTATGCTGGTTATTCGGGTTGGACAGCGGGGCAACTGGCGGCCGAAGTCGGGGAAAATGTTTGGATTGTGCATCCGAATGCTGCCGGGAAAGTCTTTACTTTGGACAATGATGCCTTCTGGCAGGCTATTTTGCGTGAGAAAGGCGGCCGTTACCGGGCCCTTTCCAATTATCCGCTTGATCCGCGTTTAAACTAACCTGCTTCTTCCCCGTTGTCCGCCACCCTCACTTTCCACAAACTGGTCGGGCCTTTTCTCCTGAATCCATGCTACCTGAAAACGACAACCCCGCCCCCACGAACTCCGACGCTAACGCGGAGTCGCCGATGAGTATTCTGGAGCGCCGCCTGGCCGAAATCCGGTCCAACCAGGAAGATAATCCGACGCCACCACCCGCCGACATCACCGAACGGCCCGCCACCGAAATCTATCCGCAGCCAGAGCAGCCCGCCGGGGCCGGCACCGCCGAAACGCCCGCGCAGGCAGCTCCCACGGCCGAGCCAGCCTCCGTTACGCCAGAGTCTGTGGCTCCACCCGCTCCCGCTCATGACGCATCCGTCTCCGAGTCGCAGGCTCGGGCTGAAGACCATTACGGCGAAGCCAACCCGGGCGTGGCCAGCGCCCACGCTCAAGAGGCTCTGCCATTTATTTCGGCGGCTTCCGTTGCCGAAACGCCGGCCACAACGCCGGAATCCGAAGTCTTGGTTTTCAATGATGAAGCTCTAGCCCCAACTGCATCTGCCGTTACTCCAGAGCCAGAAGCCTTAGCCGGTTCTGCCGAGCCTACAGCTAATGTAACCGATACTCCCGACCCCGATCTGCCTACCGCTAACCTGCACACGGCTACGGAAATTGAAGCAGCGCCCGAAGGCATAGCTACGCTGCCTACTTCCTCGGAAACCCCGGCCACACCCGAAAATACCGCTCCCGAGGCAGTACATACCAGCGAAGAGGAAGAGGAGTTCGTGCCCGAAACAGCAGCTCCCGACTTCGCCACGCTCGATTTGCCCGCCCAGAGTGCTTACCTGCTCACGCTGCTACGCCGTCCCGACGCCCGTCAGAACCGCAAGCAAATCACCGACCTTTACCGCCAGTACGACGCGGCGGTGCAGGCCGACCGCAATGCCACTCGGCAGCGCTTCGTCGAAGCCGGCAACGAGGGCGACGACTCTGCTTACGCTGGTCCCGAAGGCCATCAGGAGCTAAGCAAAATCATGCAGGAGTTCCGCGACAGCCGGGTACGCGATGCGAAAGCGGAAGATGAACAGCGGGCCCGTAACTTGCTACATAAGCAGCACTTATTGTCGCAATTGCGGACGTTGGTGGAGTCGTCCGAAACCAAGGACAGCTCGGCCCGCATCAAGGCCCTGCAAAACGACTGGAAAGCCACTGGCCCCGTGCCGCAGAAAGATGCGCAGGAGCTGTGGAATTCCTACCACGCTCTGCTTGATATCTTCTACAACAACCGCGGCCTGTTCTTCGAAATGAAGGAGCTAGACCGCCGCCGCAACCTCGAAGCCAAAGAGGCACTTATTACGCGGGCCGAGGCATTGGCCGGGCAGTCGAGCATCAACAAAGCCCTCACCGATCTGCGGCAGCTCCACGAGGAGTGGAAGCACATCGGGCCCGTGCCGAACGAGCAGCGGGAGCCACTGTGGCAGCGGTTCTTGCAAGCCTCTGAGCAAGTACACAACCGTAAAAAGGAATTTCTCGACAGTCGCTCGGCGCAGGAAAATGCCAACCTCACCCGCAAATCTGCATTGCTGGATCAAATCAAGCCCTTCGGTGAATTCCATACCGAGCGCGTAAACGAGTGGCGCGCTAAAACCGACGAGCTGCAAAAGCTCAAGGAAGAGTGGGACGCCGCTGGCCTCGTACCTCGCGACAAGGCTGAAGTCATGAACAAGCAGTTCTGGGGGGCTTACAAAGGATTCTTCCAGCGCAAAAACCAGTTCTTTAAGGCCCTCGACGAAGAGAAAAACGCCAATCTTAAGCGCAAGCTGGAGTTAATAGAACAAGCCGAGGCCGCGCTAGCCAATCCGGACTGGGAGCAGGGCCGTGAAATCGTAATTCGTCTCCAAAAAGATTGGAAAACCATTGGCCGCGTGCCCGAAAAGCAGTCCGACAAAGTATGGAATCGGTTCCGTACGGCTTGTGACGCCTTCTTCGACCGCAAAAACCAGGAGCAGAAGCAGCGCCAGGAAAAAGTTCAGCAGCTCAACCAGGAGCAAACGAATTACCTCACTCAATTAGCCGAAAGCATTGCCGCGCTTTCCACCGACGAGCCGGGTACGCTCGAAGGATTCCGGCAACATGTGCAGGAATGGCAGGCCTTCGGGGCCACCGAGCGGGCCGATGAACGTTTTCAAAGCCTCATGGGCAAGTACCTCGACACCGTTCCGGGGCTGCCTTACGACGAACGTGCTACCTTGCTCTTCAACTTGCAAGTGGACCGCCTCAAAGCCAGTCCTGACGCGCAGCAACAATTGTATAAAAAGGAACAAGCGTTGCGTCGTGAAATAAACGAGTTGGAAAATGATATTTCCACTCTCAAAACCAATCTAGAGTTTTTTGCTCGTTCTAAAAATGCAGCTCAGCTCCGCGAGGAATATCAAGGCCGCATCGACGAAGCACAACGCCGCATTGAAGCCTTAAAAAAGCAATTGCGAGCGGTGCGCAGCTAAGCTTAACTTAGATTGTCACTTAGGCGTAGAGGGGCATCGGGCTTGTAGTTCGATGCCCTTTCTGCTGCTCCCGAATTGAAATAAAGTTGTCGGCGGTAATAGTGAATACGAACGGTTATACATTTCCTGAAACGCGACTTCTCATGACTTTTGCCGGTCAACCTTGGATTTTGCGGACTGCTCAATTACCGGAGCCAAATCAGCAGGTGCTCGTGTATGCTCCTTCTTCGTGGCAGGATATCACAGTGGCCACTTATAAACCCGACAACGGTGGCGCAAAACACATGTTTGTAAAACCCGACCACCAAGGAATAAATCGTTATATCAAAGGCGTAACGCATTGGATGCCTCTGCCAGCTCCACCACTTCTGCAATAGAACTTCCTCCACAAAATAGCAGTAACAGTTGAAGCACTGAACTTGAACACATCAACCAGGAATAAAAAAAGCGCTGCATGTGCAACGCTTTTTTTATTCCTGGTTGATGTGTATTGTTATGCAGCTGGGGTTGCATTCTTAGGCTTGCGGCCGCGCTTAGCTCCACCAGGCGTTACGGTGCGTTGTTTACGCTCCTTCACCACTGGCTGATAGTCATCAGCTAGGATGTTATCCATCTCTTCTACGGCTTGGTTGAGAGTGCGAATGGCAGCTGAAACGCCGCGTAGAGCCTTGCGAAGGTCTTTCTTTACGATGTCGCTATTTTTAGCGCTTTTGAGGACTTCTTCGAGTTGGCTAAGGTCTAATGCCATGGTGCAGTGAATTAAGAGGTGAAGGAGAGACGTTGGTTTTAATTGCGTCCGGTACAAACCTACCGGAATATTTTTTATTACGCCAAACGCGTAAGTTCTGGTTATAATTTATTTTAAAAAATGCCGCTAATATCGCCCCAAGCCATAGTTACATAAGAAAAAATACGCTGAGAAAAGCAGTCATACGTCTTCAATTCTGATTTTGTAACAATCATACGCTGATGCATAAAGCAGCTAATGAGCCTGTATCGATGAACACAAAATCTATGAATAAGTTGTCATCCTTGCTTCGTTACGAAGCAAAAGTGAGCTAAACGGGTCGCTTTGTGGAGTCTATTTGTCAAATAAAATAATGTGATAAAATCTACGAGTTATACTACAACCACCAGTTGACTCTATTCTTGAATGGCGGGAAAACGCTCACATTATCGCTTGGTTTCTGTGTGTAGTACTGCTTTTTTACTTGCCGAGGTGTAGGTGTTCCTTCTTCTGTTAACGTTTCTTAAACCATCAAGAAGGTATTGTCTAGCCAATAGAGAACTTGAACTGAATTAATATGAAGTATAATCTCTAGTTGTAGCTAGAATGTCAACTGCGGAGCTAGTTTTTTTACTAGTAGTAGACTAGGTCTGTCGTTATACGGGCCCGTTTCTACCTTCACTGAACAAAATAATTCAAGGATTCTTCTTTCGTAGTGTAAGTGTGGTTAGTGATACAGCTGCGAGTGTGGTTAAACAGAAAACGCCCAAAACATCTTTTCTCGAAGAGATGTTTTGGGCGTTTAAATTCAGTAAAAGAGCCCCCTGCCGGGATCGAACCAGCGACCTACTGATTACAAGTCAGTTGCTCTACCAGCTGAGCTAAGGAGGCGAATGGTGCTGCAAAACTACAGGCTGTTGCCGTTTTTTCAAGTCTCCAATGAAAAAAAATTTGAAAATTCTTTATCGCCTTAATAGTAAAAAGTAAATGTGTAGGCACAGTTTCACCGTTGCGAAAGTCTTGAAATAGCAAGAATGGCTTTTCTTGCTGACGCAGCGCCGAGTGTGAATAATGACAATCAATTTAGGTGTAGTGATACTTTTTAGAAATGATTGGGTGTGGTAGAATAAGAATCTATAGTATTGTGCCTGCCAGATTACCATGATAATGAGCTAGCTATGTTGTGGGTAAGCACCCGAGTAGGAGAGGAGGTTAATTTTCTGGTCTTCGTGTTGTTGCTTTGTAATACCCGACACCTCTTTTCTCACTTATCCTTCTGTAGCTTGAATACTGATCTGATTGCTCGTACCGCAGATTTCGTTCGTGAGAAGTTCCTGCACGAAGGCTCCGGCCACGACTGGGAACACATTCGCCGAGTATGGCAAGTGGCCCGCGGTCTAGCGCAAAACACGCCAACTGCTAATGTCACAATCACTGAGCTAGGGGCGTTGCTCCACGACGTCGCCGATTGGAAGTTTCACGACGGCGACGAAGAGGCTGGCCCGCGGGCAGCTCGGGCCTGGCTGGAGAGCCAGCAAACCGAGGAGAGCATTATTCAGGCTGTCGAAAAGATTATTCGTGAGGTCAGCTTCAAGGGCCTAGGAGTGCCTACTCCCATGAGTACGGTTGAAGGAGCCCTAGTACAAGATGCCGACCGCCTAGATGCCATTGGGGCTATTGGTGTGGCGCGGGCTTTTGCTTACGGTGGTCATAAAGGCCGCCCGCTTCACGACCCAGCTATTGCGCCGGTTGAGCACGCGTCGTTTGAGAGCTACAAGCGGAACACCGCGCCTACCATCAATCATTTCTACGAGAAACTCCTGCATCTGCGGGAACGGCTGCATACCCCAGCGGCTCGCCGCGTAGCCGAGCAGCGTCATGCTTTCATGGAAACGTTTCTGACGCAGTTTTTGCGCGAGTGGGAGGGAAGGGACTTGGTTTGAGGAGACTGCTCCAGGTGGAGTGCTAGGCGTTAGGAGTTTGTTTGGCGCAACTGGTAAGCAACAATTTATAACTCCCACTGCGTAACCAATATCTTTGCTGCATGACATTTCGCCTACTTATCGCCCGGTTGCTGCTACCGTTGCTTGTTTTGGTCGCTGTTTCCTCTTGCCGCAATTGTCCCATCATGTCGTGCCATACGCGCAAGGTGCATTTTCACGACGGCGTAAAATACCGGGGCCAACCATTATTCAAAAAGCAGAACCCGGCTATCGGCGAAAAAATCAAAACCTACAACCCCAAATCCGGCAAGCACAAGGCCGATAAAAGTAAGCCGTTACATTAGGCTTAATAGGGGTAAAATCTAGGAAAAACAGGGTTTTTTGCCTATCTTGCAGGCTTAACGCAACCTTCATTCACGGTGCCGGAGCTGCGTTTGCGCAGTGGCCGGCCTCCTCAAATTCTCCCTATGGCGGAAGGCGAAAAAATCATTCCGATTAACATCGAAGACGAGATGCGCGGCGCCTACATCGATTACTCGATGTCGGTTATCATCTCCCGGGCCCTGCCCGATGTGCGCGACGGCCTCAAACCCGTGCACCGGCGTGTGCTTTACGGCATGAGCGAGCTGGGTGTATCCTACAATAAGTCCTACAAAAAATCCGCCCGTATTGTGGGGGAGGTGCTAGGCAAGTACCATCCCCACGGCGACAGTTCCGTGTACGATACGATGGTGCGCATGGCCCAGGATTGGAGCCTGCGCTACCCACTCGTAGACGGCCAAGGTAACTTTGGTAGCATCGATGGCGACTCGCCGGCCGCCATGCGCTACACCGAGGCCCGCCTCAAGCGGCTAGCCGACGAGATGCTCGGCGACCTTGACAAGGATACGGTTGACTTCCAGCCGAACTTTGACGATTCACTGGAAGAGCCGAGCGTGATGCCGGCCAAATTTCCCAACCTGCTCGTTAACGGTACGACGGGTATTGCCGTGGGTATGGCCACCAACATGGCGCCCCATAACCTGACGGAAGTGGTAAGCGGCATTATTGCTTACCTCGATAATACCGACATTACCATTGCTGAGCTCATGGAGCACGTGCTGGCGCCGGACTTCCCGACGGGTGGTACTATCTATGGCTACGAAGGAGTGAAGCAAGCCTTCGAAACCGGCCGCGGCCGGGTGGTAGTGCGCGCTAAAGCCCACTACGAAACCTTGCCTAGCGGCAAAGAGCAGATCATCATCACCGAAATTCCCTACATGGTGAATAAGGCGGCGATGATTGAGCGGACAGCGGCCCTCATCAACGAGAAGAAGATTGAAGGCATTTCTGACTTGCGCGACGAGTCGGACCGCGACGGCATGCGCATCGTGTATGACCTGAAGCGCGACGCCATGCCGAATGTGGTGCTCAACCAGCTCTACCGTTACACGCAGCTCCAGTCGTCGTTTGGCGTCAACAATGTGGCCCTGGTAAAAGGTCGCCCGATGACGCTGAACCTGAAAGATCTGATTCAGCACTTCGTAGAGCACCGCGGCGACGTAGTAGTGCGTCGGACTCGTTTTGAGTTGGCGGAAGCGCAAAAGCGAGCCCATATCCTCGAAGGTCTGCTCATCGCACTAGATCACTTGGATGAGGTTATCGCGCTCATTCGTGGTTCGCGCGACGGGGAAGTTGCCCGGATGCAGCTCATTGAGCGTTTCTCCCTCAGCGAAGTGCAAGCCCGCGCCATCTTGGATATGCGTCTGCAGCGCCTCACAGGGCTGGAGCGCGACAAGATCGTGCAGGAGTACGATGAGTTGATGAAACTCATTGACTATCTGAAGTCGGTGCTGGCCTCGGAAGAACTGCAGCGGCAGATCATCAAGGATGAGTTGATTGATATTCGGGAGCGGTACGGTGATAAGCGCCGGACAGCTATCGAATACGCCGGTGGCGATTTCTCGATGGAAGATATGATTGCCGACGAGAGCATGGTTATCACCATCTCCAACGACGGCTATATCAAGCGCACGCCTTTGGCCGAATATCGTTCGCAGGGGCGGGGCGGGGTAGGTGCGCGGGGCGCGGCTTCCAAGCAAGATGACTTCACCGAACACCTTTTCGTAGCTACCACCCACGAATACCTGCTGTTCTTTACGGAGCTGGGCCGGGTGTTCTGGCTGAAAGTTTACGAAGTACCAGAAGGAGGGAAGGCTGCCAAAGGTCGTCCTATTCAGAACCTCATCGAGATTCCGCGCGAAGATTCCATCCGTTCTGTCCTCAACGTACGCGGCCTCCGCGACCCAGATTATTTGGAGAACACCTACCTGATGTTCTGCACGGAGCAAGGTACGGTGAAGAAAACGCCCCTGGAAGCTTATTCGCGGCCGCGTGCGGCGGGTATCAACGCCATCACCATCAATGATGGTGACCGGCTGCTTGATGTGCGACTAACTAACGGCAACTCCGAAATCGTGGTAGCGCTACGTTCCGGTCGGGCCGTACGCTTCCCCGAAAGCAAGGTGCGCTCTATGGGTCGCACTGCCGCTGGGGTACGCGGCATCACGCTGGCCGACGAAACGGACCGGGTGGTAGGTATGGTCTGTGTGTCAGATCCAACCCAGGAACTGTTGGTAGTGTCTGAAAATGGCTACGGCAAACGGTCGGAGTTGGAAGAATACCGCATCACCAACCGGGGTGGCAAAGGTGTTCGGGCGATGAAAATCACCGAAAAAACGGGTGCCCTCGTTGCTATTAAGGACGTGAATGATACCGATGATTTGATGATCATCAATAAATCGGGCATCACTATTCGTCTGCGAGTTGCTGATTTGCGCATCATTGGTCGGGCCACGCAAGGCGTACGGCTGCTGAAGATCAGCGAAGGCGATGAAATATCGTCGGTGGCGAAAGTGGCCGCTGAGGATGATAAAGAGCTTGACGCTATAGTGGGCGATGAAACCGTTGTACCCGCATCGGATGGAGTGGCGACGGTAGATGAGCTAACTTCGCTCACCGATACGGATGCTCTGAGCGACAATTAACTGATGATACAAGACGAGAGGCTGGTTGTAAGACCAGCCTCTCGCTTGAAAAGCTGAAGCGAAGGCCAACCGAACTTCACGCTAAATTTTCCCGTTTCCTGAACAATTCCTTCCTTTCTTTTTCACCTGAACATTCTTCAGACAAACCTCCCTATGAAGAAGCTACTTCTGACGCTTGTCGCCGCGGCGGCTCTTACTTCCGCTTCGGCCCAGAACTCGGCCGTTACCAATGCCATCCTGAACCAGCGCCAGGGCCTGCTCGACAAAGCCCGCACCGATATTGACAAGGCTGTTCAGAACGAGAAAACCTCGACTAAAGCCAAAACCTGGTACACGCGCGGCGAGATTTACGAGGCTATGGCTGCTAGCCCCATTTACAGCAAGTCGCTGAGTGCGGGTGAAGGTACCAAAGTTGCTTTTGAGTCTTACAAAAAAGCCATCGAACTCGATGGGAAAGATGGCGAGTTCGGTAAGCAAGCTACCGGTAAACTCGACAACCTATATGGTATGGCCCTCAATGCCGGAGTAGAAAACTACAACGGCAAAAACTACGACGAAGCCATCAAAGCTTACAAAATGGCCCAGCAAATTCGTCCGCAAGACACGACGGCGTATTTGTATGCTGCTTACGCGGCTGAGGCTAAGCAGGACTTCGCTGGGGCCAAGTCCACTTATGGGCAGTTGGTAGCCATGAACTATAAGTCGCCGCAGATGTACGGTCGGATGCTGCAAATCGCGCGACAAGAGAAGAATGACCAAGAAGCTATGAAAGTTGTGGAGCAAGCTTTGAAAGCTTATCCCAACAACAAAGCGTTTATGTTGGAGGAACTCAACATGTACCTGAGCGCCGGCCGCGGCAAGGAGGCGTTGAGCAAAATAGACCGGGCAATTGAGGCCGACCCAACCAACTCCAATTTATACGCGGTCAAAGGCTCCATTCTGGATCAAGATAAGCAGCCGGAGGAAGCGTTGAAAGCATATCGCAAAGCGGTGGAAGTGGACCCGAATAACTTTGACGCAAACTTCAACCTGGGTGTCTACAACTACAACAAAGCCGCCGACCTGTACACGAAGGCCAGCAAAATGGACCTGGCAACGTATCAGAAGTCAGGCAAGAAGTTCGAGGCGGATGGGAAGAAGTATTTCCAAGACTCGTTACCGTACTTCGAAAAAGCGTTGGCCGCTCAGCCAGAAGACAAGGCTACCATCACTTCACTTGGCAAGGTATATACTAAGTTAGGTCGCAATGCTGATGCTGAGCGTATGAACGCAAAGCTTGATGCACTAAACAAAAAATAACCTGTTTGTTTAAATAGGGGAGAGATACAAACAGCCCGGGCCACAATCCGGGTTGTTTTATAATATATTACTTAACATAATGTAAATTATAAGACAATAATAAAGGAACCTGGAGGACCCCTCGTAAGTATAGTAGCTCGTCTGTGTTCTGCGGCTCGACAGTTACTATACGTTGAAGATTCTTCACACGACTACTAGGTCATTGATTTGTTTGTCGCAAATCCGTTTCTAAAATGGCAAAGAAATAGTTATCCACCCAGTTTCCTCTAATGGGTAAGACTTTCCGTTTGCATCCTTCTCTCGTCATACCAACTTTTTCCAGCACTCGAATGGAGGCCACATTTTCTACAGCACAGCCGGCTTCAATACGGGGAAGATGCAACTGGTGAAACCCGAATTTCAGTAGCTCAGTTAGTGCTTCGGTTGTGAATCCTTGGCCCCAATGAGCTGGCAAAACTTTATACCAGACCTCTGCATTTTTAAGATGTGCCTTTCCAATGATCAAAGCAATTAGGTCAATAAATTCATTGGTGTCTAAACGCTGAACATAGAAAACGTAGATGGGTCGAGGAAATACGTGTTGTTGAACAAGCTAGTCACTTAACAGACGCTCAGTTGCTGCTACGCTATCAGGAAGGCCTAGTGTATTGAACTCGTCTACCTCTGGTGAAGAGTGTAGTTCGTGAACCGAGGTTAAGTCAGCCAAGGATAGTTCCCGCAAGTATAGACGTGTGGTTTGAAGTTCCATATTATAGGATTAGCAAGATTTGATTATTGACAAAGTAATGAAAGGCTAAGTAATGCCACGGGCCTCGCTCCTGCTATTTGCTTCACTCCTGTTGCGGACGTGCTTTTATAAGGCCTATTTAGCCTTCATAGCATCATGTAGAAATTTGAGTAAGCAAACCAGGAATCAAGCTTTGTTCCTGTTTCAGTGAGCCGATAAAGGATGCTATAATCGTATCAATGGCGCCTACCTCCTGCCCTAGCCCGCCCCAACGTTAGTTTGGTATATAAATTAAGAAGGGCTGGCGGTGTTATTATGTGAGTATAAATAGGGGTTGTTTTAATAATAAGTAATTCAAAGTATAAAAAAGTACAAAAGGTATAATAAAGTATAACTTTTGTATGCGTTTTTATACTTTATTATACTTTATACTACTATTTCATGCTGTTATATTTATTACCTTTACTTTTGTACTTACTCGTCTTCTTATGCCCAAGACCATTGACTATCCCCGCACTAGTTACCAGAGTGCTTGGGAAGTAGCAGAAGTTGTTGATGATACTGGAGGGAAATGCTCACTGGAAACTTGTGCCCGTAAACTGAATCGCAAGGTTAGTGGGTCATTCAAAGCTATCCTTGGCTCTGCTGTCAAGTTTGGCCTACTGACTAGCAAACGGGAGTTACTTACTACCACGAATCTTTTCCGACGCATTAAGCACGCTTATGACAAACAGGAAGAGATGCTTTATCACAGAGAAGCGTTTCTGCACCCGCCATTGTTCACTCAGATATGCCGCAAGTTTCGTAATCGCGAACTACCGGTGCACATGTTCGATATAATGCTTATTCGAGAGTTTGGCGTGGAGGAGATTAATGCCCAAAACGTCGCAAAGGCTTTCGTAGAGGGAGCTCGGATGGCTGGTATTATAGATGAGCGCAATGTAATCGCTGATGTCGACCAGCTCGCCGCTCAACAAGGCCCACGTCGGGAGTTGGCAGCCGGTGAGATGCCCCTTAACCTATTTAAGGGCACCGACACTTCCCATCTGTCTACTCCTGCCAGCTTACCCAACACGTTAGCACAAGTTTCTAACCCCATCTTAGACCAACCCAACAAAGCAACGGCTCCTAGTATATCCTCAAGCCAGGAGTTTGTACCCCAACCTACTCCTCAATCCCACCCTGCAGAGGATGCCGAAGACCATGACCCAGTATCAGCTTTATTTGGCTTAAACTCTTCCGCATCGCCCTCTACCGTTCGCTCTCAGCCAACAGCAGGACCAGCAGAAGTATTTAGAGGACCCACTGCGACTCTTCCCGATAACTTGTCCTCCCAGCCGCGGCAATCGGCACCACCTACCCGCCAAGCTCCTCAGGAGCCGAGTGCAGCCTTACCGGAGGCTTCCGCACCAAGCTATTTGGTGCGTATCAGTGGGCCAGGAGTGGATACGCAACTCCAAATTCAAGATGTCGATGATTTAGAGATAGTCCGAATTCTGCTGGAGAAGATTCGTAAACAGCTCAATTCCTGATAATTGTATTTTAGATATAATGGTTAATAAGAAAATCCCCGGTTCACAAAATGAACCGGGGATTTATAAATAGCTGCTCACACAATATTAGTTTTCTCTACGCAAGCCTTGGGAGATGGTTCCGTGTCGTTCCTGCAACACAGCTATCACATCTTCTAATGACAAGCCGGAAGCAGCCAGCAGTACCAACAAATGGTAAAGCAGATCGGCCGCTTCTCCTGTGAGTCCTTCACGGTTACCAGCCACAGCGTCAATAACGGTTTCTACGGCCTCCTCTCCTACTTTCTGGGCAATTTTTGGGATACCCTTGCGAAATAGCGAGGCAGTGTACGAGTTTGGTTCTTCCTGGGGAAACTGCTGCCGCCGCTGAATCAGCCGTTCCAACTCGGCAACGAAACCAACCGGAGCGGCCGGGTAAGCCGTTTGATCCCGTTGCTCGAAGCAGCTGGTAGTACCCCGGTGGCACGTTGGGCCGTCGGGGATGGCGCGGATGAGAAGGCTGTCCTGGTCGCAATCGAGATGCTGGCTCACTACAGTCAAGTAGTTGCCGCTGGTTTCGCCCTTGGTCCAGAGCTGCTGGCGGGAACGGGAGAAGAAGGTAACTCGCCCCGTTTGCTGCGTGATGCGCAAGGCTTCTTCATTTTGGTAGCCCAGCATAAGTACCTGCCCAGTCTGTGCGTCCTGCACGATAACGGGAATGAGGCCATCGGGCATTTTCTGGAAATCAGGTTGCATCGTACAAGCAATTCGTAAGGTTGAAGACGGAGTGTTCGATCCGCCGGGAAGGTGCGTGCTTATATTACCTATTACAGACGTACTGGGATACCCTCCTGGCGTAGCTGTTCCTTGAGGGCCTGAATTCCTACTTCGCCGAAGTGAAAGATGCTGGCCGCCAATCCGGCATCGGCGTGGGCCTGCTGAAATACGTTCGTGAAATCCTGAATAGAGCCAGCCCCCCCGGAAGCCACCACCGGCACTGATACGGCCCGGCTCACGGCACCGGTGAGGTCGAGGGCGAAGCCGCCCTTGGTACCATCGTTGCTCATACTGGTGAGCAAGATTTCGCCCGCGCCCCGGTCGGCTACCTCCCGGCACCAAGCCAGCGCGTCGCGGCCGGTGTTGTGGGTGCCGGCACGGGTGTATATCTGCCAGCCGTCGGCATCATTATAGCGCGCGTCGGCAGCCACCACGATACACTGGGAGCCAAAGCGAGTAGCCAGCTCATCAATCAACTCAGGACGGGCCAAAGCGGCGGAATTGATACTGGCCTTATCGGCGCCATTGAGTAGCAGAGCCTCCACATCCTGCACCGTCCCAATACCCCCACCCACCGTGAAGGGAATGTCCAGCTCGCGGGCCACGTCACGCACTAGGGCTACCAACGTGGCCCGTTTCTGGTTGGTGGCCGTGATGTCGAGAAATACGAGCTCATCGGCCCCCTCGCGGGCGTAGCGGGCAGCCAGGGCCACCGGGTCACCAGCGTCGCGTAAACCTTCAAAGCGGATCCCTTTCACGGTACGGCCGTCTTTCACGTCGAGGCAGGGAATGATTCGTTTGGTTAACATAAGATCAGTGGTTTCGTTCTGGACCTTGTTTTTAGAGCCAGGGCTGTAAGTCACTCAGGGTAATGGTGCCTTCGTAGATGGCTTTGCCGACAATGGCTCCATGCATGCCAATGGCAGCCAGAGCTTCCAAGTCGGCTACCGTAGTTACCCCACCACTGGCGATAAGCTGGCACTGGGGCAACTGTTGGCGCAACTGCTCATACGCCTGCAATGAAGGGCCTTGTAGCTTGCCATCCTTGCTGACATCAGTGCAAATGAAGGTTGTAGCGCCTTGGTGCAGGTAGTCGGCCACGAACTCACGCAAGGTGCGCTCACTCTGCTCGGCCCAGGCGTTAATGGAAATGTGATTGTCGCGGAAATCAGCTCCCACGATGATGCGCTCCGGGCCGAAGGAGCGGAGCCACCCCCCCACCGTCTCGGGCTCCCGGACGGCGATGCTGCCGGCCGTAATCTGGCTGGCCCCGGCGTCGAAGGCCTGGCGCACTGCGGCTTCACTTTGGAGCCCCCCCCCGAAGTCAATGACCAAGTTAGTATGACGGGCAATCTGCTCCAGCACGGGTAGATTGACGGGCTGGCGGGCACGGGCCCCATCCAGGTCCACTAGGTGCAAGCGGCGCACGCCCTGCTGCTCGAAGCGCTGGGCCACAGCCAAAGGGTCGTTGTCGTAGGTGGTTTGCTGGGCGAAGTCGCCTTCGGTGAGGCGCACGCACTGGCCATTAATCAAGTCAATGGCGGGGATGATGTCCATGAGGGTGTCTTAGGTAAGGCAATTAGGATTCCGCTTGGTGCTTCCCTTCTTTCTACAGCTTCAGAAAGTTTTCCAGAATACGGGCTCCTACGGGGCCGCTCTTCTCGGTGTGGAACTGCACGGCGTAGAAATTCTCGTGCTGCACGGCGGCACTAAAGGGCGCGGGATACTCCGCCTGGGCGATGGTGTAGTCGCCTACAGGAGCGTAGTAGCTGTGCACGAAATACACGTAATCCTGCTCCGCTAGTCCAGCGAACAAGGGCGAGCGAAGGGCTTGGAGATTGTTCCACCCCATGTGCGGCACCTTATAGTCGGGAACGGTTGGAAAGCGCACTACGTCGAAGGGAAGGATGCCGAGCAGGTCTGTTTGGCCTTCCTCGCTGTAGCAGCCCAGCAACTGCATACCCAGGCAGATACCGAGGAAGGGTTGCTTCAAGGTGGGCAAGAGCTTATCGAGACCTTGGGCGCGTAGTTCACGCATGGCGGAGGAAGCTTCGCCCTCACCCGGAAACAAGATTCGGTCGGCCGTTTGAATGACTTCGGAATCGGCCGTGAGAGTAGCCGCTATACCTAGCCGTTCCAGCGCGAACAGCACCGACTGCACGTTTCCACCTTTGTAGTCAATGACTGCTATTTTCATTTGGAGAAACAACTTAAGAAGCGAAAGCTGATGCTACTTTATTCATTTGTATAACAAAGAGAGGCTCCTTTATTTATATTTTTGAAGCCATCTGTAGTATTCGACAAATAACCCGTAATCAACCTACAGGGGACTTTACTCATATGTTTAAACAAATGGGTAATAATCATAGAACGCCTTTCGTGCTCGGTATTTCCATGCGGCTGGCGTCTCGTACTAACGCCATCTTGATGGACTTGGCCACGGCTTTGAAAATGGCTTCAATCTTATGGTGTTCATTTTGTCCTTGCGCTTTAATGTTGAGGTTACAGCGGGCCGCATCGGAGAAGCTTTTGAAGAAATGGTAAAACATTTCCGTGGGCATGTCTCCTACCCGCTCTCGTTTAAACTCTGCCTCCCATACCAGCCATGGCCGACCCGAGAAGTCGATGGCGGCTTGCGCTAGCACATCATCCATGGGAAGCAGGAAACCGTAGCGCGCCATACCCCGCTTATCGCCGAGGGCTTGCGTGAAGGCTTCGCCCAGGGCAATGGCAGTGTCTTCGATGGTGTGGTGCTCGTCGATGTGCAGGTCGCCTTGCACGGTTATATTCATATCGACACCGGAGTGCTTGCTGAGTTGGTCGAGCATATGGTCGAAGAAACCGAGGCCGGTGTGCATCTGCGGGCGGCCGTTGCCATCGAGGTTGAGTTCGATGCGGATTTTGGTTTCGTTGGTATCGCGCTGGACCAGGGCCGTACGGGCGGGCAGGCGGAGGAATTGGTAAATGGCGTCCCAACTCATGGTAGTAAGAGCCGCTCGCGCATCCTCCTCCCCTGCCGGGCGCAACAAAATAGACTGGCACCCTAAGTTTTGGGCTAGCTCCACATCCGTCAGCCGGTCGCCAATAACGAAGGAATTGGGCAGGTCGTAGCCGCTAGCCTCGCCGAGATATTGCTGGAGCATGCCGGTGCCCGGCTTACGAGTGGGCAGATTCTCGTGCGGAAAACTGCGGTCGATATGTTCCCGAACGAACTCGACGCCTTCGGAACGCAGGATGTCCAGCATCATGTGGTGTGCCGGCCAGAACGTATCTTCTGGAAAGCTGGCTGTGCCTAAGCCATCCTGGTTGCTCACCAATACCAGCTCGTAGTCAAGCTCGCGGGCAATACGGGCTAGGCCGGTAATAGCGCCGGGCACAAACTGAAACTTCTCGCGGCTCAGGGAATCAACCTGAAAATCCGTGGGCGGCTCAATAAGAATGGTGCCGTCGCGGTCGATGAAGAGGACTTTTTTCATGGGGTGAAAGGTACCGCTGGATGGAGGAAAGAAAACCGGCGGAGAAAACGTAGAGTAAAAAACAAACCCTAGGCCGTGAGCAGAGAACGGACGAACGTATCGTAGGCTTCACCCAACGGCAGCTCGAGGTTGCTGGTCAGACGACGCCGGCTCGTTTCGACTGGTTGTTGCGTGATTGGGTTTATACTTTCCTTGGTATATGCCTCCCAGTACAACCCGACTCCTCGCTTCTGCCAGGCCGGCAAGTCATTGAAGTTAATGCCATGGCCGAACAACAACTCGTGCTTATTGGCTGTACTCAGGCCTGTAACCTTGGCCGTTGCTTCGGCCACCGTCTGGCCCTGTTTGCGCAGCAACCAGTAGCAATGAGCGCTGAGCGAGTTGCGGCCGGCATCTTCCTGGCGCCAGCGGAAATAATCCACGACATCCTGCTGACGCGGTAGCTGGGAAATACGGCAGTCGAATACGCCCATGGAACCGAGCAGCAGAGAGAACCGCGCCGAGGCCTCCCCTGCCAACACCGAAATATACTTGCGCAGCTTGCGGCCGAAAGAGTCTTCGTCGGGGTGTAGCAACAGAGAGATTTCGTCGCTCTGGGTATAGCCGTACACCATGCGGAAGCCACATTCCAACAAGTGGTGCGTTGTTTCGGTCATATGGTCGCGCATCCGCTCATCGAAGGGCGCCTCAAAAGGGTGGATTTCTTTGGTCAGGCGCGTGAAGCCGCGGCCGTCCAAGCGGGCTACTAGGTAGAGGCCGGGCAGGGCGCAATGGTCGTGGGCGGTTTCGAACACGCGCAGCCGCGCGTCCAGGTCGTCAAATTTCATCTTGCCAGTCGTTGATTTCAAATTCCTGATTGCCCAGGGCCCGCACGAAGTACAGCCGGTCGAAGCCTTCGGCGCGCGTGGGTACCTCCAGGCGGTTGCGAGTAGCGCGGATGCCTTTATCGGGCACTTGCCGCTCGGCGGGGCGTAGTTGGTTGCGCTCCAATGCCTCCCGCGCCACCGACTGGAAAAAGTAACCGACGATTTCGAAGCCGGCGGCGCGAGCGGGCTCTAGATACAGGGCCCGCTCCGCGCGGGAGGGATTGGTATTGTCGATTACACAGCGCATCTGCGTTTCCAGGCACAGCTGCAACAGCCGCCGCTCCCGATGGCGCGTGCGCAACAGATCCAAGCTGATGCGCACGTGAGAATGGAAGAAGTGCTGCTGGTAGAAGGTCGATTTGCCCGTGGCCTGAATACCGCAGAAAAGGATAAGCTGCATACGAGTGATTAGCCAGCCGAAACGTCGAACGTGCGCAGGGCTTCCACCAGCTGCTCGTTTTCCTGAGTGGTACCCACCGTGAGGCGGAGCGTGCCGGCGCAGCCAGGCTGGGTGGTCCGGTTGCGCACCACAATGCCTTTCCCGAGCAAGTAGTCATAGACCGCCGTGGCGTCGGGGCGGAAACGGACCAGCAGGAAGTTGGCATCGGACGGAAACACTTCCTCCACGATGGGCACGGCGGGTAGTTGCCCGGCCAGCCAGTCGCGGCCTTGCAGCAATTGTTGGCGCATCTGCGTAAAGCGTGGCGCGTCGTGCAGGGCCTGGAGGGCGTGTTGCTGCGTCGCCTCCGACACATTATAAGGAGGCTTGATTTTATTGAGATAGCCGATGACTTCCGGCGAGGCGAAGGCCATACCGAGCCGCAGACCCGCCAGCCCCCAGGCTTTGGAGAAAGTTTGGAGCACGACCAGGTTGGGAAACTCAGTTAGACGGGTGGTCCAGCTTGGGGAGGTGGCAAAGTCGGCGTAGGCTTCATCCACGACTACCAGCCCGCGGAAGCCGCGCAACACTTCCTCCACGGGCTGCTGGTGCAGCAGGTTACCGGTGGGGTTATTGGGCGAGCACAGAAACACGATTTTAGCGTCGGAGGCCACAATGCCGGCTACGGTTGCCGGGGAAAGCTGGAAGTCGGGCGTCAGGGGCAGCCGCTCGATGCGCACGTCGTTGAGGTTGGCCGCCACTTCGTACATGCCGTAGGTGGGCGGCAGAATCAGGATGCTGTCCTGGCCGGGTACGCACACCAGGCGCACGAGCAGGTCGATGGCTTCGTCGGAACCGTTGCCGAGGAAGATCTGGGCGGGCTCCACTCCTTTCAGCCGGGCCAGCTCGGCTTTCACGGCGCGCTGCTGCGGATCGGGGTAGCGGTTGAACCGCTCGGGGCCAGCGCTGCCTAGGCTGTTCTCGTTGGCGTCGAGCATGACATGGGCTTCGCCCTGAAATTCGTCGCGGGCGGAGGAATACGGTTTCATGGCCCGGACGTTGGGCCGCACCAGGCTATCTATTGTAGACATGATCTAGACAGGAGAAATGAGACGTGAGAAGTTAGACTCGTTCGAGGGCAGCAATAGGGCAGCCGACTGTGCCGGAGTGAGTCAATCAATTCTGTTCCAAGGATGCCAGACGGAGCGTGATGGCGCGGGCGTGGGCGCGCAGGCCCTCGGCTTCGGCCATGATTTCGACCACCGGGCCTAGCGTACGCAAGCCTTCGGCGGAAACTCGCTGGAAAGTGATTTTCTTCAGGAAGGAATCCAGCGACACGCCGCTGTAGTTGCGGGCGTAGCCGTTGGTGGGCAGCGTGTGGTTGGTGCCCGAAGCGTAGTCGCCGGCGGCTTCCGGGGTGAGGTGACCCAGGAACACCGAGCCCGCGCTGGTGACGCCCGCGGCCAAGTCCTCCGGGTTGCGGACGGCCAGAATGAGGTGCTCGGGAGCGTACTGATTGGAGAAGTAGAGCATTTCCTCGGGCGTGCGCAACAGAATTGCCCGGCTTTCCTGCAGGGCGTGCGCGGCTACTTCGGCGCGGGGCAGTTCGCGCAGCTGGCGCGCTACTTCGGCCCGCGTGGCTTCCAGCACGGCGCTCGAATCGGAGAGCAGAATCACCTGGGAATCGGGACCGTGTTCGGCCTGGCTGAGCAAATCCGCCGCCACAAATGCCGGGTTAGCCGATTCATCGGCGATGATAAGCACCTCGGAAGGACCCGCAGGCATATCAATAGCTACCCCGTAGCGGGTGGCCAGCTGCTTGGCCGCCGTTACATAGCGGTTACCGGGCCCGAAAATCTTATCCACGGCCGGCACCGACTCCGTGCCGCCGCTGAGCGCCGCCACGGCTTGCGCCCCACCGGCCTTGATGATGGTGGTAATACCTAGCAGTTGCGCCGTGAACAGGATAACGGCATTCACGGAACCGTCCTGCTGCGGAGGCGTGCAGAGCACCACCTCCGGGCAGCCCGCCAACCTGGCCGGTACCCCCAACATGAGCAAGGTGCTAAACAACGGCGCCGTCCCGCCCGGAATGTAGAGCCCCACGCGCTGCACGGGCACCGCGCGGCGCCAGCACATTACGCCGGGCATAGTTTCTACGTGCTCTTCCTGCGGACGCTGGGCTTCGTGAAAGCGTAGAATGTTGGCGTGGGCCTGTCGAATGGCATTTTGGAGCTCGGCAGGTACCTGCGCCGCGGCGGCCTCCAGTTCGTCGGCACTCACCCGCAGCCCCCCGGACACGTCGGCGCCGTCGAAGCGCTGGGCGTATTCCACCAGGGCCGCGTCGCCGCGCTGGCGCACGTCTTCGAATATCTGCCGCACCCGCTGCTCGACATCCTGGGCCTGCTGGGTGGCGGCCCGCTGCTGCAAGGTCGGCCATTCCGCCTGCGCCGGGTATTGAAAAAGTTGCATGGAGTTAAATGGTTGCATTGTTGAATGGTTAAATGGCTGTATTATTCAACGGTTGAATGCTTATTCAGCGGACCGTCAGAACGGCCAACCATGTAACAATTCAACCATTAAGCCATTTAACTAATCATCTTCTCGATGGGCAGGACCAGGATGCCCTCGGCGCCGACGGCTTTGAGCTGGCCGGTGATGTGCCAGAAATCGTCCTCGTTCACCACCGACTGCACCGACACCCAGCCTTTTTCGGCCAGCGGCGTCACGGTTGGGGACTTAATGCCGGGCAGTAGGGCCTTCACGGCATCCAGTGACGCGGCGGGCGCGTTTAGCAGGATGTATTTGTTGCGGCGGGCGCGGCGCACGGCCTGCATTCGAAACTGCAACTGCTCCAGTAATTCACGCTTTTCGGCGCTCAGGGTTTGATGCGCGATGAGCACGGCTTCGGAACGGAACACGGTTTCCACTTCGCGCAGGCCATTGCCGAGCAGCGTGGACCCACTGCTCACGATGTCGCAGATGGCTTCGGCCAACCCGATACTGGGCGCTATTTCCACGGAGCCGCTAATGGTGTGCAGGTTGGCCCGCACGCCCCGCTCGGCGAGGTAGTTGCCCAGAATCTCGGGGTACGAGGTGGCAATGCTCTTGCCTTGCAGATCCTGCACGGAATCGTAGGCGGCGGAGCGGGGTACGGCCAGGCTCAGGCGGCACTTACTGAAGCCCAGACCCTCGATTTCCAGGTGGGGCAGGCCGGCTTCCACCAATACGTTTTGGCCCACAATGCCCAGGTCCGCCACGCCGTCCTGCACGTAGCCGGGAATATCGTCGTCGCGCAGGTAGAGGATTTCGAGCGGGAAATTGGTGGCTTCGGTTTTGAGCTTGTACGACGAGCTCAGGAAGCTGATACCGCACTCCCGAATCAGGTTCAGGGAGTCTTCGCTAAGGCGGCCGGACTTCTGGATGGCCAGACGGAGCATATGCGTTTAATGAAGAATGAAGAATTAGGAATTGACTTCTCTTTTCTAATTCGGGGGGCTGGGAAACTACTGGGGAGCAAGCTCGGCGGGGTTGGGTAGCGGCAATACGCTGCCGGGGCCACCTGGTTGCGGGGGCCGGGGAACCAAAGCGGTTCGCCCAACGGGACAATATGCGTGTGTTATTCCTCTAAAAAGAGGAATGGTGCCCGTGCTGATGATGATGCGCCGCGCGCAGCCCAACCGTAGCTCCGCCGTGGGCGGAAGCAGCCAGGGGGCTGGTGATGCTGAAGAAAAGCGCGGCCGATGCGGGCATAGAAGCAGAGTTGCGGGGCAAAACTACACGGTAAACGCGCGAAACGAAATTTTATCCGGAAAAAATTCGCCGGAACCCGGACCTTTACGCGCCCGTTGGGTGACCAACGACTTTTGGCATCATTGTTTCTGCAGCGTCCAAAGTCGGTTTTTCTGGCCGTTCTATTTCTCTCCTACGCCTATTGCCCTTATGCTTGGTCCGCTTTTTCGCTCTCTTTTGCCTGGTGTCTGTAGCGTGCTGATGACTTTCGGCGCCGTTTCCGTCGCGTACGGACAAACTCCCAGCACCCCCACACCACCCACACCCACCCCAACTACCGCGCCCGCCAACTCCGCGGCCCCAGCTACAGGCATGGCGCAACCCCCGGCTTCCCTCCTGCCGCTGCCCCAAGCCAGTCCGCACGTGGTGCTCACTCATACTATTGGTTTGTCCGAGGCTACCGTCGATTACCACGCGCCCAGCGTCCGGAACCGGGTGATCTGGGAGGGGCTGGTACCGTACAACCAGATCTGGCGAGCGGGGGCCAACGAAAACACGGTCATCACCTTTTCGGATACCGTGCGCATTAATGGCAAGACCCTGCCGGCCGGCAAGTATTCCTTCTACATCTTCGCGCGCTCCGACCAGGACTGGGACTTGGTATTCAACCGGGTTACCACGCACTGGGGCACGGAGGGCTACGACGAGAAAGACGACGTGCTGCGCGTGCCGGTGGTGCCCGAGGCTTCTGACTTCCACGAAACGCTACTCTACTGGTTTTCCGACGTGAAAACGGGCAGCGCCCACCTCAACCTGAGCTGGGAGAAAAAGACGGTTAGCTTCGTCATTGACACCGACGTGCAAAACCGCGTGGCCGCCGCCATCGAAAAGGCCGTGGCCGAGCGGCCCGGCGACTGGCAGCTGTTGGCCCAGGCCGCCGACTACCTCGTGCAAAACAACCTGCACCCCGAACGCGCGCTCTACTTCATCAACGAGTCTATTCGGCTGCGCGACGTGTACACCAACAACTGGATCAAAGCCCGCCTCTTGGCTTCCAAGCTCGATTTTGACACGGCCATCGTCTACGGCCGCAAGGCCATCAAGCTCGGCGACAAAGACGACGCCAACTTCAAATCCCAGTTGCCGTCCATGCGCGTCTCCTTGATCGAGTGGCAGGGCAAGGCGTATTAACGAGTGTAGACAGACTACTAACCCGGAAGAAAGAGCAGGCCAAAGGCCTGCTCTTTCGTTTCTTCTGGCTTAAACTATCCCCGTATGGAATCTTTTCTGCAAGTATGTGAGGCGATTCATCCGTTATCAGAGCCGTTGCGGGAGGCGCTGCGGGCCTTAGTGCGGCGCGAGACCTACCCGCGCCGCCAGGTGCTGCTGCACCCAGGGCAGGTGGCCGGGCGGCTATACTTTGTGGAGACGGGCGTGGTGCGGGGCTATTACCTGCACGAGGGCAAGGAGGTATCGTCGTGGTTTATGGGGCAAGGAGACTTTGTGGTGTCTATTCTGAGCTTTTTCTCGCGGCAACCCTCGCACGAATACGTCGAGCTGTTAGCCGACTGCGTACTGTGGTCGTTGTCATGGGAGCAGATGCAGCAGCTGTACCGGCAGTTCCCGGAGTTCAACTTTGTGGGTCGGGTGCTTACTGAGCGGTATTACGTGCTCAGTGAGCAACGCGCGCTGCACCTGCGAATGCTGCCGGCCACCGAGCGGTATCAACTCCTGTTGCGCGACTTCCCTGCCATCTTCCAGCACGTGCCACTCAAACACATTGCCAGCCACCTGCGCCTGACGCCCGAAACGCTCAGCCGCCTGCGCCGCCGTATTCTCTGATACTTTCCGCCAGGTTATCAGTCCGGCTACATTCTTGATCTACATCAAGAGAGAGTCGGTACAGGGGCGGCACCTTTGGGCATGGTTTCACTTAGCCCTTTGCCTCATGCCTACCCCTTCATTGTTGCTTGCTTTGCTTCCCAGCTTCTCTTTGCCTTCCGTGGCATTACCACCCATGCTGGGCTACATTCTCCTGGCATTTGTCGGCTGCTTCATTCTTGAACGTCTTGTTCCTGGCTGGCCACTGCCCCGCGTGGCCAGTTGGCCCTTTCGGGTGCTGGCTATCAACCTGGCCCAGCTGGGGGTGGTACTGCTGGCGGGGCTGAGCTGGGAAAAATGGTTGTCGGCATACTCGGTGTTTCACCTTTCTGCGTACGTGGGACCAGTGGCGGGAGGCGTGCTGGCCTACGTAGTGGCTACGTTCGTGTTTTACTGGTGGCACCGCTGGCGCCACACCATGGACTTTCTGTGGCGGCACTTTCACCAGATTCACCACAGCCCGCAACGCATCGAGGTTATCACCTCTTTCTACAAACATCCGCTGGAAATGACCGTCAACTCCATTATTGGGGGCCTACTGGTGTACACCTTGCTAGGGCTGAGCCCGGCGGCCGGGGCAGTGTACACGCTCTGCACGGCACTGGGCGAGTTTTTCTACCACACCAACGTACGTACGCCGCAGTGGATTGGCTACGTGTTTCAGCGGCCCGAAATGCACCGCGTTCATCACGAGTACCAGAAGCACAGCCACAACTACGGCGACCTGCCTCTCTGGGACTGGCTGTTTGGCACCTATCATAACCCGCGGGAGTTCCGCGCCAGCTGCGGCTTCGACGATGAGAAAGAACAGCAACTGCTGCCTATGCTCCTGTTCCGAGACGTCCACGAGAACGAGAAGTAGACGATGGTTGGTGCAGCAGTGAGCTATAAGGGCTCTCAGGTCCATGTCGTCTCTTAGAAGCTGTTTGAGTTAGCTAACCAACTCCTATTGACCGTCATGCTGAGCTTGTCGAAGCATCTCTACCGAACGATTTTAGCCGGATGAAGCGGTAGAGATGCTTCGACAAGCTCAGCATGACATTCGGAAGCTAACTTAAACAGCTTTTTAGGGGCGATGTAGCCCTTCAGTAGACGCCTACCGCTGACAGGAACTGCGGCATAGAGAGCAAGTACGACGGTCAACCCAAGTGCTTTCCAGATTTCACAGCCGCACCTTGGCGTTCAGCTTCTTGAAGATGAAAGCAGGGGCTAAGCGACTCATTCGCAGCAGCAGTTTCACCATCCCCACGGGCACCAGCGTTTGGTTGCCCAGCCAGGCTTGCCAGAAAGCGTTGGCTACAGCCTCGGGGGAAATGGTGGCGGTAGTTTCGTGACGGGCGGCCCGGGCCCCGTGGTCGAGGTCGGTGTCTACGGCCGGGGGCAGCACGTCAAACACCTGCACCAGCGTGCCGCGCAGCTGCTGCTGCAGGCAGCGGGTGTAGGCGTGCAAAGCTGCTTTGGTGGCGCTGTACACCGGCATGGCCGCCACCGGCACGATGCCCAGCCCGGAGCCGACGTTCACCACCGCCGCCGTGGGGCGAGAAAGCAAGTGCGGCAGCAGTTGCGCCGTCAGATGCAGTACGGCCGTCAGGTTGATGCTGATTTCGGTGTCAGCGGCCGCCAGGGCCGCTTCGCCGGCCCGCAGGTCGATGCGATGCTGCACGCCCGCGTTGTTTACGAGCACGTTCAGGTTGGGGTGCTCGCGCAGGGCCCAGGCGACCAGCGCGGCGCGGTCGGTTGGGTTGGCTACATCAGCTACGAAGGTGTGCAGCCGGGGCTCTAGTTGTTGGGCTTCGGCCAAGGCGGAAGCGCGCCGCCCACAAATAAGAACTGTGTTGCCCGCGCCGGCAAAGCGGCGAGCCAGCGCCAGGCCGATGCCCGTAGCACCGCCGGTAATAAGCACCGTATGATTGGTTGCGTCCATTAAAGAGAGAGTAAGAGCCGTTTGGTTTTGCAAATCAACGGTTCTACCCCTGCTTAAAATAGCCGGTTCAGACCCAAAATCAGTTCAATCCGGCCTTCGCAGTGGTGGCAAACCGCTTGGGTGTAGTACCGAACGCCGCGCGGAACAAGCGGGCGAAGTGGCTGAGGTTGGTGAAGCCCAGCTGCTCGCCCACGTCGGCCACTGACAGGGCCGGGTCGCGGAGCAAGCGCTGGGCTTCGGCCAGGCGTGCCTGCTGGTAGTACTCGTAGATGCTGCGCCCGAATACTTGCCGGAACAGCTTTTTCAGGCGCGTTTCGCTGAATCCGGCCGCCGTGGCCAACGCCGCGATGGTGGGTGGGTGGGCCAGGTCGGCCAGCAGCCGGCCGCGCACCTGCATGAGTTGGCGGGCATCGGCCGGGTGCATGGCCGGCAGGGCCTGCGCTGGCCGGCCCGTCAGCCGCCCCAGAAACAAATACAGCAGTTCCTGGGCCTTCAGCCGGTAATACAATGATTCCAACGCCGGGGCGGGGGCCGCCGGGGGCTGGCGCAGCTGCCGAAGCACGGTCAGCGTATCGGCACCGGCGTCCTCGTACACGAAAAACGACTTTTCCCCGGCCTGAATTTCGGTGAGCAGCGCATGCTCGGTGCCCGCTCCTAGCAGCTCGCGCAGCACTGCCAGCCGGACGGTGAGAATGCCCACGAAAATTTCCACGCCCACGGGAAAGGTGAATTCGCCGCCCATGTCGTCGGTGGAGAGGGTGATGCCCGCGGCGGGCCGGCCCGAATGCCTGGCATTGGCCCCACCGAATTTCTGGGCAATGGGCAACTCGTTCAGGTAAAAAATGATGCACACCAGATCCGTGCGCGGCACGGCTGGCACCCGGTGCAGCGTGAGCGGGGCGCACAGCGTGTAGTGATGGGTAATCAATTCAAGGCCGGGTTGCAGCACGTGGGCCCGCAAGCACCCCTGGCCCAGGGTGGCGGGCAATGCCAGGACATTGCCCGCCGGAGCAACCTGCACGAGCGTCGCAAATTCGTGCAGAAAATTAACCGCGCCAGTGGGCGTAAAAAGCAGTTCCATCCGGGAGCTATAAGGTCGGCTCGCAAAGTAGCCATTGGCTCACCCACCTATCCTATCACCGCGCCCGATAATCTGAGCTGTGCCAAGTGCTACACTCCACTCTCCCTTATCAAAGGAACACGAAAAAGCCCACGCCTTGTGCGGGTCGGCCTCGCGCAACACCAGGTACACGGGGCCCCGGTCTTGCTGGCGGAAGGTGAGCTTCTTTTGCTCATACTGCGCATCGGTCAGTTCCTCGTCGGTGCGGCGGTGTTTCTCGGTGCCCAACGGCTGGCCGGCCAGCGAGGTGGTCAGTTCCGCGATTTTGCTATTTACTACTCTTTCTTCTGATCGTCAGTACCTAACCCAACCCGACGAGACTGTTAGGAAATCTGGGACGGTATCGGTGTTCGTGTCCCGGCTTAGTCGACCTTTGCCGCGGGGAAGGCGGTGGGGCCAACGCGGCCTTCCTGATCTGCTATGATGCCCAAGGTTTCCCGCTTTTTGCTGCCGGCGGTTCCGGCCGTGTTGCTTTCCATCGTGAGCGTGCAAGGCGGAGCCGCTATTGCCAAGGGCTTGTTTCCGCTCCTGGGAGCCGCCGGCACGGCCAGCGTGCGCATTGGTTTGTCGGCGGTGCTGCTGCTAACGGTGGTGCGGCCGCGGCTGGGGCAGTTGCAGCCTGCGCAGTGGCGGGCCGTGATGCCCTACGGCCTCACGCTGGGTGCTATGAATCTGCTCTTTTACTGCGCACTGACCCGCGTGCCGCTCGGCCTGGCCGTGACCCTGGAATTTGTGGGCCCGCTGGGGTTGGCGCTGGCCGGCTCCCGGCGCTGGGTCGATGGGGCCTGGGTGGTGCTGGCGGGAGCCGGCATTGCCCTCATCACGCCCTGGAGCGGTCACGGGATCGACCCGCTGGGCATGGCTTTCGCGTTGGCGGCCGGGGCGTGCTGGGCCCTCTACATTGTACTGGGCCAGCGCACGGCCGCCGTAGTGCCCGGCTCGTTGGCCGTCACGGTCGGCATGCTCTTCGCCACCTTGCTCGTGCTGCCGTTTGGGGTAGCCAGCGGCAACTTGCTGCATCTAACGCCTCATTCGCTGCTGCTGGGTGCGGGCTTGGCGCTGTTTTCGAGCGTGCTGCCCTTCTCGTTGGAAATGCAGGCCCTGCGCACCATGCCGGCCCGCACCTTCAGTATTTTGATGAGTCTGGAGCCCGTCGCGGCGGCGCTCTCGGGCTGGCTGCTGCTCGATGAACAGCTAACGGCCGGGCAATGGTTGGCCGTGGGTTTTATTGTGTTGGCCAGCGCGGGTGCTACGCTCACGAGCCGGCGGCCTCACCCAACGCTCCAAGGTGAATAGACTCCGCGGTGTATTACCGTTCTGTATTCTGTACCGCACGCTAGCTGCCGTTTCCTGAGAAGCTGTCTACTTATGCTACCCCGCTCCACGCAGCGGCGAGCCCTTTCTGCCGCGAGCGGCCGGAGGAGTAGCCTGCTGCCGCTGAACGTACCCCGCGGCGCGGGACATTCTACGGGTCTGATACTGCAAACCTTCCTGCCTCTACGCGGCCACTCCTCCACTTAGGTCACCCTGTTATTTAATAGATAGGGAAACACGGGAGGCAGCGTAAGTGGCACCTGAGCTGGCCAAGCGCCGCTACCCGCACGGGTTCCTGACTGAATTGGCTACGCCTTACCTTGCGTCCTTACAACAACGCTGTGAAACTCATGAAAATCGTTGTTTTTGGGACCGGTGGAGTAGGCGCTCTGTTTGGCGGCCGACTGGCGCAAGCTGGGGAGGAAGTCACCTTTATCGCGCGCGGCGCCAACCTACGGGCCTTGCGCCAGGATGGCTTGCACATCGAGAGTATCGCCGGAGACTTTCACCTGCCTCAGGTACGCGCCACCGATACGCTGGCCGACGTTGGACCAGCCGATGCCGTGCTGGTCGCCGTCAAGGCCTGGCAAGTGGGCGAGATAGCGCCGCAGATCCGACCGTTGCTCCGCCCCGGCACCCTGGTCGTACCGCTGCAAAACGGGGTGGAAGCCGCCGAACAGCTCGCGGCGGAGCTAGGCTGGGCCCACGTGCTCGGTGGATTCTGCCGGGTGATTGCCCAGCAGACCGCCCCCGGTAGGTTCCGGCACACAGGGATAGCACCAACGGTGGCCTTTGGGGTGCTGCAGGGCTCCCCCACCGGCCCCGTTACTGCATTGCGAGCCGCCTTCCGCCGGGCCGGCGTTGTGGTCGAAAAGCCCACTGACTTCCCGCTGGCGTTGTGGGAAAAATTCTTGTTCGTCTCCCCCTTCGGCACGGTTGGCGCGGCGGCCCGTGCCCCCATCGGCGACATGCTCCGGCTACCCGAGACACGCTCCCTGCTGGCCGCCTGCTTGGCCGAAATAATGGCGGTGGGGACCGCGCAGGGCATTTCCTTGTCGGAGGCGTCGGTGGCGCGGGTGTGGCAGCTGTACGAGCAGACACCCTCCGGCGGCACGTCGTCCATGCAACGCGACCTGATGGCAGGCCGCCCTTCCGAATTGGACGCCCAAACGGGCGCCGTCGTGCGTCTGGGCCGCCAGCATCGCGTGCCCACTCCGGTGCACGACGTCCTCTACGCCACGCTACATGCGCAAGAGGTGGCCGCCCGGGGGCCCCGACCCGCAGATGCCTCCTGATCTCCCGTTGCTACTGCAAGCGAATACGATAGGTAGCGTCGGTGGCGCCGCCGAACATGCCGTAGCCGTTACGGATGTTGGAAACCAGCGGGGCAGGCTCGGCAAAGGGGTTGTCGCGGGTGTTGTCGTAGCGCTGTTGCGACTGAAGGAAGTTGTAGGTGGCGGCCGTGATGCTGCTCACGGTGACATCAATATAAGGCGGGGCGGGGCAGGGGGCCGAGGAAACGCACGAGGTGTAGTATTCGATGTCGGCGTTGAGTACGAGGCGCTGCCCGTTGACGTCCGTATCGGCGTAAGGATAGACCTTGTATCCATCGGAAAGACGAAACCGAGTATCCGTCACGGGAATGGTACTGTTGTCGTCTTCGATAATATATACTGAATTGGCATAGCCCTGCCCATCGACCAGCCTGGCATAAGCGAGGTAGTAGTCGGTGGTAGCGGCATTGTCAGCGATGGTGATAATCAAGCGCCCTCTTACTCTATTGGAGCCCATGTTTCCCCCGCCGGTTTGCCTAACAAACGTAGCCTGCTCAATAAGGGGTAGCGCCGGCAGCGTCAATGAGCTTTCCACGGTTTCAAACCCTGGCGCCGCCGCCCGGAGCTGGTACGTGGCACCGGGCTGCCCTACCAGGCCTCGCGTCGGCCGGTACTCGCCGGGGTCAAATGATACGCCTCCGGGCGTCGGCCGGAACTGGAACTGCTCGACTACATTGCCGCTAGCATCCAGGACTTCCACAGTCGCATCGGTACGCTCGGTGTAACCCTCGACAGCAAATACGCGCTGGCTATTGCTGACGAAAGGCTGCCGGTTGAAGAATAAAAACCCGTCGTTGGCATCAGCAAAAGGCGGGGAAGTTATTTGATTGTACGGGGGCCGATTGCTCAGTGTGTACGTCAGCACGAGGCGGGGCGTGTGGGCCGGCTCGGGTACCTCCCTATCCGTATAGCAGCCCGTCAACAAAGCCAGGGCTAGCAGGCCAGCGGTAGATTTTTTCATGAGCTTGTCGTGCATTTAGAACCGGAACGCCTTGCTAAAAGAAGGAATGATAGGAAACAGCGACACTTCCCGGTAGCGGGCCTTCTTGATGATGCTATTGCTGTTCGGGTCCGTCACAGCGCTTTCGAAGTCCACGTAATAGGGGTTGCGGCGGCTGTAGGCGTTGTAGAGGCTGAAGCTGTTGACGATTTCGCCCCACTTCTTTTTCTTGGTTTTGCTCAGGTCCAGATCGAAGCGGTGGTAGGAGCGCATGCGGTAGGAATTCCGCTCGCCGTAGTCGTCGTACCGTTCGTAGTTGTCAATCAAATAACGGCCCTGCGAGAGCGTAATGGCGTTGCCGGTGCCATAGACCCAGGTGGCGGAGAGCGTGAGCTTGTCGTTGAACTTGTGAATGGCCACTGCCGAGATGTCGTGGCGCCGGTCGTACTTATAGGGGAAGGTGCGGCCCTGGTTGAGGTCGGAGAAGCGGCGCTTGCTCCAGGCCAGCGTGTAGCCGATCCAGCCGGTGGTGCGGCCCGTTTTCTTTTGCAGGAACAGCTCGCCCCCGTAGGCCCAGCCCTTGCCGCTGGTCACCTTGCTTTCCCAGTCACTGTCGCTGGTGCCCAGAAAGCTGGCGCCCTCGCGGTACTCCACCAGGTTGCGCATGGGCTTGTAGTAGCTCTCGAAGCTCAGCTCGTAGTCTTCGTCCTGAAACCGCACCGTGCGGGCCGCCCCCAGACTCACCTGCTGGGCCCGTTGGGGCTTGATGCGGGGCGTGGCCGGCACCCACAAATCGGTGGGCAACCCGATGCCGCTGTTGACGAGCAGGTGCACGTACTGCGTGGTGCGGGCGTAGGAGGCTTTTAGCGCCCAGTCTTCGGTGAGCAGAAAGCGCAGGGCCAGGCGCGGCTCCACCGAGGGGTAGAACGTGCCGCGTACCCGGAAGCTGTTCAGGCGCAGGCCGCCGTTCACCTTCAGCCGGTCCGTGAGGCGGTAGTCGTCTTCGGCGTAGAGCGAAGCTTCGTGGCCCAGCGTGCGGGTACCCGAGTTGATATTGTTGTTCACCTCGCTGGTTTCGTCGGTGAGCTGGGTGGCTCCCGGCCGGAACGAATGCAGGATGTACTGCCCGCCAAACCGGATGTAGTGGTCAGGCGAAGGCACGTAGTCGAAGTCGGTTTTGAGGCTAAAGTCGCGGATGTTGGAGAAGTAGCGCAGGGTAAACTTGTCGGTGCGCGGCTCATCATTCGGGTCGCGGTACTGGTCTTCCTTGTCGATGCCCACGTCGAACTGGTACTTGCTGTAGGAGGCATGCGTATTCACGAACAGCCGGTCGTTGAGCACGTGGTTCCAGCGCAGGGAAGAAGTCAGATTGCCCCAGCCTAGGTCCGAGCGGTCTTCTTCGTACACCTTCTCGTTTTCTTCGTTGGTGCGCTGGTAGAACTTATCGTAGCCGGTGTAGGTGCTCAGGTAAAGTCGGTCGCGGCTGCTCAGCTTCCAATTGAGCTTGGCGTTCAGATCGTAGAAATAATAGCCGACCCGCCCCTTCTTGCCCTCGTTCCGCAGCTGGCTCTTGATGAGCGGCCGGGCCAGCAAGTCGAGGTAGGTACGCCGGGCCGAGATGAGGAACGAGGCTGTATCCTTCTTGATGGGGCCTTCCAGGGTGATTTTGGAAGAAACCAGCCCCACGGCCCCTTCGCCGTGAAACTCCTGCATGTTGCCCTCCTTCATCGAAATATCGAGCACCGACGACAGCCGCCCGCCGTAGCGCGCCGGAAAGCCGCCCTTAATCAGCTCCACGTTGTGGATGGCGTCGGCATTGAACACCGAGAAGAAGCCGAACAAGTGAGTGGCGTTGTAGACTGGTGTGCCATCGAGCAGGATCAGGTTCTGATCGGGCGAGCCGCCGCGCACGTACAGGCCCGAGCTGCCTTCACCGCCGCTTTGCACGCCGGGCAGCAGTTGCAAGACCTTCAGCACGTCGGTTTCCCCAAAGAGCTTGGGCAGGCTCTTGATCTGCACGATGGGCACGTTGATGGTACCCATGCGCGTGGTCTGCGCAATTTTTTCCTCCAAATGGCCCACCACTTCTACGCCGCCCAGCTCGCTGCTCACGGCCCGCAGCCGGAACGTGTGGGTGGTGCTGGCCGTGGCCGGCGTGGTCCAGCGCACCTTTTGGTAGCCAAGGTAGCTCACCAGCAGCTGCACTGAATCAGCAGAGGCGGGCAGCGTGAGCGAGTAGAAACTGTAGGTATTGGTGGCCGTGCCCTGGCCAGTGGCCGGGTTCACGACGGCCACGCCAATCAGGTTTTCGCCCGTGTCCCGGTCGCGCACGTAGCCGCTCACCGTGAAGGAGCCACTTGGGCTGCCGGAGCTGGTGCCGGCCCCCGGCTTGGGCGCCGCTTTCCGCCGAATCATGATTTGTTGGTCCAGCACCACGTACGTGAGGCCCTGGGCCGGCAGCACGGCGTCCAGGATACTGCCTACAGTTTGGGGGCCGGCCGGTACTTTTACCGGCGTGGAGGCCACCACCACGTCGTCGCTGTAGACGAAGGTGAAGCGCGTCTGCTGGCTGATGTCGGCCAGCACGCCGCCGAGGCTGCCGTTGGAGTTGCGCAGGCGCACGGGCTGCGCCAGGGCAGCCGAAGAAGATTGGGCGTGGCATGGGTCGGCCAGGCTCAGGCAGCACCCGAACAGGAGTACGAGCCGGAGTAGCCTGCCCACTACAGCAGTGAACATGAAGTAGGTGAAATAGCTTGGGAGAAGAGAGAATCTACTGGCAGCCGCCCCGCTCCAGGGTGGTGATGCCCGCCTGAGTAGTAGGCGTAGTGTCGAACGTGAGGCTCAGCACCTGCACCACTTTGTCAAATGGCTGCTGCGCGAAGGTGCCCGTGAAGTGGCAGGCCCCGAGTACCGGGTTCTGAAGGCGGATTTCGCGGTGATAATGCTTGGTCAGGGTGGCCACTACCTGCTGCATGGGAGTTCGGCGGAAGGTGAGCACCCCGGTTTTCCAGGCCAGGAAGTTCAAGTCCCGGGTCGAGTCCCGCTGTACTTCGCGGGTGCTCGGGTTGTAGGTCCCGGTCCACCCTTTGGTGAGCAGTACGTTCGGGCTGGCGGGCCCGGCCGGTGCCAGCTTCACCCGGCCCGCCACCACGCTCACCGCCACGCCCGTTTCGGGATGGGCTGCCACGTTGAAGGAGGTGCCAAGCACGGTGGTTTCGCTGCCGTGAGCCTTGATGATGAAGGGTTGATGCTGGCGCAGGTGCACTACTTCAAAGTAAGCTTCGCCCTCCAGCGTCACCTCCCGCCGCTCCGCCGCAAAGGCCGCGGGGTACGAGAGTTTGCTGCCTTCGTTGAGCCAGACCTTGGTGCCATCGGGCAGGGTCAGGGCTTTTTGCTGCCGGGTCTGGGTGAGCTGCGTCACGAGGGCGGGTTGCTGCCAGTAATAAACGGCCACGCTCAAACCCAGCACGAGCAGGATCGAAGCCGCGATGCGCAGGCCCCATTCCGGCCAGAGCGTCCGGGTCGGCGTCTGGAGTTGGGGCGGCGTTTGTACCGTCACGGTCATGAGCGGGGGCTGCTCACGGTCGCGGATGTTGGCTTGCAGCCGTTGCCAAAGCGCCGCCGAATTGGGCTGCGCCACCGAGTGGTTGGCCGATGACTGGGCCCAGACCTGGGCCAGTTGCTGGAGTAGCTCTTGATGGCGCACGTCGGCCGCCAGCCACGCCGTGACGTGCTGCTGCTCCGCGTCCGTACATTCGCCGGCCAGGTATTTGGCCAGCAACTCCCAATTGGCCTCGTCGTGCATGTGCAAGCAAGTTGAATAAGCGAAACGACTTCCAACAACCGTTTCGCGCCGCCCCGGCTACCGTGGCCACTTGGTTGACCAGCATATCCGGGTTCTGTAGCTAAGGCGATAAACCGGAGCAGTACCCCTAAAGAGGCAGCAAAAAAATTTCAGGCGCACCTCAGCGCCTACTTCTGTGTCGCTAGGGCCGAAGGGATAAATCGGACTCAGAATCTCTTCTACTACAGGACTTATGTACGGCGGGGCGCCCCTAATTGAAGTGGTCTAGAAGTGCCGCCCCGCCGGGGCTTTAGACCTTTATATCAACGAATTACTACCAATATCTCGCCCCGCCGGGGCTAAAAATAAAGCAGTGTATATAACCTGTGCTAAACAGGTAGTCTGCCGATTGAAGCCAGACAACCACCACCCTGACAGGGGTAAAATCTGCTTAGGTTCGGGACTAAAATTGTTTGAATAAAAACGGCAGCAGTGGCAACCCTACTCCTACCATCCAGTAGTGCTGCAAATACTTGCGGAGCCGTTGCAGGGCAATGCCCATTTGCGCTTCCACGGTTTTGGGCGAGAGGTCCAGCTGCTCGGAAATTTCCTTGTAGCTCAGGCCTGCGCTACGGTTGAGCGTATAAATCAGGCGGCATTTCTCGGGGAGCCGGGCAACAGCGGCTTCAATGGCCTCCGTAAGCTGCTCTAGCTGCACGTCCGCATCGGTCTGCGCCGAGGCTGGCAGCGTTGCCGGAATCTCGCTCTCGTACACCTGCTTCGCGTATTGGCTTTTGAGATAATCCAGAGCGCGGTGCTTAACGGCGGCGTACAGATAGCTGTGCAGGGAGGTAGTCAGCTGAATGTCCTGCCGCCGCTCCCACAAGTAAAGCAGCACATCGTGCACGATATCCTCGGCGGTCTGCTGTAGGCGCACATATTTGAGCGCAAACCGGAACAGCTCCACGTGGTAACGCTCAAATACAGCTTGAAAAGCTATTTCATCACCCTGCTGAAGCCGGTAGAATACCCCTATTTCATCCGTGGGATTGGTCATTACAAGGACTACGAGGGTAGATGGGTGCTGCCAGTGTAAACGAGGGCAAAGGTTCTAAATTTTAGACTGAGCCTTTTCTTCTCTCCTTTCAACCACTCTAGCCACAGCCCCGGACTGGAGCCAGCTCGGCGCTAAGCCGCCAATAATAGCTTTATTTGCGGGCACCAATATTCTCCTTCTTTCCCTTTCTTATGTTTCTGACTCATCGTTCGGTTTTCGTGGCCCTAGCCTTGGCGGGCAGCCTTTCTTCCTGCGGCAGCCAAGAAAAAGCCACCGAGCAACCCGCGCAAACCACCCCCGCCACCACCGAAACAGCAACCACTCCGGCCACTACCACTCCGGCCACTACCACTCCCGCCGCCACGTTCGACCTGAGCAGCGTGCCCGAGTCGAGCGCCGACCTGGGGATGTACCCCTACCTGGCCGGTTTGCCGGGCTACCACCTCAACACGTCCAATAGCGAGGCTTTCGACTTTGAACGCTCCTACATCTACGACGGCCAGAACATCATTGCCGTGGAAGGGAAAGTGTCGCGCCGCCTCTTCGACGCCGACGACCAGGACAAAAAGAGCTCGGAGCTAATGGTACAGCGCAACTACGAGGAGTTGTTCCGCAAGCTCGGCGCGGTGAAAGTATTCGTGGGCAAAGTACCCCAGGAAGCCATCGAAAAAATTGGCGGCGACAGTGAGTACTTCAAGCACAACGGGAACATAGACGGCCAGAACAGCCCCGTGCACGCCTACGTGATTCGGCAGAAAGACAAGGAAGTGTGGCTGCAAATGGAGCCTGGCAGCAGCGACTACCGCCTGAACGTGACCGAGCGCGCCGCCATGGCCCTGCAAGCCACCACGCTGAAGGCCGAGGAGTTAAAAAAAAACTAGACACCGAAGGCCGGGCTACGCTCTACATCAACTTTGACACCGACCGGGCCAGCCTCAAAGCTGACTCGGAGCCAGTCCTGGCCGAGGTAGTGAAGCTCTTGCAGGGTAGCCCGGCCCTGCGGCTCTCCGTGGAGGGCCACACCGACAACGCCGGTACGCCCGCCCACAACCAGCAGCTTTCCGAAGCCCGCGCCCAGGCCGTAGTAGCGGCCCTCACCACCCAAAGCATAGCCGCCGAGCGCCTGCAAGCCGCCGGTTTCGGCCAAACCAAGCCCCTCGCCGACAACGTCACCGAAGCCGGCAAAGCCAAAAACCGCCGCGTGGAGCTAGTGAAGCGTTGATTTGGAAGTGAGACTACGAGAAGTGAGACTTTTCGTTCTGCGACCGGGCCAATAGAACGAAAGTCTCACCTCTCACAGTCTCACCTCTCACAGTCTCACCTCTCACAGTCTCATGTCTCCCATTCGCTAGCCTGGCATGTCGGCTTCCTCGGTCGTTACCCACTCAGATTTGCTCAATGCGGCGTACTTCGCCCGGCAGTACACGTTCCTGGCCCCGGCAGAGGAGTTGCGCCCGTACGTGGAATGCTACTGGCAGCTCGACTTGCGGGCTCCGGGTTTTGCAGCGAGGCAGTTTCGGGAGTTGATATTTGCTACGCTGCACTCGTCGCTGGTGCTGCAGTTAGGTACCGCCTTCGACGTCTATGGCTTGCCGGGGCAAGCAGCTTACGCCTGCACCCGGAGTGTGTGCATCGGCCACCAGCCCCACCCCCTCACGTACCGGCACGCGGACGGCAACTTTCTGATCGGCATCAAGTTTCACCCCGCGGCCTTCCACCGGGCCTTTGGGGTGCGTACGGCGGAGTGGCCCGCCGCCCTGGTACCGGCCGACGCGCTGCTACCGGGCATAGCCGCTCTGGAAGAACGCCTGCACGCAACTGCTTCGGCCGCAGTGGTGCAACGCGAACTGGATGGGCTGGTGCGGCAGGCCTTGCGCGGGACTCGGGACGCCCGGCTGGTGGCCGTACACCGCGCGTGTAGCCCGGCTCTGCTGGCGCAGGCCCGCTACCGGCTGACAGACCTCGCCCAGGCCTTGTGCCTGACGCCGCGTACCCTGGAACGCTATTTCGCCTACGCCCTCGACCTGCCCCCCAAAACCTGCCTGCGCATTACCCGCTTTCGGCAGGCCTTGCCCGCGTATGCCCGCCTCGGCTACCGCGCCGATTACGAAGCCCTCGGCTACCACGACTTTTCCCACTTCCTGAAAGACTACCACCGCTTCGGCCAGTGAGCTTCTACTTTGTAAGGGGAAGGTAAAGTAGGTTCGCGTCCGATTGTCGTGTTTTTACAGCAGCCTCAAGGGCCCCGGCAGCTAGGTTTGGGGCATGCTACTACCTGCCGAAACCTACCGAACCCACCGTCGCCTGCTCGCCGCCCAACTCCGCCCCGCTTCCGTGGTGGTGCTGGTGGCCAACGATGTAATGCCGACCAACGCGGATGGCACCTTGCCCTATTTTCCCAATGTCAACCTCGTCTACCTAACGGGCCTAGCGGAGCCCCAGACGGCCGTGGTGCTCTTCCCCGACCACGCCCGCGAAGAGTTGCGGGAGGTCGTGTTCATTCAGCGCACCGACGAGCTGTACGAGAAGTGGTTTGGAGCCAGCCTCACGCGCGAGGAAGCCGCCGTGCGGTCCGGCATAGACACGGTGCGCTACTTCGACGAGCTGGCGGCGGTGCTGCGCCAGGTAGTGGTGGCCGCGAAGCACCTTTACTTGTATACCAACGAGCACCCGCGTTCCGAAAACCAGGTTCCCACCGCCGATGACCGGCTGCTGGCTTCCTTGCGCCACACCTATCCGCTGCACCAGTACCACCGGCTCTACCCGCTGCTGGCCCGGCAGCGCACCGTCAAAACCACGGCGGAGGTGGCCGCCCTGCGCCAGGCCTGCGCCGTGACCGAAGCCGGCTTTCGGCGCCTGTTGCGCACCGTGCGGCCCGGCCTGATGGAATACCAGGTGGAGGCCGAGCTGCTGCACGAGTACGGTATGAGCGGTGCCTACCGCGCCGACTACGACCCCATCGTGGCCGGCGGTGCTAACACCTGCGCGCTGCACTACCGGGCCAACAACCGAGAGTGCCGGGCCGGCGAGTTGCTGCTCGTGGACGCGGCTGCCGCCTGGCACTACTACAATGCGGACCTCACGCGCGTCATTCCCATAAATGGGCGCTACAGCCCCCGCCAGCGCGCCTACTACGATGCTGTGCTACGAGTACACCAGCAGATGCAACAGGAAGTGCGCGTGGGCCGCCGCCTGCCGGAGCTGCAAGCCATCTGCAACGAACTGCTGGTGGAGGAGCTGATGGGCCTGGGCTTGTGCTCCGCGCAGGACGTGCGCGCCCACGGCCCGCAGGTCTACCTGAGCCGCTATTGCTACCATGGTTTCTCGCACCTATTGGGCCTCGATGTGCATGACGTTGGGTACCACGATGAACCCCTGCCCGCCGGGGCCGTCCTCACCAACGAACCGGGCATCTATTGCCGGGAAGAAGGCATTGGGGTGCGCCTCGAAAACAACCTACTCCTCACCGAAGCAGGCACCGAGGACCTGATGGCAAGCATTCCCATCGAGGCCGACGAAATCGAGGCGCTTATGCAGCGCGGAGGCTAGGTGCTTTGACGCTTCGGCGGCCGCTACGTTTGGCGTACACCTCTCTCCGTATCACACCTCGTTCAACAGTGCGCCCGAAGCAAGCCGCCCGCAGAACCGGCGAGTGGAGCTGGTGAAGCGCTGAGGAGAGATGCATAGAACCATACCTATTGAAGATAAATTGAGGCTCTATATATTAAGCTGAATTTCAACTCCTCATCTTTCTACCTCTCAATCCATTCGTATGAAAAAGTACTTGCTTGGTATTCTACTATTGGCTCCGTGGCTGGCTCAGGCCCAAAAGCCTATATCCTTCACCTTGAAAGGCAGGATTGGCCAGTTGAACGCGCCCGCTAAACTTTACCTGCTGCACAGTGACCAATCTATTGATTCGACAGCGTTGCAAAATGGTGCGTTCGAATTAAAAGGTACCGCCGAGGCTCCTGAAGGAGCGTTTTTGCTTTTACAACGCAACGGTAAGCCGTTGAACATTTTCGCACCCAATAGAGAGGGAATCACGGTTTTTTTGGAGCCAGGCCCAATCGTACTGACTAGCCCCGATTCACTGAAGAATGCCAACATCACTGGCTCGCCACTAATGGTGGAATACCAAAAGCTACAGGCTTCGTTGAAACCTATTGAGGACAAAGCCAAGGCGATCGGTGCCGAGTTACAGAAGCTATCGGAGGAGCAGCGGAAGGCTCCTGAGTTCGTGGAGCGGACGAGGGCGCAATTCGAAGTTATTAACAAGGAATTCAAGCAAGCCCAGGTGGCCTTTGTCAAAGCAAATCCAAATTCATGGGTGAGCTTAGATGCGCTGCGATACATGGTCGCAGATATTCCGCAATACAAAGAGCTAGACGCACTCTACGAACCCCTAAGCCCAGCTCTTAAGAATAGCCCGAAAGGCCGCGAGTACGGCGAGTTGCTCAAAGCCCTCAAAGATGTTGCCGTCGGGGCACAGGCCCCCAACTTCACCCAGAAAACCCCTGAGGGCAAAGAAGTGTCGCTCAGCGACTACCGGGGCAAGTACGTGCTCATCGATTTTTGGGCTTCCTGGTGCGGCCCCTGCCGTGAGGAAAACCCTGCCATGACGAAACTATACAATCAGTTCAAAGGCCGTAATTTCACCATCCTAGGTATATCGCTCGACGATGAAAAATCTCGCGAGAAGTGGCTGAAGGCGATTGCGGAGGATAAACTGGCTTGGACGCAAGTGTCGGACCTACGCGGTTGGGAGAGCGAGGCCGCGAAGCGCTACCATGTGAAGGCTATACCACAAAATTTCTTGATTGACCCCAAAGGCAAGATTGTGGCGGCCAACCTGAAAGGCAACGACTTGCAAGAAGCGCTGGCCCGCTATCTTAAATAGTATGCGAAACCAGCCGCTGCTTTTAGAACCGCGCGATAACGCGCAGATTCACGACGCGCTGCGAGAGGTAGTTAGGCACGGCGTAGGTGCGGCCGTTCAGGTCCTGAATGTAGCTGTAGCCGGCCACGTTGTTGCGCTGCAAGACGTTAAGCACTTCTAGCCCCAGCCACAGGCTTTCCAGCTGCCCGACGCGGCGCTCTTTCTGCGTGTTCAGGGCCAGCACCTTCGAAAAGCCCAGATCCACGCGCCAGTAGGCCTGGGTGAGTTTGGTGGTGCCCCGCTCCTGCTCGTTGTTGGGCGGGCTGAAGGGCAAACCCGTGCCGAACACCGAGTTCACGTAGCCCCGCACCGAGGGGTTGTCGGGCAAATGGTCCTGGAAGAAGATGCTCAGGTTGAGGCGCTGGTCTTGGGGCCGGCGGATGTAGCCTTTGGCTTCCCGCCCCACAAGGGTGTCGCCGGTGGCGTTGAAGATATTGAGGGAGTCGCCGCGCAGGTTTTCGCGGGTCGTGAGCACGCCCAGGCTAAACCACGACTCGGCCCCGCTCACAAACTCGCCGCCAAGGCGGGCATCTACGCCGGCCACGTAGGCGGTGGCCAGATTTTCGGCAAAGTAGCGCAGGCGCACGTTGTCGATGTCGTAGGGCACGACGTCGGTGAGATACTTGAAATAGGCTTCGGTGGTGAAGCGAAACGGCCGCCCGCCCTTCTCAAAGCGAATCTCATTGCCGGCAATGAAATGCAAGGCGCGCTGGGCCCGCAATTCCGGGTTCAGGCTGGCTTGGATTACGAGTGGCTGGCCCCGCTCGGCAACCCCCTGCTGGTTGCGCAGTTCGCGGTAGAACGGCGGCTGGTAGTACACGCCGGCCGCCACTTTATACGAATGGTTGGGGCGCCGGCGCGGAATGAACGAGTATTGCAGCCGCGGACTCACCACCAGTTGCTGGTTCACGGACCAATAATGAGCCCGCACCCCGTAGGTGAACGTGCGCAACGAATCCAGCTCGATGGTATGCTGCGCGTAACCCTGTGTACGAGTGCTCTGCAAGTCCAGATCCGCCACGAGGCGGGTGCGGCGGGCATCGGGCACGTAATCAGCCGAATCGACGAAGCTGTACTCGTTGAGCACATCCTCGATCCGCTCCCGGCCCGTCTTCACCCCGAAACGCACTGTATGGCGCGGGCCGGGCGTCCAGCGGGCGCGGGCCTCGGCCGTGGCAATGCGGGCCGTGAGGGTATTGCGCGAGTTGTCGAAGCGCGAGCCCACGTCGCGCTGGCGCACGGGCTGGTTGAAGTCGGGCTTGTCGGGGTCACGGTTGATGTCGGCCAGGCTGTAGCTGGCTTCCACGTCGCGGTATTCCAGCTCCCGCGAGTACACCAGCCCACCTAGCAGCTCGGTCTGAAACTTGGGCGAGAAGTTATGCTTTAGGTTCAGCCCACCCTGGTACATGTCGTACTGCATCCGCTCCCGCCCGTCGTACACGATGAAAAGGCGCGTAGATTCCGTGAGGCCGGTATTAAAGGTACTCTGGCCGGTTTCGGGCGTGAAACGGTAGTCGTTGTGGGCAAAGGTGGTCAGCAAGCCCAGCGACGTGCGGTCCTCGTTACCCTTCGGGCCAAGGTTGGCGTTGATATAGGCCTGGCCGTCGTAGAACGTGGGGTTGTAGCCGCCCTGCTGCTGATCCAAGGAACGCAGCACGTAGGTGGCGTTTTTGTAGCGGACGCCCGCCAAATAGCTCAGCCGCTTATTGGGCGAGGTAGCCTCCACGTGCGCCGCGCCGCCCACCAGGCTGCCCGTGGCCGAAGCCGCGAATTTGGTGGGCTGCTTGTACTCGATGTTGAGCACCGAAGAAAGCTTGTCCCCGAACTTGGGCTGCCAGCCGCCGGTGGAAAATTCCACCTTGTTCACCAGGTCGGGGTTCACGAAGCTCAGACCTTCCTGCTGAGCGGCCGTCACCAGAAACGGCCGATAAATCTCGATGCCGTTGACGTAAACCAGGTTTTCGTCGTAGTTGCCGCCCCGCACGGAGTAGGTGCTCGTCAGCTCGTTCGTAGACTGCACGCCCGGCAGGGTTTTGAGAATGGCGTTGAAGTCGCCAAAGGGCGAGGGCAGCACCTTGGCCGTCCGCGGGTCGAGCTTGATCATGCTCACCTGTTCGCGGGTATTAGCGTCGTCGGAGCGGGCGCGCACCGTAACATTGCCTAGGGCGCGGGTGTCGGCCTGCATGGTCAGGTTCAGCTCGGGCTGGTTTTCGACGAGCGTGAGCGGCACGCGCAACGGACGGTAGCGCAGGCTCCGCACCACCAGCACCGCCGGCCGGCCGGTGCGCCGCACGCTCAGGGTAAATCGGCCTTTGGCGTCGGTGGAGGTGCCACCCGGCTGCCCTTCCACGCCCACACCCACCAGCTCCAACGGCTGGCCGGCGGCATCGCGCACGGTGCCCGTAATAGTGATTCGCTCGGTCTGTTGCGCGGCGGCTGGCAGTACGGCTAGCACGGTAGCGGCGGGCGGCAACAAACTCAGCAGACCCAGACGCAGGGCCAGGGGCAAGCGGCCAACTCGGGAGGAAAAGTGCCGCATGCTAAAATTCTGCTTGGTCATCGGCACTCACGCTGGCCGTCAGCTGGGCGCGCAGCTCAGCCAGCGTCGCGACGGGGTCGGGCGATTGAAACACGAACGAGCCGGCCACCAGCACGTCGGCCCCGGCTTCCACGAGGGCTGTGGCGTTGTCGCTGCTTACGCCGCCATCTATTTCAATCAGCGCCTCGGAGCCGCTGTCGATGAGTAGTTCTTTGAGGGCCGCCACTTTGCGCAGCGTGTTCGGGATGAAAGCCTGCCCGCCAAAGCCCGGATTCACCGACATCACGCACACCAAATCCAGGTCGGCGGCCACGTCTTCGAGCACCCAGACCGGCGTGTGCGGATTGAGGGCCACGCCCGCGTGGCAGCCCAGGGCTTTGATCTGCTGAATGACGCGGTGCAGGTGCGGACAGGCTTCGTAGTGCACCGTGATGTTGCGGGCCCCGGCGTCGCGGAAGGCGCCGAGGTAGTCCTGCGGATTTTCTATCATCAGGTGCACGTCGAGCGGCTGCTGGGCGTGGCGATGAATGGCCTGGAGCACCGGAATGCCGAACGAGATATTGGGCACGAAACGGCCGTCCATTACGTCGCAGTGCAGCCAGTCGGCGGCGCTGCCCGCGAGGCGCTCGGTTTCGGATTGGAGGTTGGCAAAGTCGGCGGCAAGCAGAGAAGGTGCCAGCAACGGCGCCCGGCGGCGGGTAAGAGTCATACCGCGAAGGTAAGCAGGTTTAGGAGACGGGTAACAGGCTTCAGAGCCATAACGGTGCAGATACTTCCAGTTGGAATGCGCGGGCCCCAAGGCCGCGCGGGCCTTCTTCTGATGAGCCGCGCAGGAAACGACCGAAGTACGCTTGGTAGTGCGTGGCACGCCTACTTATTGCTGAGTCCGGGGCGCCCGGCCCGTACTCCGTAACGCGGCTCTCTGCCTGATGGCCCCGGCCGCTCAGACGAGCAACTAGTGCGGCAAGAAGTGAGTCAGGCCAAGAATGACCCGCTATTTGTTGGCGGGTTAACTGCAAATTTATACTACACCAGAGCACACCAACGAGAGGCAAAATACAGCCTACAGCGCACCTCAGGCTGGTTTTACACTTAACTAACTGCTCTGCACGGCGGCCGGTGCAATCTGCGGCGGCAAACAAAAATTTGCATTTCTAAAAAACGCGCTAGTACATTTGTCGCACCAATTCTTTACCCCCCAAAGGATTGTTTTTATACAGAGGCGTGGAGAGACAGGCTCTATGAAACGCCGGCAACCCCCGGAAACTCCGGAACGGTGCCAAGTCCTGACCATATAAAAACAACAACGCCGTGAAGTCCTTCACTAGCACCCCCGCCGTATCCGCTGCCGCCATTGCCCTACAGCATGGGTGTTGTGGTATGATGTGTACCGACGTCTGTATGCAGATGGTGGGCCAGGGCTGCTAGGGAGCAAGGCGTTTCCTTCTTTCCCTTCCTCAATTGCTCACCGGGCTGCCAGGGCACGTGTTGTCCTGCCGCCCCTCCTGCTCAGGCTTCACTCGTCGCCTGAATAGCGGCGCTACTGCGGCCTACTGGGCCTAAGCGCCCCTACTCCGCCGCCTGCCGGCTACCCTCCTGTTGTTTTTTCTCTGCTGGCTGCGCTGGTTGAACCCTTGGGTTTGCCAGGAGCGCAGCAGCAGAAGCCCTCATTTTCTGAACCCTCTTTTTCTCGTTCCGTGGCTCCGTGCCCGACAACGAAGCAGATTGCTGCTGAATACTTCGGCGGTAATCGGGCGCGGGGTGCTATAAGAGAGGCTCTAAACGGGCAGCAGGCAGGCGTAGCGCAGGACATTCTCCCGCACACACCTTCATTTTTCCTTCCTACTTATGAAATCCTCTACGCTTCTGAGCCTGCCAGCAGTGGTGGCGGCCCTGGCAACGCCGGGCTTTGCCCAGACGCCCACCACGCAAACCGTGACGGGCACCGTGACGGATGCCGCCGACCGCAGCCCGCTGCCGGGCGTGACGGTGGTGGTGCAAGGCACCACCCTCGGGGCCTCTACGGGCCCCGACGGCCAGTTTTCCCTCACGCTGCCTAGTGGCAGCACTACCCTGCTCATTAGTGCCATCGGCTACGAAAGCCAAAGCGTAAACGCGACTGCTGGCCCGCTGAGCATTGCCCTGAAAGCCGACGTGCAGAAGCTTTCGGAAGTGATAGTGACGGGCTACAGCGAGCAGAACCGCAAAACCCTCACCAGCGCCATCAGCTCCGTAAACGGCGACGCGCTCAAGGACATTCCGGCCGCCAGTCCCGACCAGCTGCTGCAAGGCAAGGCACCGGGCGTGCAGGTGTCGGCCAACTCGGGTGTGCCGGGCGGCGGCATCTTCATTCGCATCCGGGGCAGCAACTCCGTGAATGCCAGCAACGACCCGCTCTACGTGGTCGATGGCGTGTTCATCAATAACACCAACTTGATCAACACCGGCCTCGGCAACCAAGTGGCCTCCAACCCACTGGCCGACCTCAATCCGCAGGACATTGAAAACATCGAAATCCTGAAAGACGCCAACGCCACGGCTATTTACGGCTCGCGTGGGGCCAACGGCGTGGTGCTCATCACGACCAAGCGCGGCAAGGCGGGCGAAAAAACCCACCTCACGTTCAACACCTACCAGGCCTGGTCGGAGGCGCCGAAGCAGTACAAGCTGGTGAGCGGGCCCGAGCTGGCGGAACTGGAGAATGAGCGTTTCCTCAACGACGGCGGCAACCCCGCCCTGCTACCCTACCGCGCCGTAGCGGCGGGTGGGCGCGGGTTGCCGGAGGAGCAGCAGACCTACGACCGGCTCAATGACGTGTTTCGCACGGCCCGCACGCAAAACTACGAGTTGTCGGCCGCCGGGGGTTCCGCCAAAACGCAGTTTTACATTGGGGGCGGCTATTTCGAGCAGGAATCCATTGCCCGGCCCAGCAAGTTCGACCGCTACAGCCTGCGCGTCAACCTCGACCACTCCGCAACCGACAAGCTGCGCATCGGCACGAGCACGGCCCTGACCCGCACCCGCCGCAACGTGAGCAGCAACGATAACAACCCGGTGGGCGTCATCAATTCGGCCCTGTTTCCGCGTACCAACCTGCCCGTTTTCAACCCCGATGGCTCGTACGCCAAATACGGCTCGTTCGACAACCACCTGGCCCTCATCAACAACCTGAACAACGACGCGGTGGGCTCGCGCGTCATCTCGAACGTGTATGGCGAGTACCGCCTGCTCAAGAACCTGACCCTGCGCAGCAGTTGGAGCATCGACTTCAACGACATGTACGAGAACAACTTCAACAACACGCTCATCCTGGCCGGGCAGCCCCGCGGCACCGCTTCCTCGTTTCTTTCGCGCGACATCACCCTGCTCAACGAGCAGACCCTGAACTACAGCGTGGATTTCGGCGAAGACCACTCGCTACAGGCGCTGGTGGGCAATACTGTGCAAAAAAACACCTTCCAGCGCACCACGCTGGCGGGCCAGCAGTTTCCCGGCAACGACCTTCCCACCATTGCTTCGGCCGCTACCCAAACGGGCTCGTCGAGTCGCTCCGAGGCCGGGCTGGTGTCGTTCTTTGGCAAGGCCACTTACAGCTTCAAGCAGCGCTACACCGCCGATGTGAGTCTGCGCGCGGATGCGTCGTCGCGGTTTGGGGCCGATAAGCGCTGGGGCTACTTCCCGGCCGTGGGCCTGGGCTGGCGCCTGGGCGAAGAGGCTTTTATCCGGGATTTGAACGTGTTTCAGGAGCTGAAGCTGCGCGGCAGCGTTGGCCGGACGGGCAACCAGGCCGGTATCAGCGACTTCGCGGCCCGGGGTTTGGTGCAGGGCGGTGCCAACTACCTCGACTTGCCAGGCACGACGCCTTTGCAGCTGGCCAACCCTAATCTGAGCTGGGAAAGCACCCGGCAGTGGAACGTGGGCCTCGACGCCGCCGTGCTCCAAAACCGCCTGCTGTTGGAACTGAATTACTACGACAAGTACACTTCGGGCCTGCTGCTGAACGTGCCAGTACCGCGCAAAACGGGCTTTGCGTCGGTGGTGGAAAACTTCGGGGCCGTCAGCAACAAGGGCTTTGAGATTCAGCTCACGGCCAACTGGCTGCCCAAGGCGGCGGCCGTGCAGTGGAGCACTGCCTTCAACGTGGCCCGCAACGTGAACAAGATCGAGCGACTGGCCGCGCCCATCAGCACCGGCTCGCGCGACATTTTCCGGCTCGAAGAAGGCGCCCCGCTCTACTCCTTCTGGCTCTACAGGCAAACCGGCGTGAGCCCCGAAACCGGCGACGCCGAGTACGAAGACGTGAACGGCGACGGCCGCCTCACCGTGGCCGACCGCCAGCTGGTGGGCAACGCCTGGCCCGACTACTTCGGGGGCGTCACGAACTCAGTGAGCTACAAGGGCCTGGATTTTGGCTTCACGCTCAACTTCGAGCAGGGCGCGAAAATCATGAACATGAACCGCTTTTTCCTCGTGCACGGCGGCACGCAGAGCAATATCGGCTACCTGCGCGAGCAGCTGGACCGCTGGCAGCAGCCCGGCGACCAAACCGATATTCCGCGCCTGACCACCAACCCGGCCAGCAACAACTACGGCGGCGTGGTGCAGAACCTGAGCGACCGGTACCTGGAAGATGGCTCTTTCCTGCGCCTGCGCACGCTCTCACTCGGCTACACCGTGCCGAAACAAGCCGCGGCCAAAGCCCACTTGCATTCGTTGCGCGTGTACGTGCAGGCCGCCAACCTCTTCACCATTACGCCCTATTCCGGCCTCGACCCGGAGGTGAACTCGCAGAGTGGGGTGGCTAATACCAAAAACTTCGACTGGGCCACCGTGCCCCAGCCCCGCACCTTCCAGGTAGGCCTCACGGTGGGTCTTTAATTGTCGCTAAGTCCTTGATTTTTCCGATGAAAAAGACGCTTCACTCCCTTCTTTCGGCGGTGCTGCTGGCCGCCGCTACCCTAAGTGCTACCCTGAGCCTCACGGCCTGTGACGACCTGCTGGACCCCACGCCGGTGCAGCAGCTGCCCGATGACCAAGCCATTACCGACGCCGGCAGTGCCCGCTCCGCCACCATTGGGGTCTACGACCGGGTGCAGGCCTATTATCAGCTCAACTGGCCGGTGCTGGGCTTCCTGCCCGGTGAGAACGTACGCTTCAATGGCACGCTCAACCAGTTTCTGCAAATCGACCAGAACCAGCTCAGCGCCGATAACGTGCTCATCACCGAAGCCTGGAGCCAAATGTACCAGGCCGTGAACGGGGCCAACAACGTCATTGCCGCCCTGCCCGGCATCAATGACCCGCTGCTGCCCGAAGCCGAGAAAAACCAGCTGCTCGGCGAAGCCTACTTTCTGCGCGCCCTGGTGTATTTCGACCTGGGCCGGGGCTGGGGCGGAGTGCCGCTGGTGCTCACGCCCACCCGCGCCAAGGAAAACGGCCGAGGCATCCGGCGCAGCACCCAGGCCGAAACCTACGACCAGGTGCTGGCCGACCTCACCCAGGCCGAGACCTTACTCCCCGATGGCACCACCCGCAACCGCGCCGTACGGGCTACCGCCCGCGCCCTGCGGGCCCGCCTGCACCTCTACCGCCAGCAGTGGGCCGAGGCTGAAACCTACGCCACCCAGGTGCTGGGCAGCAGCAACTACCGCTTGGTAACGCCGTACCGCTCGTTCGCCACGGCACCCTTCCTGAGCCAGGAATCCGTGTTTGAGTTGACATTTAGTAACTCCGATATCAACGCGATGTGGAACAACTGGTTTCCGAGCGCGCTGGGCGGGCAGTTCAACTTTCAGCCGGTGCCCGCCGCCGTGGCTCTGCTCAACGACCCCGCCGTGGGCGGCAGCCGCTCGGCCCTGCTGGCCAGCACGGTCATTGGGGGCAGCAACGTCACGTACGGCAACCTCTACAGCCGCTCGGCCCAGCGCGACGACCCGAGCTACGTGCTGCGCCTGGCCGAACAGTACCTCATCCGGGCCGAGGCCCGCGCCCGGCTGGGCAAGCTGCCGGAGGCCCTGGCCGACCTGAATGCCGTGCGCAGCCGCGCCGGTGTGCCCGCCAGCACTGCCGCTACGGCCGAGCAGCTGCTGCGGGCCATCGAAAACGAGCGGCGGGTGGAGTTTGCCTTCGAGGCCGACCGGTGGTTTGACCTCGTGCGCACCGGCCGCGCCGGCGCTGTGCTCGGCGTCACGGACCAGCGCCGCTGGCTGTTCCCGCTGCCCTTCAACGACCTCGTCGCCGACCCTGACCTCGAGCAAAACCCCGGCTACTAACTCGCCGCCGACTCCCGGCTTCTTCCTTTCTACTTCTCCGTCATGTTGAAATCTTTCCTTTCCACGACTCTTCTCGCGCTGGGCTTGGCCAGTGCCGTCAGCGCGCAAAACAGCTATTTCTTCCCGGCCGCCCCGGCTGATTCCTTCGACCCGGCCGTGCCCACGCCGGAGCAGTTCCTGGGCTACCCCATTGGCACGCACTACACCCGCACCGACCAGATTGTAGCCTATCTGCGCGAGCTGGACCGGGTGTCGGACAAAGTGAGCGTGCGGGTGCTGGGCACTACTATCGAGGAGCGGCCCCAGGTGGTGGCTACCATCACGGCCCCGCAAAACCAGCAGAACCTGCCGGCCCTGCAAAAGGAGCGCCGGGCGCTGGTTGACCCCAAGCTGCCCGCCCCCGACTACCGCAGGCTGCCCGTGGTGGTCAGCCTCAACTTTGGGGTGCACGGCAACGAAAGCAGCTCGTCGGAAGCGGCGCTGCTGCTGGCCTACTACCTGACGGCCTCCACCAGCCCCGAAACCACGCAGTGGCTCTCGCAGTCCGTTGTCACCATCGACCCGCTGGAAAACCCCGACGGCCGCGACCGGGCCTCGCACTGGTTCGACCAGAATAAGTCGTGGCCCAACGTGACGGACCCGCTGGACCGGGAGCACACCGAGGCCTGGCCGGGTGGGCGCACCAACCACTTCTACACCGACCTGAACCGCGACTGGCTGGCCCTGACCCAACCCGAAAGCCGCGCCCGCATGGCGTTTCTGCACGAGTGGTACCCCAACGTGATGATAGACTTTCACGAGATGGGCACCAACGGCACCTACTACTTCGAACCTTCCAAGCCCTTCAGCACCGAAAACGACCTGATTCCGCGGGCCACCTACGAGGTACTGAACGTGCATCTGGCCAAGTACCACGCCCAGGCCCTCGATAAGCTCGGCTCCTTGTACTGGACCAAGGAGCAGTTCGACAACCTCTCGCCTATCTACGGCTCCACCTACCCTGACTTCCAGGGCGGCGTGGGCGTGACATTTGAAGTGGGCAGCTCCCGCGGGCTGGCCCAGGAGGGCAGCAACGGCGTGGTTACGTTTCCGTTCACCATCCGCAACCACGTGGCTACGGGCCTAGCCACCGTGCGCGGCGCCGTGGAAGAAAAAGACCTGTACCTGCGCCACCAGCGCGACTTTTTCACCTCGGCCCTCACCAATGCCCGCAAATTCCCAACCAAGGCCTACGTCTTCGGCAATGCCCAGGACGAAACCCTGACCAACAAATTCCTGGCCCTGCTGCTCCAACACAAGATCGAGGTGCACGAGCTAGGTAAAAATGCCACGCTCGACAAACAGACGTTTGAGAAGGGCAAAGCCTACGTGGTACCCACGGCGCAGCCGCAGTACCGCATCATCAACTCTCTGTTTGAGGAGCTGACCACCTTTCACGACAGCGTGTTCTACGACGTGACGGGTTGGAGCCAGGCCCACGCCTACGGACTGGCCGTATCGAAGCAGAAGAATACCAACCTGGTACAAGGTGCGCCCGTCGCGGCTCCCAAAAGCCTGGCCGGCACCGTGCGTGGCGGCCAGAGCGGCTACGCCTACCTCCTCTCCTGGTCCGACTACAACGCTCCACGGGCCCTGACGGCCTTGCAGCGGGCCGGCGTGGTGGCCAAAATCAGCTTCAAGCCCTTCCGGGCTGGTACGGCCGGGCAGGCCACCGATTTCAGTTACGGCACGCTCGTGATTCCCGTGGCGGCCCAGAAACTGCCCGCCGATTCGGTGTTCCAGATTGTGAGCCGGGTGAGCCGGCAGCAGCAGGTGACGTTTGCGAGCGTCGGTACGGGCTTCAATTTGGGCGGCATTGATTTGGGCTCCAACAACGTGCGGACAGTGCCGGAAACCAAAGCGGCCATTCTGGTGGGCGCGGGCACCAACTCGTCGGAAGTGGGCGAGGCTTGGTTTGTGGCCAGCCAGCACCTGGGCCTGCCCCTGAGCCGGATTGAAGTGAGTAACTTCGGCCGGGCTCCGCTAGGCCGCTATACCAGCCTGGTGCTGGTAGGCGGCTCGTACGTGGCCCTCGACAAAGCTGCCGTGGATAAGCTGCGCCGCTGGGTGCAGGACGGCGGCACGCTCATCACCCTGAAAAACGCCTCGGAATGGGCTATCAAGCAGGCCATCGTGCAAGAGAAACTCCTCATTCCGGCCAACGGCAGCTGGGCTGATACCACCGCCGCCAAAGGCAAGCCAGCCACGGCGCGCCGCACCGATTTTGTGGCCCAGGAACAGGAAGGCACCCGCGCCATTGCCGGTTCCATCTACCAAGCTGATATCGACATCACCAACCCCATTGGCTTCGGGCTGACGAGCCGGCGGCTGTACGTGTTCCGCAACGGCACCACCTTCCTGCGGCCCAGCCGCAACCCCTACGCCACGGTGGCGCAGTACACGGCTAAGCCCCTGGTCAGCGGCTACGTGTCGAAGGCTAACCTCCGGCAAATTAGCAACTCGGCGGCCGTGGTAGTGAGCAAGGCCGGGTCCGGCCGGGTCGTGCTCTTCGCCGACGACCCCAACTTCCGGCACTACTGGCACGGTACCTCACGCTTGTTTACCAACGCCTTGCTGCTGGGGCCGCTGCTGAGTCTGCCCGAAGGCCAGACCGCCATATCCAGCGAGGAAGAATAGACTTCACCCTAGGCCCGCCGACCAATACGTCCGTGTCCAGTTTAGGCCCTGGCTGATCTAGCGTAGCAGCCTTCGGGCCGGGGTTAACTGCTTTATCCGCCCTATTTCACTTTTCTACCTTTCTCCAGCTATGAGTCAAATTCCTGCGGGACCTTCTGCACTGGCCGGGTCGTCACAAACCCGGTCAGACGCCCGCCGTTTCGCCATTCTCACCTGCCTGGATGCGCGCCTTGCTCCCACCCAGCTCCTCGGTGTGCCTGAAGGCAGCGCCCATGTTATCCGCAACGTCGGCGGCCGAGCTAGCGAAGAATCCATTCAGTCCCTGATTCTGTCGCACCAAGTGCTAGGCACCCGCGAATGGTTTCTTGTTCAGCACACCGATTGCGGCGTACGGCTCCATGACCGGCAGGTGGCAACTGTACTAGCCAGCAAAGTACCCGCCATTGTATCGGGTGTACCAGTACGAGCTTCCTTCTCTGAGCTAACGGCCGCCGTAGCCGCCGATCTGGCCCGCATCCGGGAGCATCCGCAGGTGCCCGCCAGCGTGTTGGTATTTGGGTACGTGTATGATGTGCGCCGTAACCAGCTTATCGAGGTACCCACCCCTGCCGACCACGGTTCGGGCCGTCATAGCTAATGCTACTTGTATGATGACGCCAGTTGCTAACAGGATAACGAAGCTGGATTTGCTGATGCTAGCCGCTCACCCCGACGATGCCGAGCTGGGCTGCGCGGGCACCTTGCTGCGCCACGCGGCCGCGGGCCGGCGCGTAGGGGTCGTTGACCTGACCCGGGGCGAGCTGGGTACCCGCGGCTCGGCGGAGCTACGCGACCAGGAAGCGGCAGATGCAGCCCGTATTCTAGGCCTGCACGTGCGCGAGAACCTGCGGCTGCGCGACGGTTTTTTCGTGAATGATGAAGTCCATCAGCGCCGCGTCATCGAAGTCATCCGCCGCTTTCAGCCCGCCCTGATCCTGACCAACCCCACTGTAGACCGGCACCCCGACCACGGCCGCGCCGCCGACCTAGTGCACGATGCTGCCTTCCTAGCCGGCCTGCCCAAAATACAAACCGAGTGGGATGGCGTACCGCAGGCTCCTTGGCGGCCTCGGCTACTGCTGCAAGCCATTCACCACAGCTACGTCCGGCCGGATATCGTGGTGGATATTTCCGCCTTTTGGGAGCAGAAGCTGGCATCACTCACTGCCTTCAAAAGTCAGTTTTACCACCCCGAATACCCACCGGGCGACGCCCATACTTACATTTCCAGCCCAGACTTTCTTCGTATTCTCGAAGCCCGCGCCCGGGAACTGGGCAGCTACATCGGTGCCACCTTTGCCGAAGGCTACACCTGCCGCCGGCCTTTTGGCCTGGATGATTTATTTCTGCTCAAATAGAGCCGTTTTCAGCTCCGCGTATAGGTGTCATTCCGACCGCAGGAAGGAATTTGGGGTATTATTAAACGAGTACCCTGGGCTCTTTGCTCAACTCAGAACGTTGCTGACTGTAGCCTAAACCAACCTTTCGGACAAAAGAAAGCGGGTGCCCCGCGAAAACGCAGGGCACCCGTTCTATTGTGTAGTTCACTAAGCCTATCAGCTCAGCTATTGCTTTTCTCCTTGTCCCAGGCTTTCCAATCCAGCTTGCCGTCTTCGGTTTTGCGCAGGAAATAGGTCTGATCATCTTCCTGGCGCTTGCCGAACGTGACGTCGGCGCGGCAGTCGAGGCAACGGAGCGAGGTGTACTTGAACTTGTCCTGGGCCACGCGGGCCGTCAGGTCGAGGTTGTCGGACCCGCAGATGCCGCACTTGGCCACATCCGGAAAGCTGAGCCGCTCATACTCGGATACAACTTCGTGCAGATTAGCTCCCTGCACGGTGAAGTGGAACTGGCGACGCCCCAGACGCTTCGAAATCATCATTTGCAACATGGTATTGCGGCTTTTGGGAAGTTTATCCCTTGAAGAAAGAAAGGAACTCGGCTCGTCCGAATTCCCCTCCAAGGTACTAAAAATATTTGCTTCGCATGCTAAAAAATTTCGCTTTTACAGTTTCACGAAGCGCACGGTGCGCCGGATTTTCTCCCCCGCCGACACATCGCAGGTGTACACTCCTTTGGGCAAGACGCCGGGCGTAAGCCGCACTCCGGCCACCGATGTAGCGGCCAGCGTCTGCTCGGCTACCAAAGCGCCGCGGGCGTCGTAGAAGCGTACCCGCAAAGGCTTGCCATAGAATGCCTCGCTCAGCTGCAAATACAGCTCATTGTCTTTCACCGGGTTGGGGTACACAAAGAGCTGGCCTTGCTTTGATTTCGGGCTAGTAGCGCTCAAGGGCGTGCTGGGATTAGCCAAGTTGTAGGCCGTCACGAAGTTGGGAATGCCGTAGCCGAGCAGGTTGTCGGGGGAAGCAGCTTGCGAGCCGGAACGCTGCAAAAAGTCAATCACCTGCTGGGCCGAAAGCGTGGGGTTGGCCTGCCAAAAACAAGCCACCATGCCCGCTAATACGGGACAAGAAAAAGAAGTACCATTACCCCGCGCCGGTACACCGGCTACGTTTACTATGGCCGTTTGAGTGGCCTGAGCTGCCAGGTTCGGCTTGATGCGGCCATCGGCACTAGGGCCGATGGAGCTGAAGCTGCTCCGGTTCCGGGCGGCATCTACGCCGCCTACCGCCAGGATGGAATCCGCGTCGGCGGGCGCCAGAATGTAGCGCCAAGTGTTGCCTTCCCTTCCCTCATTCCCGGCCGAGTTGACGACCACCATGCCCACCCGCGCCGCGATGGTAGCGGCCCGCGTCGAGATGGCCGTGCGGCCGTTCAGATCAGTATAGGCGTAGTTAGCGTAGGGCACATCGAAAGTATTGTAGCCAAGCGAGGAACTGATTACGTCCACTCCCGACGAGTCGGCCCGCTCGGCGGCCAGCAGCCAGTTCACTTCCTCGATGGGGTTTTCTCCTACGGTATTTTCGGTGAGGTACAGGCGGAATGTGGCTTTGGGCGCGGTGCCGACGAAGGTGCCGGTCTCGCTGGCCGCCATTGTGGAAAGGCAGTTGGTGCCGTGGCTGTCGCGGGCGTACACGTTGGTGTTGCGCTCCACGAAGTTGTAGGCATCTACCAACCGGCCCTCGTTGCGCAAGGCAGCGAAAGGCGATGTTTGGTCTACCCCTGGAAAACCGGAGTCAAACACGGCGATTTGCATTCCTTCGCCCCGAAAACCCGCATTATGCATGGGCACGGCCCCAATCATGAGGGCTTGCTCATAGGCGATGCCGTAAACAGGGTCGCTCTCCGTACGTTGCGGTGGCGCCGGCGTATTACCAATAATGGGTCGCGGACGGCCTGCTCCCACGGCTCCGCCACGGTTAAGAGTCTGGGCGCTACGCACAAAAGGCAGCGCTTGCAGGTTGCGAAGCGTGGCCGAATCGCAGGAAACCACGGCGGCATTGAACCAACGCGACGTGTACCACACCTGCGCTCCGGGCACCGCCTTCAGCTGCGTAACGTAGGCCAGAGTCACGGGCAGGTCGCGGGGCTGCACGGCAATGTTTTGGCGGGTGCGGCGCTGCAACGCCCGCGCCGAGAGAAATGCCTGGGGCTGGCTCGTGGTGAAGGGCGTACCGGCTTTATCGCGGAAATATACGAGATGCTGGCGCACGGTACCGGTCTGGGCCTGCACCGCCGTGGGCGCGAGTGAGGTAGCAGCCGCAACGGCCAGCCCGGCTAGCAGAATGGGGTAAGAAAAACGCATGGGAATAGGGCTAAAGTACGTGCCGGAAGATACGAATTTAGCTTCGCACTCTGGCTTATGTCCACTCCATCAAGTGCCCCTGCTATTAGCCCAAAAGTCAAAAAGCCGCTCCGTACGATGTACAGAGCGGCTTTTAAAAAATCTTGGCGCGGCAGAAGCAACTGCCCTCTTGTTAACGTCCTGATTCGAGCAGAATCTCGGAGCGGGTCGATCCACTGAAAATGTAGTCCGGCGAAGGGGTCATGCCACCATTCTCAGTGTAAATAAACCGGCGGCGGCTGCGGTACACTGGGCCAATGCCAGAGACATATACCTGCCGGAGGCGGTAGTAGTAGAAAGGATTGATGTGAATATCTCCTCCCTCCGCAACCGTTTCGCGCAAGGCCGTCATCACTGCATTCGGGTAGGTTTTTGTTTCGCCGGCCGCGGTAGTTGCGGTGAAAGGCTCCCCCACCTTCTTGTAGTGGATGTCGCTTTTGGTTCTGTCTATTGCACTCGCTGCATTGAAAGCATTCTGGTTCCAGAAGTAATCCGGGCGAACCGGATATACCAATTCCACGGTCCGGCGGTTGTTGTTTGTTACCTGCACGTTGGCGGCCGCAGGGCTTACTACTAGCACGCTGTCGTCGCGCCAGGCGTCGGCCGGGGTGTTGCGCCTGGCGCGTACCACTCGAAACGAAGGTGACTTATCCGTCGCGTCCAGGTACTGCTCTTCTACCCGTTCCCGAACTTGGTAGCGCGTAATGGTTTTGACGTTGCGCAGCCAGGTGGTATCCGCTACCTCGTAGATGCGGAAGTCGCCGACCTGCATCGGGTAATAGCTGGTGTCAATGGGTTCGGCCTTTTCCACTTCATCCTTACAGCCCGCTACGGCCAAGGCCAGCAGCGCCGGCGCCAGCCAGCGGCGGTAGTTTAATCGGGCCGAAAAGAAGGTAGCAAAGCGGAACATAGGACGAGGCTGAATTAGAGCGTGACGGCAGCCGCCGAAGATACGGGAGTTTCGCCAATGGTGTGGCGCTCAATCCAGCCGCCGCCAATAACATCCTGCCCTTCGTAGAACACGGCGGCTTGGCCGGGCGTGACGGCGTGCACGGGCTCCTCGAAGTAGACGTGGATTTTGTCGCCGATCTGCTCCAGGAACGCCGCTGCGCCGCCGTTGTGGTTGTAGCGGATTTTGGTGCGGCTAGCCACCAGCCCGCGGCCTTCCAGCGAGGCGTATTTGCCCATATTGAGCTTGCCCACCACGGTGCGCGTGCTAGCCAGGTCGTCGAAATTGCCTAGCACCACTTCGTTGGTATCGGGGCGGATTTCGGTGACGTAGGCCGGGAAGCCGAGCGCCACGCCCAGGCCTTTGCGCTGCCCAATGGTGTAGAATGGGTAGCCTTCGTGGGTGCCCAGCACGGTGCCGTCGCGCAGCACGAACTTGCCGCCGGCCACGCGCTCCTCCAGGCCCGGCACCCGGCGGCGCAGGAAGCCGCGATAGTCGTTGTCGGGGATGAAGCAGATTTCGTAGCTCTCGGGCTTGTTTACCAGTTCGGTGAAGCCGCGGCGGCGGGCCTCGTCGTAGATTTCGGTTTTGCGCATCTGGCCCAGCGGAAACAGCGTGCGAGCCAGGCTTTCCTGGCTCACGCCCCAGAGCGCGTAGCTTTGGTCTTTGTTCTCATCTATGCCTTTGCTGACCACGTAGCGGCCGTTTTCGTGGCGCACCTGGGCATAGTGGCCGGTGGCAATGAACTCGCAGCCGAGCTGGTCGGCGCGGCGCAGCAGGGCGTCCCACTTGATGTGGGTGTTGCAAAGCACGCAGGGGTTGGGCGTGCGGCCGGCCAGGTATTCGTCGGTGAAGTTGGAGATGACGAAGTCGCCGAACTCGTCGCGGATATCGATGATGTAGTGCGGGAAGCCCAGCTCCACGGCAATCTGGCGGGCGTCGTTGATGCTGTCGAGCGAGCAGCAGCCGGTTTCTTTCTTGGAGCCGCCGGCCGAGGCGTAGTCCCAGGTTTTCATGGTCATCCCAACCACCTCGTAGCCCTGCTCGTGCAGGAGCACGGCCGCTACGGAAGAATCAATGCCGCCGCTCATCGCGACGAGGACGCGCCCGCGAACGGCGGGCGTGGAAGATGCAGTTTGCGTCATATGGGTAGTGCCCACGGAGTCAAGGTCCGCGGCCACGGCGGCAAAGGTAACACATGGCGGGCGGTAGCGGTTCGCCGGCCCCGCCGGATTGCGTAGTTTCGCGCCCTCAACCTCTTTCTTTATGGCTCTGCTTACCTCCGTGCTGGTGCGCGGCATCAACAACCTCTCCGACGCCCGCTATTGCGCCGGTATGGGCGCCGACGGCCTCATCTTCACCCTCGACCCCTCCCTGCCCGCCGCCGTCGATGCCGCCACCGTGAAGGAACTGGCCGCCTGGGTATCCGGCGTGGAGCTGATTGGGGAGTTTGACGCGGGCATGCCCGTTTCAGAAATCAACCGTCTGGTAGAGGAATGCGGCCTGCGCCGGGTATTGCTGCGCGACGTAACCCAGCCCGCCGCCGATACGGCTTCCCTCACCGTGCCGGCCCTTGTAAAAATTCCGCAGCTGGCCGCTTTCGATGGCGACTACCAGCAACGGTTCGTGGAAAGCTTCCGGTCTGCTTTTCCCGCCGGCTTCGAACTGCTCGCCCTAGCCTTAGAGCCAGGCTCGGACGCCGCTAAAGCGCAGCAACTCATGGCCGCCGCCGCCGCCCACGCGCCGCTGTGGCTCAGCGGAGATTTTTCGCCCGAAACCCTGCCCGCGTTGCTGGCCGAAGTACGCCCCGCCGGCCTGGTGCTCGAAGGCGGCAACGAAATCAAGCCCGGTCTGCGCGACTTCACGGAGCTGGAAGCTGTGTTTGAGGCGCTGGAAGAGTAGGTATCTCAAGTTGCAGCCTAGAAATTTAGCATCTAGTTCCCCTCCTTTCCAAGGAGGGGAACTAGATGCTAAATTTCTAGGCTGTATGGTTCACGACTTGGCATTGTATACCACCGGGGCTGCGTTCCAAATTCCGTAATGGCTTCTGACGCGTATTTTCCCGCGTTCCACATTCCAGAATGCTCCCCGACGCGTGTTTTCCCGCGTTCCAAAATTCGGAACGGCCTTCGACGGTTGTTTTCTGACGTCCCACATTTCGGAATGCCATCTGACGGCTTTTTTCCAGCATTCCAGATTTCGGAGTGGTGCCTGGTGCTTGTTTTGCGGCATTCTGAAATATGGAATGCTCCAGAGTAGCCACGTACGGCAGTGTATTTCGCGCGTGGTACGCTCTACAACCACCGTGCCCCCACCCTCTCCGCCACTAAGCCCCTGCGTTACTTTCGCGTCGCGGCCGCGTCAGGCCATCACGGTGACGAGGCTGTAGAGCGGCTCCGCCAGCGCCGCTTCGCCTTCGACTTGCAGATGTTCGGTGGCCAGCTCGCGCGGCAGGCTTTTCATAAACAGCCGCCAGGCTACATCGCCGTTGAGGGTGATGTGCGTGGTGGCTGGGCCGGGGTAGTTGGTTTCCAGTGCCCAGGCGGTTTCCAGGCGACGCAGATACCAGGTGTCGCCGCCGGCGCCGGTGATGGTGAGCTGTAGGACGGTGCCGGGCGCGGCGGCTAGGGCGCGGTAGTGGTGGGGCAAGGCGCGCAGGCAGGTGCTCAGGAACGGATGATACAGCTCCCGCGTGAGCAGCGGCCCCTCCTGCCCCACCGCCTGCCGGATTTGCTGCTGGTGGTGCCACTTCTCGGTGTAGTCGCGGGCCACGTGAAACCAGTTGGGCGAGGTTCCTTCCCCGGCCCAGCCCACCGAAAACACGGCCGGCTCAAACGGCGGCAAGGAGTTGATATACGCATTGTAGGCCGGCCCGCTCAGCTCCAGCAGCCAGGTCAGAATAGCTGGGCTGAGCCGTTGGCCCGCGGCCACCCAATCGTTGTTGAGTTGGTTGAGGTAGCTCACTACATCATCGTAAGCCGGACTGGCCGGCCCGCCGCTCCCAAAATGCCCATCGCGCAGCATCGACAAGGTGCGCAGGCTGCCGTCGAGCAGGTGCAGGGCCACGTCGCGCACCCGCCAGCGCGGGGCCAGCGTGGGCCGCTCCCAATCTTCCGGCGCCAGCGAGCGAAGCAGCGTAATCAGATGCGTATCGAGCACCGGGAACAGATGTGCGGTGGCGAGCATGGCTTTTTAGTGCTTGGTGCTTGGTGCTTGGTGCTTGGTGCTTAGTGCTTGGTGCTTGGTGCTTAGTGCTTGGGGTGTCGATAGTGTCCGAAGGCGAATTGGGACCGTCCGAAGCGAAGTCGGCAACGCCGGAAATCACCTCGACAATATCGGAAGCCGAGTCGGCAACGCGTTAGAAACCGGGTTGGTAATTTCAGAAGCAAAGTCGGCGCTGTCTAAAGATAGGTCGGCATTGTCCGCAGCATATCTTCCGCCCAGTGGCCTCTTGGAAGCCCCGTAGGGGCGGCATATCGGTAGTAATAGAATAGTAGAGAAGAACCAAGCCCCGTGGGGGCGACACCTAGTAAGGTAGACTAGACGTGTCGCCCCTACGGGGCTTTGGGGGCATCTAAGCAACGGGGTACTACCGATATGCCGCCCCTACGGGGCTTCCAAGAGGCCACTGGACGGAAGTCCTAAGCAGATGAGTTAATAACGTCCAAAGCTTAGTCGGCAGAGCCGGAAGCCACTGCCTTTCCCTTTAGACTTCTAACCTCTCACTTCTCACCCTTTACCTATCACCTGTCACTTGTCACCCAAAAACCTGTCACCCTTCACCTCTCACCAAGCTGAAACTGCACGTACTTGATGGGGACGCCTTGCGCGCGGTACTTGCTTTCGAAGTTGGTTTCGATGTCTTCGGCGTGGGGCAGCAGCTCGGGGGTGGCGTAGAGGTTTTTGGTGTGAGCTAGTACCGTGGTGCCGGGCCGCTCGTGCAGCACTTCCAGCGTGTAGTCGAACAGGCCTTCGTTGTCGGTTTTGAGGTGAACGAGGCCGCCGGGGCGCAGGAGCTGCGCATATAAATTGAGAAAGCGCGGTGACGTGAGGCGGCGCTTGATGTCCCGGTCGCGGGGGCGCGGGTCGGGGAAGGTAATCCAGATTTCAGCCAGTTCGCCGGGCGCGAAATGCTGGAGTAAGTCGTGGGCGCGGGTGCGGACGAAGCCCACGTTGCCCAAGCCTAGTGCTTCGGCCCGCTTGCTGCCCCGCCAGATTCTTTCGCCTTTGATATCAAGCCCCAGGAAGTTGCGCTCCGGATAGCGGGCGGCCAGCCCCACGGTGTATTCGCCCTTGCCGCAGCCTACTTCCAACGTTATCGGGTGAGTATTCTGGAAAAACTCCTCGTGCCAACGGCCCCGCAGCTGCTCGTAATTGGCCTTGCCCGGCTCTACAATATCACGCCGCTCGGCATTCTCGGCAAAGCGCTTCAGTTTAATTCGACTCACTTGGTTTTCGTTTTTCGTTGTTGGCTTTTCGTTTTTAGTTTTTGTCAATAGGATCGAACAAGCCGAAAAACGAAAAACCAACAACGAAAAACCAGTTACACCTCTGCCACCACAAAGGTACTGCCGCCGATAAACACGACATCATCGGGGCGGGCGGCGGCGCGGGCGGCGGCTACGGCGGCGGGCACGGGGCCGTGTACGGTGCCGCGCAGACCTACGGCGGCGGCGCGTTCGGCCAACTCAGCGGCCGGCAACGCCCGCGGAATATTAGCCTGACAGAAATAGTAGATGGCCTCGGTCGGCAGCAGCGTCAGCATCTTGCTCACGTCCTTGTCGTTGACTACGCCGAGCACGAAGTGCAGCCGCTGCCGTGGCAAACGCGCCAGCTGCGCCACGATGAACTGGATGCCGGCCTCGTTGTGGCCGGTGTCGCAAATCATCAGTGGGCGGCGTCCCAGGATGGTCCACCGACCCCGGAAGCCGGTGAGGCGGCTCACGTCGCGCAGTCCTTCGCGCACGGCCGACTCCGGGATGTTGAAGCCCTGGCGGCGCAGCTCGTCCAATGTGGCTAATACGCCAGGCAAGTTCAGCCGCTGGTAGTCGCCCACGAGCCCTAGCGCCAAGTTATCTAGCAGCGGCTGGCCGTCGTGAGTGATGCTGAGCTGCTGGAAATCTTCATCGGGAGCTGGCGTCCGTAGTAGCTCGGTGTGGTAGTGTTGGTCGGCGAATAGCAGCGGGGCTTGCTCGGCAGCGGCTTTTTGCTCGAATACCGCCCGGACTTCGGGCTGCGTCTGGCTGATGATGGCCGGAATGCCGGGTTTGATGATGCCGGCTTTTTCGGTGGCAATCTGCGGTAGCGTGTCGCCGAGCAGGTTTTGGTGGTCGAAGCTGATGTTGGTGATGAGCGACACCAGCGGCCGAATGATGTTAGTGGAATCAAGCCGCCCGCCCAGGCCCACTTCCACGACGGCCACGTCCACGTTTTCCTCCGCGAAATACGAAAAGGCCAGCGCCACGCACATCTCGAAAAACGAGGGCTGCACCTGCTCAAACAAGGGCCGCCACTGCGCCACCCACGCCACCAGATAGTCGGGCGCCAAGTCCTGCCCGTTCACTTTCACCCGCTCCGTAAACTCCTTCAGGTGCGGCGAAGTGTACAGCCCCACCTTGTAGCCAGCGGCCTGCAACACCGCCGCCAGCAGGTTGGAGCTGCTGCCCTTGCCATTGGTACCCGCCACGTGCACGGCCCGCAGCCGTCGTTCCGGGTTGCCCATAGCCGCTACTAGTTCCTCTGTCCGTTCCAGCCCTGGCTTGTAGCCCGCCGCCCCCACCCGCTGAAACATGGGCAGCTGGCTATAGAGGTAGTCGAGCGTTTCCGCGTAGGTCATATTGTGCGTGAGATAATGTCGGTAGTGGTCGTTCCAAAAACCTGTCATCCTGACGAAGGAAGGACCTTATCACGGTAGAGTTGTTACGATTGTCGTTCTAGCGTAAGAAGGTCCTTCGCGCGGCCCAGGATAGCAGGGTGTAGCGCGAAGCTCCGGCTTCGCGCATCGTTGAACGATAGTCGTTGCCCTGGCGCGGCGGTCAGCAACGATGCGCGAAGCCGGAGCTTCGCGCTACAACCGCGGAACCGCTTTAAGTACGCGTTAGCGCACTGTGAACTTGAAGGTGTAGTAGCCGGTGCCGCCGCCGCTGGCGGAGTTGGTGCGGCGGAACTCGGCATTCTCCAGTGCGTCGCGGCAGGCTTTCTCTTGCGCCGCCGACACCGTGCCGGATACTTTCGTCACGGCCTCCACTTCCCCGTCGGCATTCACCTTGATTTTGAAGCGCACGAAGCCCGAGTTGTCATCGATGGCGGGGGCGGTGGGGCGGTTTACGAAGGCCCAGCCGCTCATTTCGAGGCCGCCGCTGCCGGGGCTGCTGCCGCTGCCCCCGGAGCCGGGCTGGCCGTACAGGGCTTTGGCATCGAGCGAGCCATTGGGGTCGCCCTGGTCACCCACGGCGCCGGGCCGGTCGCCGTTGTTGTTGCCGGTTGGGGCGTTGCTGGTACCGTTCACGCCGTTGCCACCGCCGTTGGCGCTGCCTTTGGGGGTGTAGAGTGTGCGGGGGCGCTCCACGGGTTTAGGCGTTTCGCGTACTTCTTCTTTGGGGGCCGGCGCGGGTTTTTCCACGGGCGGCGCGGTTACCGGGCTTTCCTCGGCATCAGAAGTGATGGTGCGGGCTTCGGCGGCTTGCTGCGGCACGGGCGTAGCAGCGGGTTGCGGCTGCGGCGTGGGGCGCGGATCGGGGTTGGAAGCGGGCGGGCGGCTGTCTTCGCGGTTCTTGGAGTCGTTGGCCGTGGCCAGGCTTTGGATGTCGCCGGAGCCGGCTTCGTCGATGCCGTAGTTCAGCTCTACCCCGTCGCCGCCCAGTGCGTCCAGTGGTGGGTCGGGCCCCTTAAAGACGGTGAAAAAGAACACCGCCGCCAGAACCGCGTGCAACAGCACGGTCCCAATCAAGGCTTCTTTACGGTGTTCTTCGCGGTATTCCATTTTTTGATGTGCTGATTGAGTGATGTGCTGATGTGCTGATGTGTTAATGTACTAGCTAGTTGATTGGTTTTTCGCAGCCGCATAAGCCACTAAAACGATAATCAGCACATTAGCACATCAACCAATCAGCACATCACTTTCCAGCGGCTTGCTGGGCCTGGGTGGCCATCACCATTTTAATCTTGAGGCGGTTGCCGATTTCAAGGATGTCGACCAGCTTCTGCACGTTCAGTGAGGCATCTACCCGGAGCACTACGGTGGGCAAATCCAGCTGCTGGCTCTGGATTAGGCTGCTCAACTCCCCTTCCAGGGCGGCGGCCGTGGTGGGTTTCTTGTTCACGAAATACGCCCCGGCCGCGTCTACCGACACGGTAATGGGCTGCTTCATCACTTGCTTGCTGGACTTGGCGTTGGGCAGCAGCAGCTTGATGACGTTGGGGTTCACCATCGTCGACACAATCAGGAAGAACAGCATCAGAAAGAACATGATGTCGTTCATCGAGCTGGTCTCGACGTGCGAAGAAAGCTTACGGCGGCGGCTTAAATCCATTGAGTGAATGGGTGAATGAGCGAATGAGTGAATTGACGGAGTAAACGAGTAGCGGTAAAAACTCACTCATTTACTCATTCACCCATTCACTCATTTAGTTATCCTGTAGGATGTCCATGAATTCGATGGCGGAGTTTTCCATGCGGAACACGAGGCGCTCGACCATGATGCTGAGCCAGTGGTAGCCAACGTGGGCAATGATACCAACGATAAGACCGGTGGCCGAGGTTACCATCTTGGTGTACAAACCACCCGAAATCTGGGCAATGCCGAAGTCGCCGGTGGCCGAGATGGCGTAGAAAATCTTGATTACGCCGATGATGGTACCCACGAAACCAAGCATGGGCGCGATACCAGCAATGATACCCAGGATGCTGATGTTCTTTTCGAGGCGCGCGATTTCCACCTTGCCCACGTTCTCGACGCTGGTTTCGATGTCCTTCAGCGGCAAGCCAATGCGGCGGATACCCTTCTCGATCATGCGAGCCAGCGGCGTGGCCGTTTGGGCGCAGAGCATTTTGGCACCTTGCAGGTCGCCTTTCACCATGAGGTTGCGGATGCCCGGCATGAACGACTCTGGTACGGCTGCGGCCCGTCGGATGGTGATGTACCGCTCGATGATGATGTAGAGCGAGACAAACGACAGCAGAAACAGCGGAATCATGATGCCACCGCCTTTCACTATCAAGTCAATCAGCGAGAGGTCAGCGGCGGCGGCGTTGGCCGCCGCGTTGGCTGCTGTAGCGGTAGAATCGGCGGTGGCGGCGCCGGTGGCAGGCGTGCTGCCGACTTGCATCTGGAGCAGCAGGGAAAGCAAAAAGGTCATGCTAAGTATGCAGGGGGTTGCTAGTTATTTGTTGCTAGTTGTTAGCCAAGCTTTTATGTAGATACCTGACAACTAACAACTGAAAACGAACAACTTAATAATTGAGGACCCAAAGAGAAGTACCCATCCGCTTGCGCAGCAGCGTAGCCTGCCGGTCGGCCGACGTGCGGTCGGCGAAGTCGGCTACGGACAGCTTGAACTGGCGGCTGCCGGGGGCAGGGAGGATGACGCGGGCCGGGTGGCCCAGTCGCACCAGTGCTTGACGGCCTTTCTCTGCGTTGACGAGGCTGGTGTAGGAGCCGGCAACTACGTAGTAACGGCCCGTTTTAGTTTTAATTGTCGCCGACTCAGCTACCGGCACGGCGTTAGTGGCGCGGGCTTTTTCCCAGCCGGGAGCTTTCACGGCGGGTTTTGCGGGTTTGCCTTTGGTTTTAGCCATGGCCGGCGTCTGCACGCCCTTGGCCGGAGCTTTGGCGGCGGGCTTAGCCGCTACTTTGGGCGCCGCTACGGCCTTCTCAACCGGGCGCTCCGCCGCGAAGTTGTCGGCCGAAGTCAGGGCAGCCTGCTGCTCCAGTACTGGCGCGGGCGTATCGGTGGTGCTGGTTTGGGCGGCGGGCACCAGCGCGGGCAAACGCAATGTTTCGGGCAAGTAGCCAAACTGGTCCGCGAACATGTAATTGGCCGACAGCACCATACCTACAAGGGCCGTGATGATGGTGCCGCGCAACACGCGGGCGGCCCGGCTGGCGCGGCCCCCGGCCAACATCGGAGCGGTTTGCCGCTCCCGCGAGTTTAGCGCGTCCGTCGCCCGCACGGGGCGCGATACCAGCTCGGGCAGACCAAAGCTGGCGGGTAGCAGATTGTCGCCGCCGGTGTATTCAAAGTCCAGCCCCCGGCCTGTGCCCCGGCGGAAAACGCCGATGCCCGCCAACTCGGTGCGCTGGCCGCTTTCCAACTCTTGCTGCATCCGAGCCACGGCCTCCCGCACCATTTGCCGCGCCTGCGCCGTGCTCAAGTTCAGCGCCACGCTCAAAGCATCCACCAGCAGTCCGTCGTTGCGCGTGAGCGAGGGATTGAAGGCTACGCGCTTGGCGGGCGGGGCCAGCGTGTGCCGCACCGGATGAATGCGGGCGGGCGCGTAGTCGGCAATCAGGCCGCCGAAATCGGGGATGATGACGCAGTCATGGTCCCGGAGCAGGGTGCGGATGTGGTTGGATAGCGGCAAGGTAGCGGTGTGTAAGGCGTGGCGGAAGCGGTAAAAGCAGCTCTCATCCCGGAAGCAACGCAAAGGACCTTGTCCGGCCAGAACGAAGCGAGCTAACGTCTTCGCCCCGTGCTGACAAGGTCCTTTGCGCTGGTTCTAGGATGACAGAAAGTTCTTCAACTCAAGGCAGAGATTAAAAGTCGTAGGTCGCCCCGGCCAGCACGTTGATTCCCTTCACGGGGTAGTTGAGGAACCGCTCGTACTTGCGGCCGAGCAGGTTATTGCCCAGAACAAAGATGGACAGATTTTCCATAATCCGGTAATCTCCGCGCAGGTTAAGGTCAACAACAGAGTCGGTAGAGCGCACGTATTCGCGTGCCGACAGGGCCGGGTTTCCCACGGGCCGGCGGTACAAGGTTCCGTAGCTGGAGCTGTAAGTGTAGAGCTCCGCGCCCAGCAGCAGCTTGTCGTAGACGTTGTGGGTGGCAAACAGCACCGACTGGAAGGCCGGCCGGTGGAAGGGTTCGGCCAGGGTTTTCACGTTGTAGCCGTTGTAGTCGGCTTTAAAGCCAATGCGGGTTTTCTCGGCGGCGTTGTAGATGATTTCGCCGTGAATGTTGACCAGCTGGGTGGCTTTCTTGTCGTAAACGAGGTCGAATTTGGTGGAGTCGCGGCGGGAGTTGCGGTAGAAGTACAGGTTCCGGTCGTTGCTCAACGTCACCTTGGCGTTTACTTCCAAGGCGCGGGCCGGCGTGGCGCTCAGCCCAAAGTACACCGTGGGGCCGCGGTGGGTGTCGGCTACGCGCTGGTTGGGCGCCAGCCAGGGGTTTTCGGTGGTCAGGTCGTACATGGTCACGCGCTGCAAGGCCCCGCCCAGCCCGCCGTACACCACAAACTTGTCTTCCGACACGGTGTAGCCGACCCGCACGGCCGGGTACACTTTGAACTGCGACACGTCGCGGATGGTGTCGCCGGTGTAGCCCAGCGTGGCCCCCACCGACACGGCCAGGCGGTCCAGGGTCAGCTCGTAGGCGGGCGTCACCTGCACCAGCGGCCGGCTGTAGCTCAGGGAGTCTTTGAAGGAGATGAACGACAAGTCGCCGTTGATGCTCACGCGGCTGGCGTCGGTGAGCCCGTAGCTGGAGCGCAGCTCGGCGTAGACGTTGTTTTCCTTGGCCTTGAACCGGTCGTTCCAGTGGCGGAAGCCCAGGGCCACGTCGTACTGAAACTGGGCGTCGGTGGCGCGGTTGCGGGCGTACACCTTGGCGTCGGCCCGAAAGAAGTTCTGCTTCAGGTCGTCGGCCTCGGGCAGCACGGGGCGGTTGCGGTTGTAGCCGTAGAAGTTGTACCGCTCCCGCCCGATGTCCACCTTGCCGCCCAGGGCCGTGGTGCCGCTGTAGGTTTCGCCGTGCACGCCCAGACTGGTGCGGCTCTGGCCGGAGTTTTTCTTGTCAATCGGCCCTCGGCTCGACGACAAATGGTTGATATCAAGACCGTAAGAGGCGTCGCTGCTGCGGGTGTTGTGCAGGTGGGCGCGGCCCAGGAAGGTGCCGTAGTTGCCGATGCCAGCCTTGAGGTAATTGCCGGTTTGCGGGGCGGGTTCCTCGGCCCGAATGGTAAGCACACGCACCGAGGGGTTGAGCCGGTCGGCGGGGCGCCGGAAATCGGGGTAGGTATAGGGCACCTTGGCCGCCGTTTTGGCCGGCGGCTCCACCTTGATTTTCTCGAAGTTGCGGGTGGCTTCCGGTAGTTGGTTCACGCGCTCCTTCACAATCTCAATTTCGGCTTCTTCAATTTTGCCGCGGGGCGTGGTGCCACGGGTGGGCTGGGCCTGCGCAGCGGCCGGCACGGCCGCCAGCAGTAAAACCGCGAAAATCGTATGCGAATGGGTCATTTACAGCGTTTTTAAGCAGTGTACAGGTTGTTCTAGCGTTGGCCTCACCCCCCGGCCCCCTCTCCCAAAGAGAGGGGGAGCCTGGCGTACACCGTTGGTAAGGCCGCTATAAGGTAGAGTTGAAGTCGTTGGTTGGAGCGCCGTAGCGCGAAGCTCCAGCTTCGCGCATCGTCCGCGCCGCCTGAACGCTAGTCGTTCAACCTCAGCAACGATGCGCGAAGCCGGAGCTTCGCGCTACTCTTCTTCGCCCACGGGGCCGTCGGTGCGGTTCGTGATGGTGTCGGTGGGTTCGGTGGTGCTGGGCACCAGGGAGCTACGGCCGGCGGTTTTACCTTTGGGCGGGGTTTTGGTGGTCGGCTTGGTGGTAGATTTGGTGGTTGTGGGTTTGCCCCCGCCAGTGGTGCCAGCGGGCGAGTCGGTGGGCAGGGCGGCAAGGCGCTGCTTGGCCCCAGTCACGATTTCAGCCACCGGAAACTTGTTGTCGATGATGGAGTTGAGGGTGGCGCGGGCCTGGAAATTCTCTCCCTGCGCGGCGTAAATGTCAGCAATCAACAGGAAGCCCCGTCCCTGCCACAGCTCGTAATTCGAGGTGTTGGTCTTGTAGGCGGCGTCAAGGGCTTCGGGGTATTTCTTCTGCTGAAATAGCGCATCGGCTACCAAGTACTGGGCTTCGGCGCCGCTTTCGTCGGCGGCCGCGGCGGTAGCGGCCGTGGTCAGCTCCGTAATGGCCTGGTCGTAGTCGCCGGCTTTGTAGCTGGCCTTACCCAGGTAGAGCAGCGCGGCGTTGGTGGCCGTGGGCGAAGCGCCCTGGGTCTGTAATTCCTGCGCCACGCGGCGGGTGCCCTCGAAGTCGCCGCTCTCGTAGTAGCTCTTCATCAGGCCCAGGCCGGCATTGGCGATTTCGCGCTTGTTTTGCGACACTTCCCGCAGGCGGCCGTAGTATTTGATGGCCTCCGGGTAGTTCTTGTTTTCAAACTCCAGGTCCGCCACCCGGCCCACGGCGCGGTTCACAAACTCCGACTTCCCTTCCTCCACCACGCCCTTGAGCTTGGGCAGGGCCTCGGCTTTCTTGCCGGTCCGGAGCAGCGCGTCGGCCAGGAAGTAGCGGCCATCGGCGGCCAACGTGGTGCTGGGGTACTGCTTCAAGTAAGACTCCAGCCGGGGAATAGCTTGGTCGTATTTCTCAGCGAGATACAGCGATTTGGCGGCTTCAAATTCTACGCTCTCCGTGGCCTTGCTGTCGGGGTTTTGCTGCTTGAACTGCGCCAGGTACTGGTCGAACTCCTCGGTCTTACCCAGGGCCGACAGGCTTTCTTGCAAGGAGTAAATGGCGCTGCTGGCGGCCTTGGTGCGCGGGTATTGGCTGAGCACCTGCTTGAAGTCGGCGGCGGCTTTTTCGTGCTGGTTCAGGTTGGCGTAGGCCACGCCGCGCTTTTGCAACGCCTGCGGAATGAGCTGCGAGTTGGGCCGGTTGGTGATCAGCTTGGTGAAGCCATCCACGGCCTGCTGGAAGGAGCCGGCTTCGAAGTCGAGCTGGGCCTGCTGGTACACGGCATCGTCGGCGTAGCGGGAGCTGGGCGAGGTGCGCAGCAGGGTGCTCAGCGTCTGGGCGGCTTCGTCGCGGCGGCCCATCAAACCTAGCGTCACGCTCTTCTGGTAGTAGGCGTAGTCTTTGTCGGCGGCGTTGGCCTGAATCACCTTGTTGTACAGCTCCAGGGCCTGCGGGTAGCTTTTAGCCACGTAGTAGGTATCGGCCAGGCGCAGGGTCACGTCGTAGTAGTTGCGGTCGGTGGGCTTGGCGGCGGGGTCCTGGAGGTAGGCCTGAAACTGGGGCCGGGCCCGGTCGTACTGCTGCGTGTTGTAGTAGGCGTAGCCGAGGCCGTAGCGGGCTTTCTGCTCGAACTCCTTCTCGTCGGCCGATACTCCGCCGGCCCGGGCCGTGCGGGCGGCGGCCACGTAGGCCGTAATGGCGGGCTGGTACTGCTGGCCCACGCTGTAGATTTCGCCTTTGAGCACCTGCGCGGCGGCGCGTAGCGCATCGTCCTGCGGATATTTGAGGCTCTTGTCGAGCAACGGCAGGGCTTCGGAATAGCGGGCGTTGTTGTAGAGCGTGGCGGCTTGCAGGTAGGCCACGCGCTGGTAGGTGGCGTTGAGCTTGGGGCTCCGCTCGTCGAGGTTTTCGAGGTAGTTGAGCGCCTGGGCGTAGTCGGAGGAGTTGGTGAAACTCTCACTCAAGATATCGTCGGCGGCTTCGCGGTTTTTGGAGCGCGGGTACTTCTTGCCGAAGTCGCGCAGGGCCGCAATTACCTCCGGCGTGTTGCCCAGCTCGTAGTTCACCTGGGCGTACTTGAGCGTGGCGTTTTCGGTGATGTTCTTGTCGAAATTGGTTTTGCGGGCCGCGTCGAACGAATTCAGGGCCAGCTGCTTCTGATTGGTTTGCAGGTAGCTCAGCCCTAAGTGGTAGGCGGCGTTCTGGCCCAGCGAGTCGCGGCGCGCAGCCACGCCTTTGAAGCTGCCGATGGCGCCCTTGAAGTCGCCCATCTTGTAGTTGGCGTACCCGATTTTGTACTGCACCGCCGGGTCTATCTTCTTGCGACCGGCGGCATACTTATCGAAGTAAGTGGCGGCCTGCTTGAAGTCCTGCTTCTGGTAGAGCGCGTCGCCCACCAGCAGCTGAATCTCGTCGGCCGACTGCGGCGGCGGGGTCTGGGCCAGCACTTTGGTGCCGTAGTCAATAAGGCCGTCGAAGTCGCCTTCCTTATAGTAGATCTGGCTCATCACGGCCGGCACTACGGGGCGGTAGGCGTCGTTTTGCTCGGCCACGGCCAGGTCCTTACGGGCCCCGGCGTAGTCGCCGGCGCGGTAGGCCAGGTAGCCGGCGTAGTAGGAGCTGGCGTAGCGGTACTGGTGCGCGCCCTGCTTGTTGCGGTCGAATTGTAGCTTGGCCTTGTCGAACTCCTTCTGGGCGAAGTAGCTGTAGCCCAGCTTGAACTCGGCTTCGGCCCGCTGCTCGCCGCTGAGGTTGTCGGCGCCCACGCGCTGGAGGTAGTCGGCAGCTTTGGCGTAGTCCTTCTTATCGAAGTAGACCTTGCCCAGCTCAAAGAAAGCCACGGCGGCTTTGGGGTGGGCCGGGTTCTGGGTGGCAAAGGCCAGAATCCGGTCCTCAGCATCGGGGTGGAACAGGTACAGGCCCGACACCGCGTAGTAGTATTCGGCGTCGACGGTGCGGTCGCGCAGCTCGCCGGTGCGGCGTTGGGTGAGGTCGAGGTAGCGCTGAAAAGCCTGCTGGGCGGCGCCGTACTTGCCACGGTCGAACAGCTCCAAACCTTCCTGGAAGTGGCGCTCGTCGGAGGCGAACACCTGGGTTTGCTGGGCCTGAGCGGCTATCGGGGCCACGGCGCTGAGGGAAGCGGCCAGCGCAATCCGGGGAATAAACTTCATTGCTTGGCGTTACGGGAAGCGGCCCCCACGGGCCGGATAGGGCCAAAAGTAGCGAAAAGTTCGGGGCAGGTGCCCCGGAATCGGCCTTTTCGCCTCCCCTAACGCCAGGAGGAGCTGGTTTGGTGTGGTGAGGAGCGGTTGAGTATGAGCCGGCCAATCCGGGCAGGCGGCTTTCCGCCGCCCGCCCGGTCGAAGTAAGCTGCCGTTGCACCAGCCTTATTCGTCCTCGTTTCGGCGGCGACCGGGCGGGCGGCTTTCACATTCCTCCTGCTTGCTTAGCTGGTAGATGAAGTGTGGAGTTATTGCTGAACCAAGTTGCGGCATAGCCGCGTAGCGGCTGAAGGTTTATAGTAGAAAACCACTCTATAAACCTGGATTTACTGGTCTATCTTGATCGACTGGCTTTTATATTGTTTTCAATAAGGTCATATGCCATTCCAAGTTTCTCGGCCACTGCTTCGTCCTGGGAACTATGGAAAGCATCGAATAATCTATCCCTCACCTTCTTTGATTTCACCCATTCATGGAAGTCTTTGCTACGGATAGGATCATCAAGATGCTTGCGACTAAAAACATTTGCGCTGTTCCAATTGATTTCTTCCGCCAACAGCGCGAAGGCATTATCACTCTCCGCTTCTTCCCAGATATGAAGCAACTCATCAAAACGGGGATAGGTATTGGCCAATGGCGTAAAATAATTAAAGAAATGTCCCTCCTCATTAACCAGCAGAAGCCTCCAAAGGGCGATAAAGTAGCGTTCTAATGCGTTGATTTCCTCTGCCGGCCACGTCCGCCAGGCACCGTATTCCAGCTTGTTGAAGACGACAAACGCATCACAGGGCTCCCTAAACTCCGCCGTCAACTCGTAGATTCTAGGCAAAAAATGCTTGAAGTCGTTGGTATCTCCCCACGTGGTCATGGCTTTGAACGAATACCTGCTCAGATCTTTTTCGGTTAAGTCGCGCAGGTCTTTGGCAAACAGCACCGCGTTGTCTTCCTCCGTAACGCAACAATGGCACCCCTCCACCCTTGTGAGTGGGTAAATACTGAACACGGTATATAGCGACTCCACCGCCTGCTTGAGCACATCGTTTTCAACACTCGCCATTCGGATGCTTTTTAATTATGGGTTTACACTTCAACGATCGACAATAGGCTGCCGTCGTCAAAGGTAAATCAGGCTCGGCTGGAGTGCCGCACATCCACCGCATTTAGGTGGCGGCATCTTGGCCTGTAGCAAGCAAGGGGGTAATCGTCTCCTCGTTGAAGTCGATTACCCCCTTTTCGGTTAGCCCAACGGCTTCAGTAGCTCGGTTCTCTGGCTTCGACCGGGCAGGCGGAAAGCCGCCCGGTCGAAGCCAGTTGACATTTACGTTTCTCGTTCTAGCGTCCTCATTTGGGCGGCGACCGGGCGGGCGGCTTTGAGCCGCCTGCCCGGAGCCGAATGAAGAATGGGCTACGCGACCTACGCCGGGCCGGGTTGCACCAATTCTTCATTCTCAACTCTTCATTCTTAATTTACCACGGGCTGATGCCCGTTTCCGGGGCGTTATCATCGCTGAAAAACTGGCCCGTTGGGCCATCAGGGCCTAGCATGGCGGCTTTTACGAGGCGGGCGGCGCCCTCCGCTACGGTGCCGGGGCCTTGGTGATGGTTGAAATCGGTGGCGACGTAGCCCGGGTCCACGGCGTTTACTTTAAATGGAGTGTCGCGCAGATCATAGGCCAGCACCACGGTGTAGGCGTTCAGGGCCGTTTTAGATGGGCCATACACGGCGCTCTTCACCGCGTAATACTTCCAGGTCGGGTCGTTGTGCAGCGTCAGCGACGCCAGCCCCGACGTCACGTTGACGATGCGGGGCTCCGGCGACTGCCGCAGCAAGTCGATGAAGGCCTGGGTCATGGCTATCACGCCGAAATAGTTGGTCTCGAACACCTGCCTGAACACGCTGAGGTCGGTGGCGAGGGCGGTTTGCGGAAACCCGCCGCTGATGCCGGCATTGTTGATGAGTACGTCGAGCACCTCTGTTTTCTGGCCCAGCGCCTGCCGGGCGGCCTGGATGGAGGCGCTATCCGACACATCAACTTGCAGGGGCTCCACATGGGGGAAGCCTTCGGCGTGCAGTTGGGCCACGGCTTGCTGGCCGTTGGCGAGGTTGCGGCTGCCGAGGTACACGTAGTAGCCTTGGCGGAGTAGCTGGCGGGCCGTCTCGAAGCCAATGCTTTTGTTGGCTCCGGTGATGAGTGCTTTTTTCATACGGCAAAGCTACTCGGCTCTCCCGACGTGCCGGTAGCACATCCGGCGGCATTACTGGTACATTTTCCGGCTGCTGGCCCGGTACCCGGCCGGGGTGAGGCCGGTTTCGCGCTTGAAGAAGCGGTTGAAATAAGACGCGTCCGCAAAGCCCAGGTCGAAGGCAATTTCCTTCACCGACTGCGGGCTGTGGAACAACAGGCGGCGGGCTTCCAACACCAGGCGTTCCTGAATGTGGGCAATGGCTGGTTTGCCGCTCTGCGCTTTCACCACCTCGCCCAGATACCGGGCGGAAACATGGAGCAAGGCGGCATAGGCGCCCACCTCGTGCAGCTCGCGGAAGCACTCCTCAATCTTGGCCCGGTACTGTCGCAGCAGCAACTGGTCGGTTGGCGGCTCCGCGGCCGGAAACTGCTCCGTGTACAGCCGGCTGAGGTAGGTGAGCAACACGGTGAGGTAGGCCGTGAGCATGCGCTGCTGCCACTCGCCGGGCTGCTGGTACTCGGCTTCGAGTTTAGCCAGCAGGTCTTCCACCAAAGCCACGTCGGCCGGCGTAAGCAGCAGCTCGTGCCCGTTCTGCGGGTTTTGCAGCAGCGGCAGCTTCGCCAGGGAGGCATTCTGCTGCAAAGCCAGGAACTCGGTGGTAAACACCAGGCTGGTGCCCCACAGCGCCCGGGATTCCTCTTTTACTTGCAGCTGGCCCGGCGTCGTGAAGTAAAACGCGTTGTCTTTCAGCACATAGGGCGCCATATCCACCCAGTGCCGACTACCGCCGCGCCGGACGAAAAACAGCAGGTAATAATCCTTACGATGCGGGAGCAGCATCTCGGAGGGGTAGCCCGGCGTGCCTTCCACGCGGGACAACCGAAATAAGCGGCTGCCGGCGGCATCCGGCGGCGCTAGGGAGTAAACTGGAATTTGCTGGTCGAGGTGTAGGGTAGCCATTGCTTAAATCTACCAGGTTTTGGTAGCTACAACTGCGGCGTTGTCTCTGAGTTCAGCGGAAGACTACCGCTACGTCCGCCGCAAACTATCTATCTAGAGTAGAACCCAGCTGTTTAGCGGCGCTTGCCCTTAGCTGCCACGCCCAGTACCGGGGCGCGGAGCTGCTGGTAGAGGCCGAAGAGAAACTCCAGCCGCGCCAGATTCTTCGGTCGTGTTCCTTCGCAAAGCGGCGATTCGCACTGAACCACGCAGCGGGGCGCCCGACAAGCCAGCGCCAGGCATGCATGGGCTACGCCATCATGCTTCAGGGCGCATGGCTTCCTGGTCGTGGCTCTCTCGTCTTTTCAGTGGAACTGCCTGTGGAGTCATGGCTTCCACGGGCCTGGTTCTGCTACTAGCTGAACTAAAATAATACATGCCAATCCTTGAATAAGGCTAGGCAATGCGTAGCTTGCCGGCCTACCTTTCAAAGCTGCCGGGGTCCCGCCGCGGCAAGAAATTTTGTATCAACCCAACTACCCGTTTTATGAAAACGTTTCTGTACGGCCTTCTGATGAGTATGATTCCGGCCGCATCTACCACGGATGCCGCCAAGGCCCCCGCAACATTCTACGTGGTGGCCCTCACGGGGGCCGAGGTGCACGAGAAGCCTTCTTTCGCCTCCAAAACAGTGCGCAGCCTGCCAATCGGTAGTGCCGTGAATGCGCAGCAAACCATTCCCTCGAATGAGGTGAAGCAGATCGGGGCGGACTTTGCATTGCCGGGCAATTGGTTGAAAGTGACAACGGCGGCGGGTACGGGCTACGTTTTTAGCTCTGACCTAACCACCAGAAAGCCGGCCGTCAAAAAGAGCAGCAGCGGAATGCCGTACATCGATTTGCTGGGGGCCGAAAAGAGCAGCCGCACCATAAAACAGCAAACAACGTCCGGAAATAAACCCGTCCCAGGTGTATATGCGACCAAGGACATCACGGAATACACCAACGCTACGTACTCGGTCACTGCGTTTGACGGCTGCTTTGATCATGTGTATGCGTTCAGGCAGTTGGCGCTAAACGAGGTGTACCATCACATGATCAGCAGCTACTCCGGCCTCGAAGGCAAAAAAGTAATGCAGCCTAAGCTGGTGTCCAAAAAAGGAAATGTATACACGTTCACGTGCGGGTTTGGAGGCAGCGATGCCACCCAGGAATTGCAGCTGACCGTCCATAAAAATGGCACCCTTGTTATTTCGTCGTCCGATTGCACATAGGGGGCCGCGGGCCGCCCGACGTAACGCGCTACCATCGGCTACACGCCCAGGCAGCGGGCCTCTTGAACGCGGCTGCCGCGCTGGCCGCCGTCCTGCCACCAGCTACGCCTGGGCCTCGCATACTGACTCGCGCGGGGCCAGGGCTGTTTGTCCCACTACCCTAATCCCTCATCCTTAATCCTTCATCCCACTACTCCCTCACCAACGTCACCTCGTCGCGGGTGAAATCGATGCGGCTCTTATCGACGCGGCCCTTGCAGACGAGCACGCGCGGCGGCTTTAGCTTGCCTTTGGTATTGGCCTCAATCTCCGCCTCGCCTACTACGTCCACTGTCGCCACCGTTTCGCCGTTCACCCGCAGCTCCCACGGCCCCGGCTGCACCGGCCCTTCGAGGTGGCCCACAAGGAAGGTTTCTTTTGGCGACATGGGAATGATATCGAGGACTTGCATGGGAGATAGCTGTAGCGCGAAGCTCCCGCTTCGCGCATCGTTGAACGATTGATGGTTGAGCGGCGCGTGCTGTTCGTACGGCGCGGCAGTCAGCAACGATACGCGAAGCGGGAGCTTCGCGCTACTCCGGCTGCGCGGCTTTAATCCGCGAGTCGAAGCTGAACTCCTCGCGCGCCACGATGCGGATACGCTTGAAATCGGGGTGGCGGGTGTGCAGGATGTAGTTGAACTCCTGCGGCACGATGGACGAGGGGACGCGCAACACGGCCGCGCGGCGCCGCTCGTACCAGGCGTCGCCCAGGGGCTGGCAGAGGGCGTAGCGGCTTGCTTTCTCCCAGCCCACGGGCAGTTGGGCGGCCGGTATTTCCTCGATGGCCAGGTCGTCGGGCACGTCGATGACGAGCACCCGAAACTGCTCGCTCAGGCCCTCGCCACTGCGGTGCACCACGTTTTCGAGGCAGGCCAAAGCCCGCGAGGAAGCCGTGTAAATCACGAATTTGTCTTGGGTGTTCCAGCGCGCCCGGCGGCCGGAGGCAAACAGATCATCGGCGTATTTGGCCAGGCAGATGCGGTATACCTGCATCGTTAGGCCAGGTCGCCGTAGGCAATGCGGGTTAGCTCCTCCTCCACCAGATCAATGCCGCCGCTGGTTTCGAGCAGGCGCAACGGTACTTCGTGGTCGAGGCCGTGGGCGGGCTTGCTGAGCCAGCGCAGAAACGCGGCCGCGTCGCCGAATACCTCCACGCCGGTTTCGTAGAGCGCAATTATTTTCAGCGTCTTCTCGCTGCTGGAGGCGTTCAGGTTTTTGTTTTCCTGGGTGTAGCTGCGCAGCGTCTTCGTCGACAGCTCATAGATAGCCTCCAACTGGCTGGCCTGGAGCTGAAAGGCATCGGCCACCTCGAAGGCGGTGGCGGCGGGCAGGCCTTTGCGGGCTTCCATCACGAGGGCAAAGGAATCTTGCCCGGTGCGGCTCCACGCGGCCCATTTTTTCCGCAACGAAGGCGGAAGCGTAGTGGTGATTTTTGCTTTTACTACAGTTGTGGCCATGGCACTTGCGAATTGTCTGCCGAAGCTATGGAAATTTTTCTTCGTAACGCAGAAAAATTTCTTTTTGTTCTCTGTGCGGCGTGGCGCGAGTGGCGCGGACGGTGCGGGGTCCCAGGGCTGAAGCCCTGGGCTACGTAGCGAAACATCCTCGTCTAAATTAGAAAAGTCGTAAGCTAGCCCCGGCGGGGCGGCATATCGGTAGAACCACCGCCCGCAATATTAGATAAAGCCCTGTAGGGGCGACACAAACCTTCCCCCGATTGGTGTCGCCCCTACAGGGCTCTGAACTGGTATGGCAATAGCCTGACCACCGACATGTCGCCCTGCTGGGGCTTCACCTACGACCTCCTTAACATGATATAGCTGCATCGGCTACCACTTGCCCTTACTCCCCGCTCCGTAGCCCAGGGCTTCAGCCCTGGGACACCCGCACCGCCCACGCCACCTGCCTCGCAACCAGCGAAAACCCTCCCTACAGCCCCACCACCGCGTGCAGTGGGACCGGGTGCAGAATCAGCCAGACTAGCTCCCGCAGGATTTCGCCGTCGGTCATGGAGCCGGAGTCTATGCCTTTGCTTTGGCCGTCGGCGCGGCGGATGAGGTGCACGATGTCGCGGGTGCGGTGGAAATCGAACACTTTGAGGCCGGTTTGGTAGTCGCGGCGGGCGTAGGCGTTGGCCAGGTTGAGGCGCTTCCAGTCGGCGTCGGTGGGGTTGGGCAACTGGTGCAGAGCCAGCAGACGCGAGAAGTAATTGAAGAGCAGCGTCAGGTTGGGAATGAGCGGGTTGCCCTTGGGGTTGGCCTCGAAGTAGAGCAGGATGCGGTTGGCCTTGAGCACGTCGCGGCGGATGAGGGCGCTTTGCAGCTCGAAGATGTTGTACTCTTTGCTGATGCCCACCATGCGCTGCACCAGGTCCTCGTCGATGGCGTGGCCGGGCAGCAGATTGATGAGCATCTTGTCGACCTCGTTGGTCAGTCGGCCCAGCTCCGCCCCGATGTACTCGGAGAGCAAAGCCGTAGCCTGGGGCGTAATTTGCTGGCCTTTGCTGCGCACATAGCCCGTGAGCCACTGCGGCACCTGGTTGTCGTAGAGCTTCTTGCTGGTGAGCAGCACCGTACCAGCCGGTGCGGGCTCTTTCTTGTCGCCGGCGAGCAGCTTGCCGAGCTTCTTGCGAGCATCCAGGGTTTTGTGCTTGTAGCAAAGTACTAGCACCGTGCTTTGCAGCGGGTTCTTCAAGTAAGCCTCCAGAAACGGCCACGCCTTCTCCGATTCCAGATCGGCCACGGCCTGCGCTTCCTTCACGATAACCACCGAGCGTTCCGCCATCATGGGAAACCGCTTGGCCTGGCCCAGAATGCCGTTTACGTCGGTGTCCTTGCCGTAGAGCACCACCTGGTTGAAGCCCTTTTCGTGCTCTTGCAGCACGTTTTTTTCGAGCAGATCGGCGATGAGGTCGATGTAGTACGGCTCCTCCCCTTGTAGGAAATACACCGGCTGAAATTGGCGCTGCTGAATCTGTTTCAGCAATTCGTCGGGCGAAAGAGTCAAGGCAATGAGGAATTGAGAATGAAGAATTGGGGGCGGGCTCGTGTATTTCCCTGCTGTTACGCAGGTGACTGTGGTGGCGCAGGGTGCCAGGTTGTTTGTGGTGGTTGGGTTCTAGTTACAGCTTGTCCTATCCTAAACTCACCTGAGCCATAAACCAACACAACAACCATAAACCACAAACCAACCTCAATGGTCAGGGCGGTAGACCGTTTTATCCGGCAGGTGCACAGCGGCCCAGTGGTCGATGACTTGCAGCACGGGAATGAGCGAATGGCCGGTCTCCGTTAGATGGTAGCCCACTTCGGGCGGAAACTTCTGGTACTCCTGCCGGCCTACCAAGCCATCGGCTTCTAGCTGCCGCAGCTGCTCCAGCAGCACTTTCTTCGACACCCGCGGCAGGGCCCGCCACAAGGCTACGAAGCGCATTTCGCCCGCTGCCAGGTGCTGCATGATGACCAGCTTCCACTTGCCCGCTATCATCCCAACGGTTACGTTGACGGCACACCGCTCAAAATCCTTGTAAGTCATAAGACACCGAAAAGTATCCAGGTCACCAAAAGGTGGCGATTGGAGGAAGCGAAGAAGCCGCCGGTACTTTTAAGACCGGAAGCAGGTGGCCCCACTACCAGATGCTCCCACTCCCTCATTCACCTTAAAACCCGGTTATGAAGAACGTAAAATTAACGCTAATCGGCGGGCCCACCGTCCTGCTGGAAGTCGGCGGGCTGCGCCTGCTCACGGACCCCACTTTTGACCCGGCCGGCAGGGAGTATCACCTTGGGCCCGTCACGCTGCACAAAGTGAGCGGTCCGGCCCTGGCAGCCGAACTAGTAGGCCCGCTCGATGCGGTGCTGCTCAGCCACGAGCAACATAGCGACAACCTGGACCAGACCGGCCGGGAGTTGCTGCCTACCGTAGCGCACGTATTTACCACGCCGCAAAGCGCCGCCAACCTCGGCCCGAACGCGCAAGGGCTGGCCCCGTGGGATGCCACCTACCTCACGGCCCCCGATGGGCGGCGCCTCACCATCACGGCTACTCCGGCGCGGCACGGACCAGAAGGCGCCGAGCAATTCAGCGGCCACGTAACGGGCTTCGTGCTGCAATGGGAAGATGAACCCCAAGGTGCGCTCTATATCTCCGGCGACACCGTTTGGTACGAGGGCGTGGCCGAAGTTGCCCGGCGCTTCGACGTGCGCATCGCCTTGGTGAACCTCGGCGCGGCCCAGGTAGAGGCCGTCGGCCCCGTGGACCTGACCATGAATGCGGCCGGAGCACTGGAAACCGCCCGAGCCTTCCGCAACGCCGTCCTCGTACCCGCGCACTACGAAGGCTGGGCGCATTTTCAGGAGCCCCGCACGGAAGTGGCCCGCGTATTTGCCGAGGCCGGGCTGACTAACCGTGTACACTGGCTGGAACCAGGCGCGGGTACGGAAGTCGGGTAGCTACCCTGTGTTCGCCGTTGTGGTGTTGATTTTTTGCAGGTTTCAACCCATTGTTCGGAATACAGCGGGTTGTTCAGCAGACATCATTTCTGGTGATTGGAAGCTTGCTGGCTACCTTTGCCGGACCCGCGGGAGCGGCACATGCTTCATCAGAAGCGTTGTTGTTGCCCACTCATTCACTCATCCACTCATTCACTCCTTGTGAATCTACTCGACGAACTCCGCTGGCGCGGCATGCTGCAAGATGCCATGCCCGGCACGGCAGAACACTTAGCGGCCCAGCAGCCCGTTTCCGGCTACATCGGCTTCGACCCCACCGGCGTATCGCTGCACATTGGCAGCCTGGCTACTATTATGCTGCTCGTGCATTTGCAGCGCGCGGGCCATCGGCCGGTGGCCCTGGTGGGCGGCGCTACGGGCATGATCGGCGACCCGTCGGGCAAGTCGGCCGAGCGGAACCTGCTCGATGAAGAGGCGTTGCGCCGCAACCAAGCAGGCATCAAGGCCCAGCTCGAAAAATTTCTGGACTTCACCCCTGGACCGACGGCCGCCGTGGTAGTCAACAACTACGACTGGTTCAAGGAATTCGGCTTCCTACAGTTTCTACGGGAAGTGGGCAAGCACCTCACCGTAAACTACATGATGTCCAAGGAATCGGTGAAGCGGCGAATTGGTGCCGCAGAGTCTGATGGAGCTGAGGCGGGCGAGCAGCGCGTGGAGGGCATTTCCTACACCGAGTTCAGCTACCAGCTCCTGCAAGGCTACGACTTTTACCATCTCTATAAGGAGCTGAACTGCACCCTGCAAATGGGCGGCTCCGACCAGTGGGGCAACATCACGACCGGCACGGAACTGATTCGGCGCATAGGAGGCAGCGAGGCGCGCGCCTACGCCCTCACCACGCCGCTCATCACCAAAGCCGATGGCTCCAAGTTCGGCAAAACAGAAGGCGGCAACGTGTGGCTCGACCCCACCATGACCTCGCCCTACCAATTCTACCAGTTCTTCCTCAACACCGCCGACACCGAAGTAAAAAGACTCATCCGGGTCTTCACGCTTCTCTCGCAGCCGGAAATCGAGGCGCTGGAAGCCGAACATGAGCAGGCGCCGCACCTGCGCGTGCTGCAAAAGGCCCTGGCCAAGGACGTTACCATCCGCGTGCATTCCGAAGCCGACTACGAAGCGGCCCTGGCGGCCTCGCAGGTTCTGTTCGGGGGCGGCAAGCTAAGCAGCCTTGACGAGGCCACCCTACTCGACGTGTTTGCCGGCCAGCCGCAGGTGGAAGTACCGCGCGCCGAACTAGCCACCCTCGACGCCGTGTCGCTGCTGAGCACGGCCACCGGCGGCGTTATTTTCTCTTCGAAAGGCGAGGCCCGCAAAATGGTGCAGAACAACGGCGTGAAGCTCAATCGCCAGAAAGTCACGGTTGAGCAGCAGGCCACGGCCGTACCCCCGTTGCTCGATAAGTACTTGGTGGCGCAGAAAGGCAAAAGCTACTTCCTTATCAAACTGGTGTGAAACGTGGCGTGGACTTTAGTCCGCTGCCCCCGCTCAGGCTGCGGTTGACGCCGGATGTGGCCCGGAATTTAATCTGCCGCCCACGTCGTATGCGGCTTTCCCAACCAAGAGGGGGCGGCGGACTGAAGGTCGCGCCACAAGCGCACGAAAAAGGCCCTGCCATCTGGCAGGGCCTTTTTTGTAGGCAACTCGCTCGTGGCTCGCACAAGCGAACCGGACTACTTCTTCTTGGCAGGAGCAGCTTTCTTAGCAGCAGCGGCCGGAGCGGCTTTCTTAGCAGCCGGAGCAGCTTTGGCAGCGCCAGTAGAAGCACCAGCACCGGCAGCGCTGTTTTTAGCGTTTTGTACTTCCGTACGGATGCTTTGTGCCAGGTTCTTCAGTTCCTGCATGCCTTTGCGCACGCGAGTGCCAGCGGCCGAGTTGTTCTTGTCGTAGAACTTCTCGAAGTCGCTTTCCAGGCCCATTACGAGGTCTTTGAGTTGGCTGAAATTGCTCATGAGTGAGGGGGTTGTGTGGAGTGGAAAAATTAGTTTATCCGGGCCTAATATACAGGGATTTCAAATACAAGCAATTTTTCTATTTTTTTTCTCAAACCCGTTTTGCAGCTCGGAGGGGCACTTTTCTACCTAAATAAACTCCTCTATAACGAGCTAGCCGCCAGGCCTCAACTCGGAATAGTACTAAATACAAAAGCCGACCCCACCCGTGGAGCCGGCTTTTGTATTTAGCAAAGTCTGAACTAGGCCTGCAGTCCGGCAGGAATCTCTGCTTTGGAATAAAGCCCTTTATTGAGCTTCTCCTGTACCGCTTCGAAGGCCTTAATGGTGATAGCAACGTCGTCGAGCGAGTGCACCGCCGTCGGAATCAGGCGCAGCATAATCACGCCTTTCGGCACCACCGGATACACCACGATAGAGCAGAAAATACCGTGATTCTCACGTAGATCGAAGGTAATCTGCGTGGCATCGGGGATTTGGCCCTGCAACAGCACCGGCGTTACGGGCGAGGTGGTAGTACCAATATTGAAGCCTTTTTCGCGCAGGCCGGTTTGCAGGGCGCGTACCACGGTCCACAAGTTTTCCTTCAGCTCGGGACGGGTGCGCAGCAGCTCCAAACGCTTCAAAGCGCCCACTACGAGCGGCATGGGCAGGCTTTTGGCGAAAATCTGGCTGCGCATGTTGTAGCGCAAATATTCAATTACGTTCTCCGGGCCTGCTACGAAGGCACCGATGCTCGCCATGCTCTTCGCAAACGTCGAAAAATAAAGGTCAATACCGTCCTGAATGCCCTGTTCTTCGCCCGTTCCGGCGCCCGTAGCGCCCATCGTCCCGAAGCCGTGGGCATCGTCTACGAACAAGCGGAACTGGTATTTCTCCTTCAGCGCGAGCACCCCGCGCAGGTCGCCCTGGTTGCCCGACATGCCGAACACACCTTCCGTAATCACGAGAATGCCGCCGCCGGTTTCGTCGATGATGCGCTGGGCCCGCTCCAACTGCTTCTCCAGGCTGGCCATGTCGTTGTGGGTGTACACGAAACGCTTGCCCTGGTGCAGGCGCACGCCGTCGATGATGCAGGCGTGCGACTCGGCGTCGTACACAATCACGTCGTGGCGGCCCACCATGGCGTCGATGATGGACACCACGCCCTGGTAGCCGAAGTTGAGCAGCATGCAGTCGGGCTTGCCTACGAACTCGGCTAGCTCGTTTTCCAGCTGCTCGTGCAGGTTGGAGTTGCCGGACATCATGCGGGCACCCATGGGCAGGGCCATGCCGAATTCGGCGGCGGCCTCGGCGTCGGTGCGGCGCACTTCGGGGTGGTTGGCTAGGCCTAGGTAGTTATTCAGGCTCCAGGTGAGTACCTCTTTGCCGCGGAAAATCATGCGGGGCTTGATTTCGCCTTCCAGCTTCGGAAACGTGAAATAGCCGTGCGCATAGTGCGAGTGGCTGCCCAGCGGGCCGCGGTTGGCGGCAATCTTCTCAAATAGATCCACGAGGGAACGGGTTGAATGTGAAAGGAAAACGAGCGTTGTGCGTGAAAGCCTAACTCTCAGGTAATGTACAAAGTTATGGCAATCTGCGGACGTAGCTACTGCAATACGCGCCGCCAGCCCTAAATCGGAGCCCGATAAATACGTCGGCGCGTTTTACGGAGCCGCCGGAATGGCGTTTCTTTGGGGCTTGATGGCTGCATTGTTAAATGGCTGCATGGTTTAATGGTTAAATGGTTGATTGTTCTAACGACTCGTTGAACGGCCAGAGCCATAAGCTGCGCGGAGGTGTCCGCCGCTATACCTTGTTCTAACGACTCGTTGAACGACCAACCATTTAACCATGCAGCCATTAAGCCATTAAACCATTCTCATGAAAAAAATCACCAAGCTGCTCGTCGCCAACCGGGGCGAAATTGCCTTGCGCGTGCTTCGCTCGGCCAAGGAAATGGGCCTCCAAACCGTGGCTATCTACTCCGAAGCCGACCGCAACGCCCTGCACGTGCGCTACGCTGATGAGGCCGTGTGCGTGGGGCCGCCCGCCTCCTCGGAAAGCTACCTGCGCGGCGACAAGATCCTGGAAGTGTGCCGCCAGCTTGGCGTCGATGCCATCCACCCCGGCTACGGCTTCCTGAGTGAGAATGCCGGTTTTGCGCGCATGGTGAAGGAAGCGGGGCTGATTTTCGTGGGGCCTTCGCCCGAAGCTATGGAGCTGATGGGCTCAAAGCTGGCCGCTAAGCAGGCCGTGTCGAAATACGGCATCCCGATGGTGCCCGGCACCGAAGACGCCATTTCGGACGTGGAAGAAGCTAAGCGCATTGCTCGCGAAGTCGGCTTCCCCATTCTAATTAAGGCTTCGGCGGGCGGCGGCGGCAAGGGCATGCGGGTGGTGAATGCCGAGCACGAGTTTGAGGAGCAGATGCAGCTGGCCGTGTCGGAAGCCACCTCGGCCTTCGGCGATGGGGCCGTCTTTATCGAGAAGTACATTGGCTCGCCCCGCCACATCGAAATCCAGGTGCTGGGCGACGAGCACGGCAACATCGTGCACTTGTTCGAGCGGGAGTGCTCCATTCAGCGCCGTCATCAGAAGGTAATTGAGGAGGCGCCTTCGTCGGTGCTCACGCCGGAGCTGCGCGACGCTATGGGCAAGTGCGCCGTGGACGTGGCCCGCGCCTGCGACTACACCGGCGCCGGCACCGTGGAATTTTTGCTCGATGAGAACAAAAACTTCTACTTCCTCGAAATGAACACCCGCCTCCAGGTGGAACACCCGGTAACGGAGCAAATCACGGGCCTCGACTTGGTAAAAGAGCAAATTAGAGTAGCGCAGGGCCTGCCCCTGCCCTTCCAGCAAACCGACCTCCACATTCAGGGCCACGCCCTGGAGCTGCGCGTGTACGCCGAAGACCCGCAGAACAACTTCCTGCCCGACATTGGCACGCTCAGCACCTACGTGCGCCCCCAGGGTCCCGGCGTGCGCGTCGATGATGGTTTCGAGCAGGGCATGGATATTCCCATCTACTACGACCCCATGATTGCCAAGCTCGTCACCTTCGGGGCCACTCGTGAGGAAGCCATAGCCCGCATGCTGCGCGCCATCGACGAGTATCAGATTACGGGTATTGAAACTACGCTCGGCTTCGGTAGCTACGTGCTCCGGCATCCGGCCTTCGTGAGCGGCAACTTCGACACCAATTTCATCCGGGACCATTTCACACCCGAAACCCTCAAGGCCGGGGCACCCGACGAAGCCACCGCCCGACTCGCGGCCGTGCTCGTAGCCAAGCTGCTAGAAGAAAAGAAACCCGCCACGGCGGCCACTTCAGAAGCCTCAACGACGACCGGCTCGGGTTGGAAGCGTAACCGCCTCGGCGTACGGTAGAAGCAAACTGAATCGTCATGCTAAGCGAAGCCGAAGCATGACGGCCTTTCGTAACTGATTCGCTTTAACAAGAAAGCCCGACCAGTTTGGCCGGGCTTTCTTGTTGGCACTTGAGGCGCTGTTTTACTTCAAGGACTCTATTCTCGAGGGCTCCATTTTCAGGACGAAAGACTGCACCAGATGGAGTAGCAGCGCATCGGCGGCGCCCATGTTTTGGTCCCGAAAATCGAGTTTTGCCGGGTCCATGTAGCCGACCACGTTGGCGAATTCGGGTGGTGATACGGGTTGGAACGCCATCGACCAATCGGCAAAGCTACGTTCCCGGATTTCCTTGTCGGCGAGCTTAATCACGCTTTGGTGGCGCGTATCGACGCAGATTTTGGCGTACAAGTCTTGCAGTATCTGCTCCTCGCCTTCCATTACTTGCAAAAAGTCCCCATCGCAGTGCAGTAGAACGCCCGTGATGCCGTTTTCGGCGTTGAAATTGCGCGCCTGCCGTAGCAAGTCGCCCAGCTCGGCATCGGGAACGGGCGGGTGTACCGCTGAACTCATATAAATGATGTGGTGCATGGCAGGTGGTTAGATGGCAGACGCCGGGCTTCCCACAACAGAGTACGGGCCAGGTGTGGCGTATAAGTTTAGGCTCAACGGAATTAGTAAGCTCCCCGTTTCAATCTAGCCAGTAAATTCTCGCTCCCCTGGCCGCCGTGCTCACGTAACTTCCAGAGTGTGCGGGTGCAAAACCACGCAACTCCACTTCTAAAATCTGTGCATAGGAGCTAAAAAGGCCTTTATAGCAGTTCCGTCAGCTCACGCACACCCAACGGCCGCTCGCGCGTGAAGCCTTCCCCAAACTCCACTCCAATCAGGTGGCCGAACTCGCGGGCCCGAGCTTCCATAAACTTGCTGAACTCCTGGCTCGACAGGTAAGTAGCCGGCTCCGAGCTATTGGGATTGAAAAACTGGCTCTGAAAGGCCTGGATGGCTTGCCACTTCCCGGCCCAATGCGCCGTGATATCGACCACGAAATCGGCCGGAATCTGGCGGTCCTGGATGTAGTGGTACACCACGCGCGGGCGCCAGGGCGCCTGCGGCTGGCCGTCAGCCCCGAGGGTTTCGATCATGCGCAGGCCCGACAGAAAGCAGGCTTCGGACGCCAGTTGAGAGCCGCGGCCGTGGTCGGGGTGCCGGTCGTGGATGGCATTGCAGAGTACCACGTCGGGCTGGTAGCGGCGCAGGGCCGCAATGAGCGGCAATTGGTGTTCCCGGTCGTTGCGGAAGAAGCCGTCGGACAGGCCCAGATTTTCGCGGGCGCTCAAGCCCAGGACACGGCTGGCGGCCTCGGCCTCGGCGGCGCGGATGGCCGGCGTGCCACGGGTGCCCAGCTCGCCCCGCGTAAAATCGACGATGCCTATTTTCTTGCCGGCCGCCGCCGCCGCCAGCAACGTACCCGCGCAGGACATTTCCACGTCGTCGGGGTGCGCGCCCAGGGCCAGGATATCTAGTTTCATGTACTTGAGAGAGGGAATGGGTGTTCAGCCAGCGAAGGTCGAAGAAATAACTGGCTCAACACCTTCGCCTCTACGGCTGGCAGCGCACACCGGCCCAGCCAACCTGCCTATGGGGCGCTGGTGCCAAGGTAGCTGCGGCTTCTCTCCGGCGGCTTAAGCCTCTGTCAGTCATAGCAGTTGTTTAGCACCTCATCTATGCTACGGAGCAAATTGGTCCGCATGGCTTCTAGCTGCCGGATTTTCTCATCAATAACGGCCAGCTTGCCAGCCATGCGCGCCTGTTTCTCGGCGGCTGGCAATTCTTCGTTCGCCCACAAATCAAGCACGTCGGCTATTTCGGCCAGCGTGAAGCCGAGGTCTTTTGCTCGCTGAATGAGCGTGAGCCGGGTGATGGTGGTGGCGGGATAGGCTTTGTAGTTGTTGAACTTCGAAGGGCGACCTTCTGCCTGGAGCAGCCCCATTTTCTCGTAGTACCGGATAGTGTCGCGCGAGACGCCGGTTTTCTCCACAATTTCACCGATGAGCATAGGTTCTCGTTGCTGATGGTTGGGGTTTCTAGCTTACGCCTGGGCCAGCAGCTTCGGGTGCTGCCGCAGATACTCAATGGCTTCGCGCACGGTTTGTTCGACGGGCCGCGGGGCAAAGTTCAGTTCGCGGCGGGCTTTGCTGATATCGTAGTCCAGGCGCAGGCCCCAAAACATATCCACGTACGATGTTTGGAGCAGCGGTGCCTTACCGGCGAGCTTGCCCCCGGTTTCCATCAGCCAGGCCATGCCCCACATCAGCGGCCGGGGCAAGCGCGGCGGGGTTTTGAGCGGGTGCTCGGGGAAGAGCTTATTGAGCAGCAGTATGGTGTCGCGGATGCTGGTGCCCTTCTCCTGAGCCAGTAAGTACCGCTCGCCAGGCCGGCCTTGGGTGGCGGCCGTCACGCAGGCTTTGGCCACGTCCTTCACGTCAATCCAGTTGAGGTAAATGTTCGGGTCGATGGGCAGCTTACCCTGGTAAATATTGGCCAGGATCTGGTACGACTCATTCAACCCGAAGTTCTCGCTGCCAATCATGGTGCCCGGCAACACGCTCACCAACTCCACTCCGAGCTGCTTGGACAAAGCCAGGGCCAGTTTTTCGGAGTCGTTCTTGGAGTTGTAATACACGTTGCGCCGGTCCGGGTTGTAGCCGTTGGCCTCCGAGGTAGGCAGTTGCGCGTAGTTCACCGAAGCAATGGACGAGACGTAGACGATACGCCGCACCCCGGCCGCGGCGGCCGCCTCAATCAGGTTGCGGGTGCCCTCCATGTTCACGTCGTAGATTTCGCGCTGCGGATCTTTAGCCCACAGTTTAAACGAAGCCGCCACCGCGTACACCGTATCCACGCCCACCATTGCGGCCCGCAGCTGATCGACGTTGGTGATGTCGAGCGGCACCACTTCACAGGCGAGGTCGGTGAAAGGCGCGGTATTCTTGGGGTTGCGCACACCGGCTCGTACCGGAATGCCCTGCCGCAGTAGCTCCCGAACGATATTGTTGCCGAGGTGGCCGTTGGCTCCGGTCACGAGGGCTAAGTGAGGAGTATTCATTGGACTTGAGGGTTTAGAGGTGATTGGAAGTAACGCCCTCAATAAACACCGTGGAGTATAGTCCACGGTCAAGCCTTTTTTGAAAATAATTTCACTAAAGTGCCCTCAGGCAACGGAATGCGCGTTTTCACCCTTTGTTAAACAGCCTCAGCTTTCGGCCGCTAACTTAACCGCGCATAAAAAAGGGCTACCGACAGTATCGATAACCCCTTTTATGTGCGGCTGAGTTAATAAAGACGCGTCACTCTGTCTACTTAACCCGCAACGAGCGGCCGGGCCGGAGCGTCTTCACATTGCCGTTTAGGCGCCGCAACTGGGCCTGCGACACGCCATACTTTTCCGCGATTTCCGATATCGTGTCGCCGGAGCGGATTTTGTGGGTGACGGTACGCCGGGCGGCCGAAGGGCGGCCTGAGCCGCTACGGCTGCCCGCGCCCGGCACGCTGCCACCCCGGTACCGCAATGCCTTGCTGTAGTAATTGAACAGCGCCGACGTAATCTGGAAGTTGTCTTTGATGAGCTTGTAGTCGGGGAAGTCGTACATCCGCTCCGGGTCGATGGGGTTGCCCTCGTAGCGCACCTCGAAATGCAGGTGCGAGCCCGTGCTACGGCCCGTGCTGCCACCGTAGCCAATGAGCTGGCCGGCTTTTACGAAGGTACCCGGCGTCACGAGCGACTTCTGCAAGTGCCCGTAGAGCGTTTCGACGCCGTTGTAGTGGCGCACCAGGATGTAGTTGCCGTAGCCGGAGCCGTCCCACTTGGTAATGCGCACTACCCCATCGAAGGCAGCTTTTACCGAGTCGCCGGTTTCCAGGTCCAGGTCTACGCCGTAGTGCCAGCGGTAGCCCCGGAAGCCGAAATCAGAAGTGAGTGGGGTTTTGACGAGGGGCATTTTGGCGTAGCGCTGCCGCTCAGGGTCCGTGAGTTTGAGGTTGAGCGTGTCCCGGATACGGCGGCCATCCACCCGGTATGGGTTGATATTGTGCGTGTCCCAGATGGCGTAATAGCCCGCCACCTGAATCCACGAGGAATCAATCTGCACCTCTTCCTTCACCTCCACAATTTGCTGCTCGCCTTCGTTGAGCGTGGTGGTATCCTCACTCACGATAGACAGCTTTTTGGCCGGGTTGAAGAAGATGGACTTGGCCGCGTCGGAGGCTTCGTCGGGCAGCTCCTCCGTTTCAATCAGAATAGTAGTATCGGGCCGCACGTAGCGAATAGTTGGGGATTTGATGCGGAAGAAGTCTTTCCGCTTGCCCGCCGAGCCCCCCTTGGCTTTGGGCTCCGGCGTTTTGCGGCGCTGGGCGTGCAGCTGGCCGGGCAAGCCTAGAAACAGCCCGATCAGTAGCAGCGGCAGCAGCCAGTGTTTCAAAAAATGCAGCAAGAGCAAGAGATGTAATGAGTGAATGTTGGAATGAGTGAATGAGTGAATAGGTAGACGCTGTAAAAGCCATTGCACGACCTTCACTCATCCACTCATTCACCCATTCTCTCATTTCAGTGCCCGCCTATCCCAGCCAGATAACGCTCCGCGTCCAGGGCGGCCATGCAGCCGGTGCCGGCGGCCGTTACAGCTTGGCGGTAGGTGTAGTCTTGCACGTCGCCGCAGGCGAATACGCCGTCAACGTTGGTTTTCGACGTGCCAGGCAGCGTTTTGAGGTAGCCCTGCTCGTCGTGGTGCAGGTAGGGTTGGAAGATCTTGGAGTTAGGCTCGTGGCCGATAGCCACAAAGAAACCTTCAACGGCCAAGTCCCGCGTTTCGTGCGTGAGCGTGTTTTTGACGCGAGCGGCTTCCACGGCGTGCTCGCCCAGGATTTCGTCGGTCACGGTGTTCCAAAGCACTTCAATCTTGGGGTTGTCGAGTACGCGCTTCTGCATGATTTTCGAAGCCCGCATCTCCCCTTTCCGCACTATCATGTACACCTTGTTGCAGAGGTTGGCCAAGTAAGTCGCTTCCTCAGCGGCCGTATCGCCGGCACCCACAATGGCTACGTCCTTGCCGCGGTAGAAAAATCCGTCGCACACGGCGCAAGCCGAGACGCCCGAACCGTTCAGGCGCTGCTCCGAAGGCAACCCCAACCATTTCGCCGAAGCACCAGTCGCAATAATGACCGTATCGGCCGTCAGGTCTAGTTTCTCGTCGATGGTGACGCGGTGTGGATGGCCCGAGAAGTCTACTGCCGTGGCAATGCCGTAGCGGATATCGGTACCGAAACGGGCGGCCTGCTTCTTGAGGTCCTCCATCATCTCCGGGCCCATAATACCGTCTGGGTAGCCGGGGAAGTTCTCCACGTCGTTCGTAATCGTAAGCTGCCCGCCCGGTTGCAGGCCTTGGTACATCACCGGTGCCAGGTTGGCGCGGGCCGCGTAAATAGCCGCCGTATAACCGGCCGGGCCGGAGCCAATAATCAGGCACTTGATGTGTTCCGGAGTGATAGTCGCCATGAGAGTGGTCGTAGCGAAAGCGGTATGCTCGCGCCGTGAAAAATTGAGTTGGGGATGCAAAGGTAAGAAGTGGCTCGTAGCGCGGGCATTGGCCCATCGTTCCTTATTCTACACTTCGCCTTATACCAGAGAAAGCAGGCCAATGCCCGCACCGCTAAAACAACAAAAAACCCCAACACTTAGGTCGGGGTTTTTGACATATTTGCGGGTAAAAACTACCCCAGATAAGGCTTTAGCGCCTTGCTGCGCGAAGTGTGGCGCAGGCGGCGGATAGCCTTTTCTTTGATCTGACGAACCCGCTCGCGGGTCAGGTTGAATTTCTCACCGATTTCTTCCAGCGTGAGCGAGTGTTCCCCGTTCAGGCCAAAGTAAAGCGTGATAACGTCGGCTTCGCGCTTGGTGAGCGTGCTCAAGGCGCGCTGCACTTCCTTGCGGAGCGAGTCGTTCATCAGGCCCGTATCCGGCGACTCCTCGTCCTCGTTTTCGAGCACGTCGAGCAGGCGGTTTTCCTCACCCTGCACGAAAGGAGCATCCACGGACACGTGGCGACCCGAAATCTTGAGGGTGTCCACCACTTCCGAGGTAGTCAGCTCCAGTACTTCGGCAATTTCTTCGGGCGAAGGCTCCCGCTCGAATTTTTGCTCCAGCTCGGAGAAAGATTTGCTGATTTTATTGAGCGAGCCTACCCGGTTGAGGGGCAGACGCACAATGCGCGACTGTTCGGCCAACGCCTGCAAAATGGACTGACGAATCCACCATACGGCATAGGAGATAAACTTAAAGCCGCGGGTTTCGTCGAAACGCTTGGCGGCTTTGATCAGGCCAAGGTTGCCCTCGTTGATAAGGTCACCCAGCGAGAGGCCTTGGTTTTGGTATTGCTTGGCCACCGACACCACGAAGCGAAGGTTGGCCTTGGTCAGTTTTTCCAGCGCTTGCTGGTCACCTTCCTTGATGCGTTGCGCCAGCGTTACCTCCTCGTCGGGGGTCAGCAGATCCACTTTACCAATCTCCTGGAGGTATTTATCCAGCGACTGGCTTTCGCGGTTAGTGATCTGCTTGCTGATTTTTAGCTGTCTCATTGCGGGCGCGAGAGAATGGGTTGTGGTTGCTAGTAAACGTCGTTATGAATCCGATGTACGGAAGATACCCAAACGCGGGTACCGGGCTTGATTGTGTGCAACACCCCGGTACCCGCGAAAGTTCGGCAGGGACTCTTTATGCTGCGCCGTTGGAATCGGCGGCGCGCTCTGGCTTCGGCAGCAGCACCTTGCGGGAGAGGCGGTACTTGCCGGTTTTCTTGTCGATATCGAGCAGCTTCACGTCTATCTCCTGCCCTACTTCCAGTACGCCTTCGAGCGAAGCGAGACGCTCGTGCGCTACCTCGGAAATGTGCAACAGACCATCTTTGCCCGGCATGATTTCCACGAAAGCACCATAGGGCTGAATGCTGCGTACTTTGCCTTTGTAGGTTTCGCCTATTTCTGGCACGGCTGCAATAGCCCGAATCCGGTCGATGGCAGCTTGCATGTCTTCCTGGTTGGAAGCGAAGATGCTCACGTGGCCTTTCTCGTCCTTCTCCTCGATGATAACCGTGGCGTTGGTGTCTTTCTGGATCTGCTGAATCACCTTGCCACCCGGCCCGATTACGGCGCCGATAAACTCTTTATCGATGAGCATTTTGTGCGAACGGGGCGTATGCGGCTTCAGCTCGGCCGCCGGGGCGGCAATGGTTTTAGCCATTTCGCCGAGGATGTGCAGCCGGCCTTCGCGGGCTTGGTGCAACGCTTTGGTCAGGATTTCGCTGCTCAGGCCCTGGATTTTGATGTCCATCTGGCAAGCCACGATGCCCTTCTCCGTGCCCGTTACTTTAAAGTCCATATCGCCGAGGTGGTCTTCGTCGCCGAGGATGTCGCTGAGCACGGCGTAGTCGCCGGTTTCTTTGTCTTGCACGAGGCCCATGGCGATGCCCGATACGGCGGCGCGCACTTTGATACCGGCATCCATCAGCGCCAGCGAGGCAGCGCACACCGTAGCCATAGAGCTAGAGCCGTTCGACTCCAGAATGTCCGACACGATGCGGATGGTGTAGGGGTTTTCATCTTCCGAGGGCAGCACCTTTTTCAAGGAGCGCATAGCCAAGTTGCCGTGGCCGACCTCGCGGCGGCCGGGGCCGCGGTTGGGTTTCACTTCGCCGGTCGAGAAGGCGGGGAAGTTATAGTGGAGCATGAACTTGCTGTAGCCCGACTGCATAGCCGAATCGATGATCTGCTCATCGAGTTTGGTGCCGAGAGCTACCGTGGTCAGCGACTGGGTTTCGCCGCGCGTGAACAAGGACGAGCCGTGGGCACCCGGCAAGTAATTTACTTCTGACCAGATAGGGCGGATTTCCGTGAGCTGACGACCATCGAGGCGGGTGCGCTCCTTGATCATCATGTCGCGGATGGCTTTCTTCTCAGCCGAGCCGTAGTAGCGGCCGAACATTTTCTGGTCCAGCTCCGGGTTTTCTGCCAGTAGTTGCTCCAGCAAGGGCTTCTTAATGGCAGCAAAGCCTTCTTTGCGGCCCGATTTGCTCGTGTTGCCTGACTTGGCAACATCGTAAGCAGCTTGGTAAACAGCTTCCGTGATGCGCTGCTTCAGTTCGTCGTTTTCCTCGTACTTGGGATACTCACGCTTCACGTGCGACTTCTCGATTTCAGCAGCCAATTCCTGCTGCACGCGCACTTGCTCCTTGATGGCTTCGTGGGCGTAGGCAATGGCTTCCACCATCTCCTCTTCGCTCACTTCATTCATCTCGCCTTCCACCATAGCCACCGAGTCGGCCGTGGCACCCACGATGAGGTCGATGTCGGCGCGCTGAATGTCGGCGGTTTTGGGGTTGATTTGCAGCTTGCCGTCGATGCGGGCGACGCGCACTTCCGAGATAGGACCAGCAAACGGAATATCGGAAACTGACAGGGCAGCCGAGGCGGCCAGGGCGGCCAGCGCATCAGGCTGCACGTCCTTATCGGCCGAAATCAGCGAAATCATCACCTGCACCTCGTAGTGATAATCCTTAGGGAACATAGGGCGCAGAATACGGTCGACGAGGCGCGATACCAGCACTTCGTAGTCGGACAGGCGGCCTTCGCGGCGCTGGAACGAGCCCGGAATCTTGCCGGCACCACCGAATTTCTCCTGATAATCTACCGACAATGGCAGAAAATCGACGTCGCCACGCGAGCTAGGCTGTGAGACGACGGTGGCAAGCAGCATGGCGTCGCCGAGGCGCACGACAACGGCGCCGTCGGAGAACTTGGCCAGCTTGCCGGTTTCGATGGAAATCTGCCGTCCATCGGGCAGCGTGATGTGTTTGGTAACCGCGGTGTAATTGGGCATCTTGAGTTTGCTTGGAAAAGCGACAGCGGGCGAGCAGCCAAAAAAACGGAGCCAGCCGCGGCTCCCTTTTACTCTAGGAGTTCTAAGTAAACAACGAAACCGGCCGAAATCACGCAGCCGGCCCCGAATAAAAAAAGAGCAGGGAACCTCTCGACTGGAAAGGCTCCCTGCTCCGGACCGTGGGCTTACTTACGAATGCCCAGTTCCTTGATGATGGCGCGGTAGCGGTTGATTTCGCGGTGCTGGAGGTAGTCCAGCATGCGACGACGCTTACCAACGAGCTTCAGCAGACCCAGACGGGTGGAGAAGTCTTTTTTGTTCACCTTCAGGTGCTCGGTCAGGTGATTGATGCGGTGCGTGAACAGCGCGATTTGAGCTTCGGCCGAACCGGTGTCGGTGGCCACTTTTTGCAGGCTGTTTTTCTCGAAAATGGCCTGTTTTGCTTCGGTAGTGAGTTTCATCGGCAGATAGGTTTCCCCGTCCTAGATTTAAAAAAGTAAGAAAAAAGTCACCCCGCACCTCGGGGTGGCCGCAAAGGTAAGGGAAATAGTGCTCGGTTGGTGTTTTTGGTGCTTAGTTGTTCGTGCTTAGTGCTTAGTTGGTTGTTGCCACGCCAAAGTATAGGCAACAAAGCAAAGCTGAACCTTGATCAAGATGCAATAAGCTGCTAGTAGTACGGCACGCTAAAGTGCAGTCAACAAAATAACTAAGCACCAAGCACCAAGCACCAAGCTAAACGGCTTTCTTGTAGCCGCGGAAGGGCCAGCGCAGCTTGGCGGGCAGCCAGCGGCCCAGGTCCCAGTCGAGCAGGCCAGAGTCGTTGCGGGCTTGGTAGAGGAAGAATAGGCCGAAGGGTAGCAGCGCCAGCGTCGACATCCACATGCCAAAGCTCACGGGCATCACGCCTTCGCGGCCGTACTTCTCGCCCATGATGGACAAGATGTAGTAGACGATGAAGAACAGAATGGACACCAGAATAGGGACGCCCAGGCCGCCTTTCTTGATGATGGCGCCGAGCGGAGCCCCAATCAGGAACATGAGCAGAATAGCCGCCGACTGCACGTATTTGCGGTATATCTCGATGCGGTAGTTGCCCTGCTCTTTATTTAGGTTGGCCAGCCGCTCGCCGGTGCTGCCCGCAAAAGCGCGCAAGTTACGGGCCCGGTTGGTGGCTTGTTCGAGCATGGTTACGTTCACGACGGGCAGCCGCGAGTCGGGCACTTTCACCTGCTCAACGCGGCGGTTCTGGGCCTGGCCGGTGGTGTCGAAGCGCAGGTAGGTGTAATAGGGCGCTACTTGCCGGGTCACTTGGCCCCGCTCGGTGCGCAGGCGGTTTTGAAGCGAGTCGATGAAGGCTTCGAGCTGGGGAATATTCTTCATCATCTTATTCTCCGAGAATAGCTCTTCTTTGGTCCGGTTGAGGTCGAAAGAAGCCAGCGAGAACGTAATCATGTTGCGCTTGAAGGCCTGCCGGATGAAGGTGGCCCCGGAGCGGCTACGCGCATCGGGCTGCTCCACGTAGCTCTGCCCCCGAAACAACTCCAGCCCCAGATACTGCCCGCCAAAGCGCGTGAACATGCGCCCGGAGTCGGCCAGGATGACGCGCATGCTGCCGGAACCCTGCGTGTGGTCGTAGATCATGATGCCCATCAGAATCTCGCCGTCTTCGCCGAGCTTCTGGTTCACCTTGATGGTATAGCCCGGAATGCCGCTGTAGAAAACCCCCTCCCGAATGTCGAGGGCCAGCTTCTGCTGGCGCAGGTCCCAGAGCAAGCTGTAAGCCCGGAGGTTGGCTTGGGGCACAATGGTATTATTGAACCAGAAGGCAAAAACCATCAACAAGATGGTTGTCAGAAAAACAGGCCGCAGGATGCGTGTGAGCGAGATACCGGACGTTTTGATGGCCGTTAGTTCGTGGTGCTCGCCGAGCGTGCCAAACGTCATGAGCGAGGAGAGCAGCACGGCCAGCGGCATCGACACGGGCACCATCAGGACGGAGAAGAAAAACAGCAACTGCCCAATGATGTCGGCGCCGAGGTCTTTGCCTACTAGGTCGTCGAGGTACTTAAGCATGTACTGCGTGAGCAGAATAAACTGCACCACCGCAAACGTGAGGAGGAACGGGCCGGCAAAAGCCTTTAAAATCAGTTTATCGAGTTTTTTCATGCTTGCGCAACTCCCCTAGCCCCACCACGGGGCCGGCCACAAAAAAGAGCGAACGAGAAACGAAGGTACTGTTCGTTTCGCGTCCGCTCCGTTCCTGAATCGGAAAACGTTTTTAGCCGCCTACCAGTTCGCGCAGCTTAAGAATAAGGCTATCCCACATTTCTTGCAGCTCTTCCTCGTCAGTTTCCTCCGAATAATCCAGGACTCGCAAATACACCTCCTGCGTTAGCTGCGACTCATCGAGCGTGAAGTCGAGGTAGTTGGCGTCCGGCGTGGGCCGCTTGTTCTGGTCGAGGAAAACGTAGCGCACCGAGCGGTTGGTGCGGTGCGAGTTCATCTCGGCAAAATGCGGCTGATTGTCCCAGATGAAGTTGAAACGGTGGTCCTCATCGATGCGCACATCCTGGCAAAACCACTGCGAGAGGCCGGAAGCAGAGGCCAGATACGGGTACAGAATCTTGGGAGAGGCGTTGATGGGGTATTCGACCGTAAACCGGTGTTTGAGACGAGTGGCAGAAAGGGGCATAAGCAAAACAGACTAAGAAATGTACTCTCCGGCCGCAACAAGGAATGCCGGTTGGCGGCCAATATACACGGGTTTTTTTTGTGGATAGGCTTGCGCTACTACAAATCTTGTTCTTACCTTTGCAGCACCAAACCCGGCGGGGTAGCTCAGTTGGTTAGAGCACAGGATTCATAACCCTGAGGTCACGAGTTCAACTCTCGTCCCCGCTACACAGAACATGCCTTCTTCTTCCAGGGAGGCATTTTTTATTTCCGGGCGAGTAGGTTTTAGGCGAGATGGGCCAAGGAGCCAGCGCACTTTCTTCGACCCCTGATCTGGTTGGCCGCCCGGCCACTCTACGCAGTAACGCAACTAATATCTCGACGCCTGATAGCCGGCCACTCCCATTGAGATGCACTTGGCGCGGGCAGTCTAGACGCTTTGCTTTTGTGCATTGACTTTAGAATGCCCTCATACATACCTGGAAGTTAGTGTTGACTTACATCAAAAAAATGCCATAAGTTTTGATTTAGGCAATCAATCCTGTTGCTTTAAGTCTGAGGCCAGGGCATATTACCTGTTGCTTTCACTTCCTAAAGCCATTGCTATGTCCTCAGAAGTGCAACTACCCGAACCGGCGCAATGGGTAGACCGCTACGGCGACGAACTGTACCGCTTTGCCTTAGGCCGGGTGAGCGATGAAGATTGCGCCGAAGAACTGGTGCAAGAGACGCTATTAAGTGCCCTCGATGGTTTGGCTAGCTTCCGCGGACAGGCCTCGGAGCGGAGTTGGCTTTTTGTGATCCTCAAGCGCAAAATCATCGACCATTACCGCCGTCAGGCTCGTTCTCCGCTGGTGCCGTTGGAGGCCTCGCCCGATGCCGAAAGCAACGAAGCCACCTTCTTCCGTCCTAACGATGGCCACTGGCGGGAAGCGCAGTATCCGCAGGCCTGGAACGTGCGGGCCGACGACGCGCAGGAGCAAGCGGAACTGAGCCAAGTGTTGCTAGGCTGCCAGCAACGCCTTACCGCCCAGCACGGCGCGGTATTCACGCTACGCTTCGTGGAAGAACTTTCGGCCGAAGAAGTGTGCCAGGAACTTAGCCTGACGTTGGCTAACTACTGGGTGATTATACACCGGGCCAAGTTACATTTGCGCCGTTGCTTGGAAAAGCATTGGTTTGGGGCTGTAACCACCATTTCTCCGGCACTTCACTAGATGCTTAATTGCCAACAGGCCACCCGCTTACTCGAAATACGAGCCGACCAGCCCCTGAGCTGGGGCACACTCTTGAGCCTACGTGTGCACTTACGCCTCTGCCCGCTTTGCCGGCGCTACGATCAGCAAACGCGCCTCATCAATAAACTAGCCGTTACTCCTGCCAAGCTGACGGGCGTCCAACTTTCGGATGAGTTTAAGGCTCGCCTGCACCAACGACTGCAGGAAAAAATGGGTGGCAACACCTAGAGCACTAAGGTCTGAAACGCCCTACCAACTACTACCTTGAGTTTGCGTTGGCTCGTGCTGTTGGTATCGGCTTCACGGCTGTTGCTGCTTACAGCTACCCCAACGGGCCATTGAGACCTTGCTGCTCGGGCTGCTATACGTCAGTCCCACTGGGGTTGCTTGGCTGCCGCCGGAGCCGACTTAGCGTTTCCTGCGCCACTCCCAAGTAAGATGCTATTTGATTGAGGGGCACGGCGTTGAAAAGAGCTGGCCGGGCTTGCAGCAGCGCAGCATAGCGCTCCGGCGCCGACTGTAGCTGCAACGCTAACGCTCGTTGGATAAGGCTTAGGGCGTGGCGCTCAGCTAGCTTTCTTCCACACTGCTCCCAGACTGGGCTGGCGTTGTACAAAGCCTGCAAATCGTCGTAGCTCAGGCTCAGGGCGTGTACGGGCGTGATGGCCGCCAGGTGCAGTTGGCCGGGCTGTTGGGTTAGGAAGCTGGTGAGGTCGGTGAGCAAGTCGCCGGGGCCGGAAAAGCCGGTGGTGTGTTCTTGCCCGGCTTTGGCCACGAACTGCCGGCCGAAACCGTCGAGCACGATGTAGAGCTGGTCACAAACTTCGCCGGGGCGGAACAGACTGGTTTTGGGGGCAAATCGGTGCTCTTGCAAACGCTTGAGCAATTGGTCAAATTCCTCGTTCGAAGGCTTGACGTGGCGGTCGAGCAGGGCGCGCACGTGCGCGGCCACGGTCGGCGAAGCAGTGGTCATGAATGAATCGGAGTTGAAATCAACCTTGGGTTGGGTATGCTACTAATTTCGGCCGGCCATTACGCCGCCATCTACGTCCCACACCGCACCCGTTACCCAAGCCGCTTGCTCCGAGAGCAGGAAGCAGATGGTTTGGGCCACATCGGTAGGCTGGCCTACCCGGCCGATGGGATGAAAGCCATTGAAGCCTTGCAGGGCCGCATGTACCTCAGCTGGCGCAATGAAGGCTTCGTAGATGGGCGTTTCTACCACGGCCGGCGCCACCGCGTTGACACGGATATTGTACGGCCCGAGCTCCATCGCCAAGTGCTGCGTGAGGGCGTGCAACCCGGCCTTGGCCATGGAATAGGCCGACGAGGGCGTGGCCAACACGGCCTGCTTGGCCCACATCGATCCAACCTGCACAATGGCTCCGCGGCGAGCTTGCATCATGGGGCGTACCACGGCCTGCGTCAGCAGGAAGGTGGCCCGGTTCAGCTCCAGATAGGTGTCATAGTCCGCTTCGGTGTGCTCCCAGAAGGGCTTGGGGGCAAACACGCCGGCCGCATTCACCAGCAGGTCGAGAGCGGGCTCAGCAGCCAATTCGGCGGCGAAGCGCCGGACGGCCTCCCGGTCCTGCAAATTGAGTTGGCGGGTCGTGACGGGGCCATCGGCCTCCAGTTCGTGCGCGGTAGCGGCAAGCTTTTCCGGGTTGTTGCCGACGATGCTCACGCGGGCACCAGCCTGGGCCAGCTGCTTGGCTACGGCTTTACCGATGCCGCTGCTGCCTCCAATGATTAAAGCTGATTTACTGGCAAAGGTGGGGAGCATATATGAGGTCTGTTAGTGAAAGCGTTTCAATACTAAACCCGCTGAAAACCAACCACAATACCGCAGAATCAAGTGCCTATGACTTAACTTTACGTCACTACTGATCCGTAGGCACTTACCGCCCGTTGCGGTTGCGGCTTTCGGCAAAAAAGATGTTGCATCTCCCATGAAATCATTGAAATACGACTTGGTGGGCGCCACCAACGAAACCTGCCCTACCCGCTACCTACTTACCCGGCTAGACGGTAAATGGAAAATTCTCATCATGTATCACTTGCTCAATGGCGAGCACCGGCCCAGCGAGCTAGAGCGGCTGATTGACGGAGTGACGCGGCAAGTCCTCACGCAACAGCTCAAAGAGCTGGAACTGGATGGACTGGTGGAGAAGGAGATTTTTCCGGAAATGCCGCCGCGGGTGGAGTACCGGCTTTCAGTGTTCGGACAGCGGCTAGAACCGGTGCTCGACCAACTCTACGACTTGGGCAGCTACTACGCGCAGCACGTGCGCGCCCAGCCAGACGTGAGCGATTCAAACTGCCGCAAAGTGGTGGTGGAGCGGTAAAGTGGCCTTGTTGGATGACCAAGCAGACAATTGAGTTAGGCGGCTAACAGTACCACGGCTTGGCGCTGTAACTCCAAGCACCCTTGGCTTTAGTTGAAAGTTTGGTTGAAAAATCGCACTTGTCAACTATCGAATACTGGCAATTCATCTTAGACAGGGTGACTTGCTTGCGAAATCTTATTTTGCGGTTACTCTTCCCTACGCCTGGAGTTGCCCCTGTTCACTAAAAGCAAAATGTCGCTATTTTCTGACCCCTTAGCCGTGGCCCGCTACGCCGAAGGGCCGCCTCGGCTCGTGCCAGGCTTTGCTGACTTGCAACGCATGACATTGCTGCTGCTTGCCGAGCATACCCCGGCCGACGGGCGCGTACTGGTGCTGGGCGCGGGCGGCGGATTGGAACTGAAGGTTTTTGCCGAAGGGCAACCGGGCTGGCAATTCGATGGTGTGGACCCGGCCACCGAAATGCTACGGCTTGCCACAGACACGCTGGGGCCGCTTGTGGCCCGCGTACACCTGCACGAAGGATACATTGACAGCGCGCCAGCCGGCCCATTCGACGCCGCTACCTGCCTGCTAACGTTGCATTTTCTGTCCCTGGAAGAACGACGCTGGACCTTGCGGGAAGTCTATCAGCGGCTCAAACCCGGTGCTCCGTTTGTGGTGGCGCATCATAGCTTCCCCCAAGGGAAAGCGGAGCGCGAAAAGTGGCTGCTGCGCTATGCCGACTTCGCTACGGCATCCGGCGTCGAGCGGGCGAAAGCCGATGGCGCACGAGTTGCCATTGGTGCTCGGTTGCCGGTTCTTTCCCCGGAGCAGGACGAAGCGTTGCTGCGAGAAGCGGGCTTTGCCGATGTTAGCCTGTTCTACGCCGGCTTTACATTTCGGGGCTGGGTAGCCTACAAACAACAGGCGTAGCTGCTTGGCTCGGCGGGCATTAGCTGCCCGTTACTACTAAACGCGACTGCTGGGCCAAACTTTTAACCAAGGCCACCCTTGTAGGCGTGCCTACTTCTATCATTTGGCGAGGGCAACAGCTGTTGACGCTTGATGCAGTGTGGCTAATTTAATCTTATTCTCTGCTGCCGTTAAGCTTTTCAAGTTGTTGGTTTTCAGCAGGAACAAGTGCTTTTACAGCGCCTGCGCCACATGTTTTACCGCCGCCCGCTTGCGGAAGTCCGGGTTGAAATAGGCGTAGGTGATGCGCCCGTCGCGGCCGATGACGTAGGTGGCGGGCACGGGCAGCATATTCTGATCGGCACCGTTGGCCTGCTTCAGATCCAGACCAAAGCTTTGGTATTTTTGCGCGATGGCGTCGTCGACGGTGAAGGCCGTTTTGTAGGCTTTCATGATGGCGAAATCCTGGTCGTGGACGATGGTGAACGAAGCCTGCGTTTTGGCTACCGTCTTGTCGATGTTTTCCTGCGTTTCGGGCGACACCACCACTATTTGCGCCCCTTTGCGGGTGAGTAGTTGCAGCGAATCTTGCAGTTGGCTCAGTTGCTTGTTGCAGAACGGACACCATTGCCCCCGATAGAAATACAGCACTACGGGGCCTTTTTTCAGCAGACTAGCCAATTCCACGTCACGGCCCTGCGCATCTTTGGCCTTGAAGGCCGGAGCTTGCTGGCCAACTTGGAGCGCCGAGGCTGCTAAAACGGCTGGTTTGGACTGAGCGTGAGAGAGGGAAGGCGTCAAGAGCAGCGCGAAGGCGGCCAAACGGAGGGGAATGTTCATTGGGAACTGTAAAAAGAAAGAGAAATCTGAGAGCCGCTGCGAGCAGTAGCGCGGACGTGGCCCGCGCTACTAGCGGCACAGTTGTTACAGCGCTTCTGCTGGCTTGAGCAACTTTGGAAAAGCATGCCGGAACTTGACCACCTTGGGCTCCGACACGTGCACGAGGTAGGGATTATCGTCGAGGTGGAGACGGTAATAGCCTTGGTGGTAGCCTTCAGCCGGCCAGAAACGGTTGTATGGCGCCACTTGCGTTACTACTGGCTGGCTGTAGTGGCCGGAAGCATTTACCTGCTTGATGGCGGCTTCGATGAGCTGCTTTTCCTGCGGCGTGCGGTAAAAGGCTACGGAGCGGTATTGCGGGCCGGCATCGGGGCCTTGGCGGTTGAGCGTGGTGGGGTCGTGGGCGCCGAGTAGGAACACTTGCAGCAGTTGCTGATAACTGATCTGCTGCGGGTCGTAATACACCTGCACCGACTCTGCGTGGCCGGTTTGCTCGCCGGCTACTTGTTCGTACGTAGGATTTGCTTCGCGGCCGCCGGCGTAGCCAGATACCGCGGCGCGCACGCCGCGCAATTCTTCAAAAGTCTCTTCGAAGCTCCAGAAACAGCCCCCGGCGAAGGTGGCTACGGCTAGGCCTTTCAGATCTTTGGGCGGGGCCCCGGCCGTGGAGCGCGTGGGCCGGGCGGGAGCATCGGGACTGGCAACGGCTAGGGCGCCGCCACCGGCCAGGGCTGCTACGAGGAGCAGCAAAGGGCGATATCGCATGGGGATTCGGGAAAAGATGAGAGATGTTGAGAGCAAGTGACTACTGGGCCGTTTGATAAGCGCGGCGGGCTTCAGCGGCGGTGTAGAGGGCCGCGCCAAGCAGCGTGAGGTCTTTGATGAGGAAGCCCCCCACCCCACCGGGCACCCACAGGCCATCGACAACGGTGAACGAGTCGGGCGTGGTGGCGAGGAACGAGACGGTGACGGCGAACATTAGGACAGCGCCCAGACTGCCGACGAACGACAGACGCGGGGCCAGTGGCCGCGCGGCGATAAACAGCGCGATAATGATTTCGGCGCTGCCTACTAGATTGGACACGGCCTGCACGCTCAGGACGTCGTAGAGCCAGGCAAAGAGAGGACTGTGCGTGAACAGCGGCTTGATGGCGGCAGCCTCAGTGGGCGTAAACTTGAAGGCTCCAAACCAGAGCACAATCAGAACCAGGCTGTAGCGCAACACCAGCGTACCGGCGCGTTCGAGGAAGGTGGAACGAGTAGAAACGCCGTTCTGTGAGGGCTCGGCGCCGAAGGCAATCGGCGCTTGGGTAGTGGGTTCAGCCACCAACAAAGAAGAATTCATGACGGTAAGGTTTGATGATTTATTTCCCCGGTAGACGGTGACCATTAGTACCCCTTACAGCTTATTAAAAAATATATTTCATGACCAACTACATTCATAATAAATTGATTTACAGAATAATAATCAACTTTCAAATATAAAATTGAAGCTACGGATTGGCTATGTTCATTGATCTATAAAACAGAACAAGCGGCCTAAGCCGCTCGTCCGTTCACCTGTCTCGCAGAGAGCCATCTTGAGTAGGGCTTCCCACTCAGACGGCTCTCCACGGAAGACTACATCTTGTCATGGCTCATCTTATCTGCTGTAGCCTTGCCTTTCGCAGCAGGCTTAGCAGGTTTAGCGGGTGCCATTTTGCTGTCCGCCATTTTGCCGTCGCTCATCTTGTCACCAGCCATTTTATCACCGCTCATTTTATCAGCAGCCATCTTGCCGTCGCTCATTTTGCCGTCGGACATCTTACCATCGCTCATTTTGCCGTCGGACATTTTTCCATCCGACATCTTGCCGTCGCTCATTTTACCATCGGCCATTTTACTGTCAGCCATCTTGGAGGTCTGGGGCTTTGGTTTGCCTTGGGCCAAGGCGCTCGAAGTGAAAGGGGTGGCCAGGAAGGAACCGACAATAAGAGCGGCGGCGAACAAGGCGGTGGTGGTTGACTTTTTCATGGGGTTGAAATGAGAGAGTGAATGTTGGTTACATCGGGGCAGACGCAGGAAGAAGGTATTCCTTACAGCATCAGGAAAATTTATTCGGATTCACTAAGGCCAAAGGCCGCATCGGTTAGGCGCTGTTGCAGCCGTTGGCGGGCAGCGTCCGACAAGCCGGTGCTCGTGTTGCGCAGGGCCGTTATGCGGGCCAATTGGTTGATGAACAAGGATTGTTGCTCGTAGCTGCGGCAGTGAGGGCAGTAGCGCAAATGCAGCCAGACGGCAGTTTGGTCCAAGGTTCCCAGGGCCTGTTCGTTGCGCTGCTCGATGAGCTGCGTGGCCTGTTGACAAGAAATAAGTTTAAGCATGAGTGAGAGAGCAAAGGGGTGGGATGAAATGTGCGGGCCGGGCTAAGAGCGCGTGAGAAGTGAAGCCCACTGGTCCTAGGTTCCGCGGCCTAGGCCGTGTTTTTCGAGGCAGCGGCGCAATTGCAGTTTGGCCCGATGCACAATGACCCAGTAGTTGGCTGGGGTGAGGCTGAGTTCCTGGCAGATTTCTTCGGCCGTGAGTTCCTCAATGAAGCGCAGGGCAAACACTGCTGCGTGCTGGGCTGGCAGCCGCTGCTGGCAGGTTTGCAACACCTGTCTCAACTCCTGCTGCTCCAAGGGCGCATCGGCGGTGTCCCAGCTCGTTGGGTGCTGGGTTTCGCGCCAGTGGCCATCTTCGGGATCGAAGAAATCGGCTTCCGTGGCGCCGTCGGAGGTGAGATGGTTGAGGGACATGGTAGGATGGCGCGCTTGGCGCCGGTAGTGGTCAATGAGTTTTCGCTTGAGAATGACGAAGAGCCAACTACGTTCCGAGGCCTGCCCGCGAAAGCCGGCCACTGCGTTCAGCGCGCTGAGGAAAGTGTCTTGCACCAGTTCTTCGGCGCATTCTTCATCACTCACCCGGCTCAAAGCGAAACGGTACAACTCGTCGGCGTAGCGGTCTACCCACAGGTGCGGGTGCAGCTCAAGGGAAAATGTTACCATGAGATAGAGTGGGACTGATTACCAGCCGTTGGGGCCGGTGGCAAAAACGGTGGCAAGCGGGTTTAGCGGTGGCGGCCACACGACCAGCCCAGGCGGCGCGTGATGAGCACCAACGCCAGGGCCACACATGCACCCGCCACGGGCATCAGCAGCATGTGGCCGCCCAGCAGCACATAAGTCAGGGGGACGCCCACAATCTGGAGCAGCTTCAGGGTTTGAGAAGCCGTGCAGGCCGGCGTGGGCGCTACCCCAAGCAGACCCAGCCAGTAGCCCAGCGTATTGCCGACAATACCGGCCAGCACACCCAAGCCCAGATCCACGAGCTGGGGCATCATGCGCACCAGTGATTCAGCGCGGAGCCACGTCAGGAGTAGAAACCCGGCAATGACGAGGATACTGGCCGTTTGCCGAAACCGGTGCCCCCGCACGGACGCCACCGTGGCGGTAGGGCCAGGTTGAGTCAGGCGGGCGGCGGGCAGTGGGCAGTTCAGAACTTCCTGGTATCTCGCCGCCGGGCCGTCAGATAAGCGGAGCGTAGTGAGGCGAAAAGCAAATGGGGCGGAGGCAACAGAGGTAAGGGTGTTCATAGCCGTAGGGAGAAACAAGGAGTTTTCACCTAGGCAGACGCCTCCTTCACAGCTTCCTTACAGATAATAATTAACAAAACGGTCAATTAAGCAAATAGCTGCCCCACACCACTGTATAGGGCATTAAAAAAGCCGCTCCCTATCGAGAGCGGCTTTTCGGAAAGTAGATTTAAGAGGGAAACTAACAAGCAATCAGAACGTGGCAGCTTGAGCTTCTGCCGTGCCAATGCAGATTTTATAAGGCCAACTCCGTTCCAGTTCCGGCACGCAACACAGCAAATTGGGCAGGGCTGACTGGCTAGCTGGGTGATTTGAAAATGCCCGACGACAAACCGGCCCGCGTGCGCACGACGGTAGCGCGGCCCGACCAGCCTACTTAGTGCTACGCTCTACTGAAGATAGTTTAGTGCCCGGCGTGCCAGTCGTAGCCGCGGGCGGCCCAGTAGTCGGCGGGGCGCTGGTCGAGGAAGGCGATGGTGCCGATGCGCTTGATTTGCTTGACGCCGTACTTGAGCGGGGTGATAAGACGCAACGGCGCGCCGTGCTCCTCGGTCAGGGGCTCGCCATTCATTTCGTAGCACAGCAGCGTTTGCGGGTGCAGGGCGCTTTCAATGTCGAGGCCCACGTAATATTCCTTGTCGGGCGTGACCAGGCTCACGTACGGAGCTAGGTCTTCGGGCGGGTCGTTGGGGTCGGCGGGGCGGCCGGATCGGGTAGCCAGTGGGTACTTGGCCAGAAAATCGGACAGGCGGGTACCGGCCCAGGTCACGATGGTGCTCCAGCCTTCGATGCACTTAAACTCGGTGGTCATTTCCACGCGGGGCAGGGCCTGCACCTCGCTTAGCGTGAATTCTTGGGCCCGGGGTGCAGCCCCGGCGGGCCCGAAGCCTTGCACCTGCAAGCGCCAGGCGGCCGGGTCCAATTCACTGTGCAGCCCGGCCTTACCGTTGGCCCGAATAGGTTTGACGCTGCTTTTGGGAAATTCCGGGGCCAAGCGGGTGTTGCGAAAATAAGCCGTGGCCAGGTCGCCATTGACGTCGAGCACCTTACGGAGCGGACCAGAAAGGCCATCGACCGGCGGCGCATCGAGCAGCCAGTTCCAGCCCACAATGCCGGCCAGCGCCGCGGCACCGCCAATCAGGAAAGACCGGCGCGTGCGGCGCGTGGCTTGGCGGTCCACCGCTTCATCCGAAGCAGAAACAACGGGTGTGGGTTCCGAAGCACCAGTGCCAGGACCAGACGAGTGAGGAGTGTCGGGGTGTGCCATAAAAACGGTGGCCAGAAGGATTAGGGCTGAGGAGTAGGAGAAGCGGAGGCTGCCGAGGGCAGCGCGGCGCCGCGCACGGGAACAGCCGGCGCTTCCGCTGGCTCGTCCACGATTTCGAAGCCAGCTACCATCGCGCGGAAGTTGTTCCAGCCCGCTTTAACGACTTGCGCAATGTGCACGAGGAAAAACAGCACGTAGCCGATGGTAAGCGCGAAATGCTCGATACGAGCCCACTCGTAGCCGCCCAGCGCCGTGGTGAGCCAGCCAAACTGCGTGGGCTTGTAGATGGCAATGCCGGTCAGCAGCGACCCCGCTCCCATCAGCACCACCGAGGTGTAAGCAATTTGCTGCGCCCCGTTGAACTTGTGCGGCGGCAGTGGCTCTTTGCGAATGCCTAGGTCGTGCAGCACGGTTTGCCAGGCGCTGGCGAAGCTATGGCGGTTGGGCACCAACTCGCGCCACTCGCCCGAGACCAAGGTATAGCCCACGTACAGCAGCCCGTTGAGGGCAAACACCCACATCAGCACAAAGTGCCAGCTCATGCCCTGGGCCAGCTTGTGGTCGACGTGGAAGGCATCGTAGAAGGATTGCGGAAAGAACCGCAGCACCGTTGTGTCGCCCCAGCCGATGCGGTAGACGTCGTTGGCCCAGTAGATGAGGACGCCGCTCCAAATCATGAGGGCCAGCACCGGGAAGTTTACCCAGTGAAACCAGCGAATGGCCAGCGGGTGCTTTTCAACAATTTTCTTCATGGCCGTAAGCAGTTAGAAAGTATGGTACCAATTAGAACCGGCGCCACCACCCATGAAGGATAACTGGGCCGGTGAACTGCCTCAGTATTTGAGGGCGACGCCGACGCTGAACTGGCTGCCCGGGGCAAACGTGTACGGTCCTACGCCGTGGGTCCAGTTGGAAGTAGCCCGCAGGTGCGACGTCAGGCCGTAGCTGGCGCCAAAACCAGGCAAAGCAAAGGCACTGCCCCGCACCGGCGTTGTTCGCGAAGCATCGTTATACACCCCCTCGGCCAAAGACCGGTAAGAAGGTCCAAACCGCACGTGGCGGCCCCGCCGGATGGCCAACTCGGGCAGGCGCCGAGCGGAAGCCTGCATTGGCTCCTGATACATCCAGGCCGGGTCGTCGAGACGGGGCGCTAGGCAGCACACGCCAGGCTTCGCAGCAACTGGAGTTTCTCCTGTGGCCGGCCCAAGGTCCGTACCCTGGGCAACTACTACTGAGCTGGTGAGTAGGTTCAGCAACAAGCACACAAGAAGGAAGGCGGGCGTTTTCATGGCGAGTGTAAAGTGGCCCGGAACTCCCGGACTGGTTCGGTAGACGCTGCCTTATTTGAAACCTTACAGCCAAGCAGAAATTTTTTTATCCACAACCTCTATGCAGTCGTGCCTGCGCGTTGCGCCCGCGCCCGGCCTTGAACGTCAATTGATTAGCTATTCACCATGCGAGTGTAAGGCTGGCGCTCTACTGGCGTCTACCTCTCTGCCAGCGGGTTGCCGCGGCCTTTACTTCTAATCGACACACCGCCATGACCACCGCCGCCGCCCTCCTTTTCATGCCCGATATCAGTGGCTTCACCACCTTCGTCCACGAAACGGAGCTGGAGCATAGCCAGCACATTATTTCGGGTTTGCTCGAAACCCTCATCAACGCCGACGAGCTAAGCCTCACGGTGGCTGAAATAGAAGGCGACGCGGTGCTGTTCTACAAGGAAGGTCTGTTGCCTTCTCCCGAGCAGGTGCTGGCCCAGGCCCGCCGCATGTTCGCGGCCTTCCACAACTGGATCGAAGATTTCGTGGCCACTTGCCCCTGTTCTTGCGGGGCCTGCCAATCGGTGCGCAAGCTCACGCTCAAGGTGGTGGCGCACGCCGGGCCGCTGGGTTTCACCACGGTGCGCCAGCAGCGCAAGCCCTTCGGCGAGGCCGTGGTAGTGCTGCACCGCCTGCTCAAAAACGATATTACCTCGCACGAATACGTGCTGCTGACCGACGCGCTGATGGAACACACGCCCGCCGCACCGCGCTACCTCGGCCCAGTCGTCCGGCGCAGTTCCTCCTCGTATGCGGAACTAGGCGAGGTGAGCTTTGTACACGTATCGCTGCGGCCTACGGCTGAACAGGTAGGATTCCGGCGCACTTTGCGCGAGCTACGCAGCATGTTGTTCGAGCGGTTGCTGCTAAACTAAAGCGCGTTACGCTCAAAACACGCAAAAAGCCACTCCGACATTCGGGGCGGCTTTTTGCGTGGGCAGCGGCCGTTGCTTGCAAAGTATTGTAAAGCCCGGCAGAGAATTGTAGCAGTCGGTTGAGGCGGCTAGTAGATTGGCTCGGAGAATCCAGATATTTTGCCGCGCAAGAAGTTAGGAGGACGTTGGCAGCTGTCGATTAAGTGGCAGGTGACAAGTACTGGGGTATTGGACAACTAGCAAAGCATGGTAGCACAATATTGTAGCATCCCAGTTACCAACTACCTACTTAAACCGCGGACTGGAGCGTAGAAACTTTGCCTACACCTTCCTGGCGCGTTTTCTTTATACCTGCCCTCATTCGCCAACCCCTTACTTAGCCCATGATATTACCAAAGGAAAGAGACCCACGATTTATCACTATCCGACGGGGTGGAACCCTGACCGATTCAGCGCATCAGGCGCTGGCCTTGTGGGCTGCGCAGTGTGCCGAACACGTCTTGCCCCTGTTTGAGCAAGCCAATCCTACTGATACACGCCCCCGACAAGCCATAGAATTGACCCGCGCCTGGGTGAACGGAGAAATACCCATGAAACAGGCGCACCAAGCGGCGTTTACGGCCAATGCAGCGGCAAAAGGAATGCCGGAGGCAGCCAAGTTTGCCGCCTTGGCCGCCGGACAAGCCGTGGCGGTGGCGCACGTTGCAGCGCATGAGTTGGGTGCCGCGGCCTACGCCATCCGAGCGGTACGCGCGTCTGTTAAAGAAAACGAGCAGGCTACCGTAGGACGGCAGGAATGCCAATGGCAGCGAGACCAACTGCCGGATGAGATTCGCGCACTTGTCCTAGACGACCAACAACTAAGAAATCACCTCTGCTGGTTTGTATTCACTTGCTGACAGGGCGTGTTGGTTGCTCGAAGCAGCGCCCTGTCAACCAAGCAATAGGTTGATGTGCTGGTTTGGTGAACCGCGTACGGTTCTGTAGCCCACCAACAAGTACCCCCGTATTCGCAGCCTTATACAGTGGCCGTAAATACGGGGGTACTTGTTGGTGGCGCAGGTGGGCTAGAAGTCCGCTATCAACTTGCTAGGCCACTTCTGCAGCTTAGTTCTTTTCGAAAAGCATGGCGTCGGAGTCCATGCAATAGCGCTGGCCGGTGGGCTTGGGGCCGTCGTCGAACACGTGGCCGAGGTGGCCGCCGCACTTGGCGCACACAATTTCGTCGCGGCTCATGCCGAAGCTGCGGTCCGACTTCACTTTCACGCTCTGCTCGGTGGCCGGGGCCCAGAAGCTAGGCCAGCCCGTGCCCGATTCGAACTTCTCCGTGCTGCGGTAGAGCAGGTTGTGGTCGGCGGCGCAGTAGTAGGAGCCCTTTTCGTGGTTGTTGTAGTACTTGTTGGCGTAGGGCCGCTCGGTGCCCTGTTGGCGCAGAATGTAGTACTGTGCGGGCGTGAGCTGCCGGCGCCACTCGGCGTCGGTTTTGCGGACGGGAAACTCGTCGGGCTTGCCCGTAACGGCTTTGGGTTGGGGATAGGTGGAAGCAGCGGCGGTTGTAGCGCGAGTCGGTCGGTCAGCAAATACGGACGTCAGCTGCGTCTGCGACCAAACCGCCAGAGCTAGAAAAGAACCACCCAACACCAGAAAGAAGCGGCGCATAGTACAAAAGTTAAAGTGAAGTGAATGCGACGAGCCCGGCCTTAGACCGCGGCTTTCGTCGTCGGGATGGTAGACGCCCGTGGGTCCCGCCCCTTACATACAAGGGTCAAGTTCTTTCTGCTCTCTATTTGACTTGCTCTCTATTCGACTTGCTGGTCTTCGTCAGCCCAGCTAAAGCCCCACCGTAATAAAAAGCACTGGTGGCGTAAGGGCCGGAACCCACAGGCGTCTACCGAACAGTTGAGTTAACCGAGTACGCCTAATCTAAGCTGGCGCGCGGCTTTCCACTCACTGCTTTTCGAACTGTCATGCTCCTCTCCCCATCTCACGCCACCACTACGGCCGGCTCACTTTGCCAGGGCACTGTAGTGGTGGCCCGCTTAGCCGGCGCCGGCTACCTAACCTACTTGCAAGTGGGCCACCACGAGTTCTGGGCCGACACCACCGTGCAGGATGGCGGCCAAAACCACGGACCGGCACCATATGATCTGCTCCTGGCGGCTCTCACCACCTGCGCCGCTATGACATTACGCCTCTGTGCCAACCGCCACGCTTGGCCGTTGCACCTTGTGCGCGTGCAAGCTAGCCACCACGTGTTAGCCACGTCCGATGCGCCTGCGGGGGGCTTGCTTGAGCGTATTGAGTTACGGCTGGAGCTGCTCGGCAACTTGAACGGCGACCAACGGCAGTACCTGCTTGAAATAGCAGCCAACTGTCCTGTAGCGCAACTTCTGGCGCCGGGCGTCAGCCTGGAAACCACGCTCGCATAAGAAGCCTAAGCTTTTCGCCACGTCATTATTTTTCACTTGGGCTGTAAGGTTGCCCGTCTCCCACCGTCTAACCACTCGAAACGCTCCTGTTTCCATTCACTGACTGACACACTCGCCATGAAACGTATCATCCTCGCCCTCACGCCTTTCCTTACCGTAGCTTCCGCAGCCTTGCTCATTAGCTCCCGCATGGCCAGCATGGGCATCGTGCCTAGCCCGGCCGCCACTACTGTGCCGGTAGTAGTCGAACTCTTCACCTCCGAGGGTTGCTCGAGTTGCCCCTCCGCCGACGCCGCTCTGCGCGAGCTACAATCCACTCAGTCGCTGCCGGGCGTGGAGGTTATTGCCCTCGGCCAGCACGTGGATTACTGGAATCGTTTGGGCTGGAAAGACCCGTTCTCTTCGGCAGCTTTTACCGAGCGCCAACGGACTTACGCCGCCGGTTTTGGTGAAGGCTCTTATACGCCCCAGGCCGTGGTAAATGGCCGCTACGAGTTTGTGGGCAGCCGCCGCCAGCAGCTCAACGAAACCATCCTGAAAGCCGCCAAAGAGCCTCGCGCCACCGTGCGCCTGGCTCGTGCCGCCAACGGCCAGCTAACTGTAAACGTGGCCGATCTGCCGGCCGGCACTAAGTCAGCGGAAGTACTGCTGGCCGTGACCGAAGATGGTTTGTCGAGCCAGGTGGGGCGCGGAGAGAACGAGGGGCGCTTGTTGCGCCATGCCTCCGTGGTCCGCACGTTGCGCCCTTTGGGTACCATCACGAATGGCACCTTCATGGCCTCGTCTGCGCTGAATCTGGATGCTCAGTGGAAAACGCAAAACCTGCGCGCCGTGGTGCTGGTGCAAGAAAAAGCCTCGCACCACATTGTGGGCGCCGCCAGCTTACCGCTCGAAGGTCAGCGCCTTTCTTCCCGCAACTAAGCCTTGCTCCTCGCTATGCTGCCGTCCGTTGCCCACGCACCTAGCCGCTCGCTGCCGTTTCGCCTTTTGCGGCGGGCCGGCAGCTGGCCGGTGCGGCTGCGGTTTGGGGCGGCCCTGGCACTAGGAATAGTCGGTTACTTACTGGCACCCAACGATTTGGCCGTAGCCGGTCGGGCCGTGGCGGGCTGGGATGCCTTTGCGCTCACGTCCCTGGCCCTGATTTGGTGCATAGTATTCACGGCCGATGCGGGCCACACCCGCGCCATAGCCGCTCTTGAGTCGCCGGGGCGGGCAGTAGCCTTCGTGTTTGTGCCGGTGGCCGTGGCCTGTAGCCTCTCGGCGGTGGGTTTGCTGCTGAGTACGGGCATGATGCCCACCTTGCCAGACTTCACCCGCACTGTGCACGTGGCCCTGGCCATGCTGGGCGTGATATCGGCGTGGCTGCTGCTGCATTCGGTGTTTACACTGCGCTACGCCCACCTCTACTACGACGATGGCCCCGAGCCGGGCGGGCTGGACTTCCCGCCCGGTTCACCTCGCCCCGACTACCTCGACTTTGCCTACTTCGCCTTCAACATCGGCATGACGGCCCAGACCTCCGACGTGACTATTAGCGGCCGGGCTCTGCGCCGGGCCGTGCTGCTGCACAGCGTGTTGTCTTTTGCTTTCAACACCGCCGTGCTGGCCGTGAGCATTAGCGGCGTGGTGAGCGTGCTGTAACGGTTTTGACTTCCTTCTTTATCTCCATTTCCCATGCGTACTGTAACCCACTGGCTGCCGCTCACCTTTCTTGCTCTGGTCTTGGGCCTGGGCGCTTGCAATAAAAAAGTAATTGACCCCGATCCAGTGGTTGCGCCAACTACGCCTTCGCTGACGGTGGCTCCGGCTAGTCTGCCGGCTTTCAGCGCCAGCGTGGGAGCGGCTTCGGTGGCGCAAAGCTTCAGCGTGAGTGGCACGGCCCTCACCGGCCGCATCAGCGCCACGGCCCCCGCGGGCTTCGAGCTGGCTTTGTCGCCCACTGCGGCCTACACCGCTACCGTCACGCTGACACCCGCCGCGGGTGCTGTAACGGCCATATACGTACGGCTGGCGGCAGCAACCGCGCCGGCTACGGTGGCGGGCAATGTGGAGGTGAGCAGCCCCGGCAGTGCCCCAAGTAGCCTGGCCGTAACGGGCACGGTGACTGTAACAGCGCCGCCTGCTTCCGTCCTGCCCACGCTCACCAGCTTTCAGCCGGCCAGCGGCCCCGTAGGCACCCAGGTTACGCTCACGGGCGCCAACTTCACGGGCGCCACCGCCGTGACGCTCAGCGGCAGTAGCCTGCCCGGTTTCACGGTAGTGTCGGCTTCGGTTATTACAGTCACCATTCCGGCCGGTACTGCGGTGGGCAGCGGCCCCTGGGCCGTCACCACGCCGGCAGGCACCGCGACTAGCGCCACTGCCTTCGCGGTGGTTCCGGCTGGTCCCGTGACGCTGCGCACTGGCACCATGATGCCCCAGGGCGGGGTGCCTAGCAGTGGTACCGTGGTTATCGAGCGCGACGCAGCGGGTACTGAATATGTGCGCTTCGATGCCAACTTCCGCACCGATTTCCACACTGGCTCCCTAGGCGTGTACCTCGCCCAATCCGATGCGCTAGTGCGCGTACAGCGAGCCGCCAACCCCAGCAGCGTGCTACGCATCGGCACTATCACCCGCGACGGCGCTCAGATGCTGGCCATTCCTAGCAGCAGCACGGGCTTCAGTCACGTCATCATTCACTGCGACCCGGCCATGTACAATTTCGGGGCTGCGCAGTTACAGTAGGCTAGCTTTCTCCTTCCTCTCTGATTTATCCGATGCTTTCTTCCCCTACCCTCGGTACGCGCCCCCGGCTGCTACTTGGCCTGGCCGCTTGGCTTCTGGTCACTGCGCCCGCAATGGCTGGCGGCGGCTGGACGCGCAAAAAGAAAAAAGGCTACGTGAAAGCCGGCGTCACCACCGTCAGCACCGATAGTTACCACCCGCTCACCGGCGGTACTATTCGTACGGCGCAATTCCGGCAGCAGGTGTACAGCCTCTACGGCGAGTACGGCCTCACGGACCGGTTCGAGGCCACCCTGAATTTCCCGCTGTACCGCCGCGCAACCTTCCCTACGCTCTCGCCCGGCCGCGGCGTCGGCGACCCGGAAGTTGGCTTGCGCTACGGCGTACTCACGGGTAAGTGGCCCCTGGCCGTCGGGGTGGCCGTGGAAGCTCCACTCGGCGACCCCAACAAGTTCGGCCGCGACAAGGAAGACCCCAACATTTTTCTGCGCCTGCCCACCGGCGACGGCGAATGGAACGTGTGGGGGCGCGCCGCTCTCTCGCACAGCCTGGGCCAGCTACCCGCCTTTTTTACCGTGAATGTCGGCTACAATAAGCGCACTGGCGGCTTCACCGATCAGTACACCTACGGCGCCCAACTCGGCTATCAATTCTTCAACAAGCTTTGGCTGACAACCTCGGTGCGCACCCTCGACAACGTACGGGCGCCCGACCTCACTCAGTTCGGCACCATCGGGCTGGGTGAAGGCGTGGCGTATTCCACGGCCAGCCTGGGCGGCAGCTATGCCATCACCAAAAACCTCTCCGCCACCGCCGACTGGGCCGTAGGCTTCGGCAAGTTGCGCAACGTGTACTCGGGCAGCCAATACACGTTTGGGATGGCGTGGGAGTGGTAAGGACCAGCGTCATTACTCTACCTTCGCGCCATTCATTACTCCCTGCTTATGGCCGGTCGGCAAAAGGAATTCGACGAGCAAATAGTGCTAGGTAAAGCCCTGGAGCTTTTCTGGCGCAGAGGCTACGGCGCTACGTCCACGGAGGAACTGCTGGCGGTTATGCAAATCAACCGGGGCAGCCTCTACCACGCCTTCGGTAGCAAGCAGGGCGTGTACGCGCGGGCCGTGGAGGAATACGCCCGGCAGTTTTTGGCCGAACTGCGGACCCATCTGCTCGACAGCCCCGATCCGGTGGCTGCTATCCGGGAGGGTTTCCGCAGCATCAGGCACCGCACCGATTCGGACGACGTGCGGCGCGGTTGCTTTTTTGGCAATGCCCTGGCCGAGCTGACCGTAACGGACCCGGCGCTGCAAGTCTTATCGGCCCGCGTGCTGCGAGAGGTGGAGGCCACGTTTGAAGCAGCTTTGATCCGAGCCCAGCAGCTCGGCTCTCTTTCGGCGGTAGTACCCGCGCCGCACCTGGCCCGCCACCTGCTCACGCTCTGGAACGGCCTTTACTTGACGCGCCGTTTGCACCCCGGCCAAGACCTCGAACCGGCTATTGAGTTGGGTCTGAGCGTGCTCGGCTAATTTTTTTACCTAATTCTTGATCGATCTGTAAAGTATAGGAGGATTCAGCGTCTACCGCAACAGAGCAACTATTCTTCTCACCTCTTTTCACCTTTTCTTATGCATTCTCCAACTGCTTCCGCTACGGTTACAGCTACTGCTCCCGCCACCAGCCGCTGGCCTTTCCGCATCGTTACGGGCCTGCTTATCGCCTTCATCGCCCTCGGGGCGCTGCTCGATGTGACGCACCACCCCGAGGCACTGGCCGGCATCAAGCACCTCGGCTACCCCGAGTATTTCGTGCGCTACATCGGGGTGCTTAAGCTGCTGGGCGTGGCCGCGCTGCTGCTGCCCGGCTGGCCACGCCTGAAGGAATGGGCGTACGCGGGCCTGTTTTTCGACACGACGGGGGCCTTGTACTCCGCCATTGCCAACGGCGATGCTCCTGCTACTTGGCTGCCAGCTGTGCTGGGCATAGCCCTCACCCTCGGCTCCTATTTTCTCTACCGCCGGCAGACTGCCGCGGACTTGTGAAAATAGTATCTGGCTGAGGCTGTCAAGTGCTGAGCGAGTGGTCCTAAGCATCACTGTTTCCGGGCAGCTTATGCCTGGTGCTTGGCGCAGATTTTCCCTTGCCAGTCATCATCGAGTACACCTCTGTTTCTTCTGCCATGCGCTTTGTTGCCCTATTCTTTTTCGTGCTGAACACGGTGCTTTGGGGGCTGTATTTTGCTGTCACCAAGAGCGTAGTAGAGCGCATCGATCCATTTGTCTTTGGGTTTCTGGAGCTAGCTGCTACCGCGCCGGTGGCTGGCCTGCTGGTGCTACGCTACGGGCACCATCTTAATCGCTCCCTGGTCGGCCAGGCAGTGGCACTGGGCGTGATGTTCAGCCTGAACACCGTTTTCGTAACGGTGGCCCTGCGCTATACCACGGCCACCAACACCGGTTTTTTTCCGGCCACCGGTGGCATTTTGGCGGCCGGAGTCACGGCGCTGCTCGGCCGTAGGGTAACGGTCGGCACTTGGGTAGCTGGAACGCTGGCCCTGGCCGGCGCCCTTACGCTGCTAGCCGCAGGTCGGGCGGAAGGTCACGGCTGGGGCGACGTGCTGGCCTTTGGCGGGGCGTTGTCTTACCTGGCCTACATCTTTCAAGCTGACCGCTTGAGCCACACGGCTGGCAAGGCTCTGTGGGCGGTGCTCGGGGTAGAACTGCTGGCGGCCACCGCCGTGCTAGGCGTAGCGGCAACGGCGTTTGGGGAGTGGCCGGCCGAAAGCAGCTGGCGCCCCACCGACGCCTGGCTGATTGGGGCGGTGGGCATTGGGGCTTCGCTGGTGCCCTCGGCCATCGGATTGGTGTTTCAGAAGTATTCCAACCCGGTGGCCGTGGAGTTTATTTACGCCCTGGAGCCCGTAATGGCCGCGCTGGCCGGTTGGTTGCTGCTGGGCGAAATCCTTAGCCCGGCGGGCTGGTTGGGCGGCAGCCTCATTGTCGCGGGAGCTGTGCTCAACGCTTGGCCCACCGCACCCGGCAGCTATAGTGCCGTGGAGGCAGGCGCGCTTTGCAGTACGAAAGCAATAAGGCCGTCACGGCTGTAGCTTTTCTCTAACAGGAGCAGGATACGTCGCCGACCGATTTGCCTTGTGACCCACCCTTAGCCCAACGGCTGGGCAAACCTAAACGCGCTGGTGTAACTGCCAGCCAGAGTAATTCATTGAGGCACTACAAGTAGTCTTTCACCCAACGCTTACCATGAACAAAATTCATTTACTCGACAAGTATTACGTGGCCGAAGTAGATTTCGAGCAGTGGCATGCTGTTTTCGCCGAGCACCACCAAACCGTCTTTCCGCACGAGGATTCACCCTCGCTGGCCGGGCTCCTCAGCGACGCGGAAAAAGTTAAACAGGAGAGCTTGCAGCAAAACCTGGCGCAGATGCTGAACCTGCACTTTCTGCTGCTGGCCGATGACGAGCCCATCGGGTGGCACTACGGCTTGCAGCGGAGCGAACTGGAATATTTCATGGCCAACACGGGCGTGCTGCCCGGCTACCAGAACCGGGGCATCTACTCGGCCTTCCTGCGCTTCATCATCCAACGGGCCACCGATGCAGGCTTTCAATTTCTGACCAGCATTCACCACAGCGACAACAACGCCGTGCTCGTGCCCAAACTCAAAGCCGGTTTTCTGATTCAATCCTTCGGCTACCTCATCCAGACCATGCTGCTCGAAGCCAGCCACGGCCCCATGATTCAGCTGGTATACCCGTCCAAACCCGAATACCGGCAGTTTTTCGGATTTCAGCGCGGTATGACGGGCCTACAGCAAGGGCTGGAGCAACTGCCTAAGCTGCCGGCGTAACCCGACATGCATGTATGGTGAGAAACACCGCCGAAAGCAAGTCATTATGGCTGGCAGCAAACAACAAACCGCCCCCGGACTGCTCGGGGGCGGTTTGTTGTTGGAGGGCTAGGCCAAGGGATTACTATAGTTGCCGCTCGTCTTCGCGGATGGCCAGATCGTTGATGCTGGCGTAACGGCGCTGCATCAAGCCGTCCGGGGCAAATTCCCACAGCTCGTTGCCGTAGGCGCGGAACCACTGCCCATCCGCATCATGGTACTCGTACTCGAAGCGCACGGCCATGCGGTTTTGGCGGAAGCCCCACAGTTCTTTTTTGAGCCGATAATCCAGCTCCTTGGCCCATTTGCGGGTCAGGAAGGCGTGAATTTGCTCGCGGCCGTGGAGGAACTCGGTGCGGTTGCGCCATTCCGAGTCGGGCGTGTAAGCCAAGACTACCCGGTCGGGGTTGCGGCTGTTCCAGGCGTCTTCGGCGGCTTGCACTTTCAGCGGGGCCGTTTCTTCCGTAAAAGGCGGCAGCAGCAAGGGCGGGGTAGTCATGGGCTAGAAAGGCTTGGTTAGGCGGAAACGGTATCCAGCGCGGCCGCTACCGGAAAGTCGATGGGCACTTGGGTCAGGTTGTGCAGGTAGTTCATGGCCACCTTGTCGCTCACCTGCAAAATAACATCCACTAGGTTGCCCTTGTCGTAGCCGGCGGCGAAGAAAGCGTCTAGGGTGGCGGGGGTTACTCGTCCTTTCTGCGCCGTTACTTCCTGGGCCAGAGCTACCAGAGCCGCCAGCTTAGCATCGGTGGCGTGGCCGCCGCGTAGCGTGCGAGTTTCTTCTTCCGAGAAGCCGTTCATTTTGCCCAGTACTGTGTGGGCGCTCAGGCAGTATTCGCAGCCGTTTACTTCGCTCACTACCAGGTTAACCGCTTCTTTCTCTTTGTTGCTGAGCGAGGTTTTAGCGCCCTGGAAGGCCAGATACTTCGCGAGTCCGTTTTCGGAGTAGGCGATGGTGGCGTACAGGTTGGGGACGAAGCCTAAAGCTTGCTTGAGGTTGTCGAATTGGGTTTGGCTGCTGGCCGAAACTTCGTCGCGGGTGGGCACTGTGAATTGTTCCATGGGGGTACGGGGTGAAGGTGAGAAAAACGTAACGCCGGCCTTGTTACCGAACAATACAAAGGTCCGGCAGCCCCGCCCCGTCTACTATGGATAATGCCCGCCACTGCATGGACGAATTGCCCCGCTACGCCAGGCCCCGTGCAAAGCCCACCGTTTGCCGGTACAGCGCCGGCGACACATCGGCCTTCTGCTTGAACAGCCGGCTGAAGTAATACTCATCTTCGAAGCCCAGCTCCCAGGCAATCTGCTTTACGGCCTTGTCGGTGAGGTAGAGCTCCCGCTTCGCCTCAATGACGATGCGCTCCTGAATCAGGTCGGAAGGTGTTTTGTGGAAATGTTTCTTGGTGAGCCGGCCCAGCGCCTTAGGCGTGAGGTGCACCAAATCGGCGTATTCGGCGGGGCTGTGCAGGGTGCGGTAATGCGCTTCTATGTGCTCCCGCAGCTGCTGCACCACGTAAGCCGGGCGGCCAGGCACGGCAGCAGCGGCCGGGTGCTGCTCCATCTTCTGGCGCGAAGCATGAATGAGCAGAATTTTGAGCTGGGCCACCAGCAGTTCGTGTTGCGCCACACCGGGTTGCTGCAACTCGTGCTCCAGCGCCGCCACACTGCTACCCAGGGCAGCGGCGGCGGCCGTCTCTAGCGTCACGAGGGGCGGCTGGTAGATGTTGTTGAAAAGCACCCCGTTGCAGGCAACTTCGGCCTGGTGCTTGATGATGCAAAAAAAGTCGGGGTGAAACTGTACGGTAGTCAGCGCCAGATCCGGCGTGTTGCCAGCCAGCATAAACGGCTGGTACGGGCTAAAACACAGCAGCTGATCGGGTTCGAAGGCATAGTCCGAAAAATCGGCGCGCAGAATGCCCTGGCCGGCCCGCACCCACACCAGCGAGTAGTAGTTGAAACGGCTCAGGTGGTCGAAAGGCTTGTCGCCGCGCTCAGTGTGGCTGACTTTCAGCGCCAGCTCGCCGGTGCGCTCATTGACTAGGGTGAGAGGCAGCACGTTTCTGTAAATACGTTCGGGCGCAAAGCACGGCAAAAACAACCACGCATCACCTGGACAAAAAGACCTTAGGGCTGGACGAAAGGGCTGGCTCTCCGGAATCTATGCTTCTATGCAGTACTTCATTCAAGTTGCGGAGTGGTTTTTAGAGTTAGTGCCCCTCCTTGGAAAGGAGAGGCACTAACTCCTAGCTTTCTAGACTTTATAGTCCGCAAATTAGGTTACTTACCCGAACACATCCGGCCTAGCGTAGTGCCCGGTCACGTCCAACGTCATTTGCTCCTCGGTGATGCGGGCTAAGTCTATTTCAGCGGTCAGAATAATTTCTTCGTCGAAGACGGGGCCCGCCAGTACGGTGCCATCGGGGACGATGATGACGCTGCCGCCCCGCAGGAGCATGGCGTCCGGGTTGCCGGCCAGTTCGGGCATGGGTTCCAGCTCCGAGGGCAAGTCGCGCACGTGCATGATGGCCCCGCAAGCCACCACGAAGCAGCGCCCCTCGAAGGCGTAGTGCCGGCTGGCCACCAGGTTCATTTCCTTGACCTGCGGCCAAGCCGCTACGTGCACATCCTCGCCCGACTCGTGCAGGCGCTGGCGAGCCGGCGGCATCCAGTGCTCCCAGCAGATGAGCCCGCCCACCCGGCCGGCGGCCGTGGGCACGGCGCGCAGGCTTTGCCCATCGCCCTGGCCCCAGATCAGACGCTCGGTGTAGGTGGGCATGAGCTTGCGGTGGGCGTGGGTCAGGCGTCCGTCGGCGTCGAAGGTGAGCATGGTGTTATAAAGCGTGCCGCGGCCGGGGCCGTCCGCCACCCGCTCGTGCACGCTCATATTCAGTACTACGCCGTGGGCGCGGGCGGCGGCCCCGAGGGCCTCGGTGACGGGACCGGGTACCACCACGCTGTTTTCGACCAGGCGGCGGTACACCTGCTTCACTGGTGCCGAATCCCACAGGTTTACGTCGCGACACACGTCGAGCCAGGCGGGATAACCGGGCAACCAGGTTTCGGGAAACACCACCAAGCGGGCCCCACGGGCAGCAGCTTCGGCGATGAGCGTTTCGGCCTTGGCCAGCGAGGCGGGCAGATCTAGGTAAACGGGGGCAGCCTGCACGGCCGCGACGGTAAAGCGCATAAAGACGAGGAAACAGTGCCGGAAGTACCGGACAACCCTTGCCCGGCGGCGAAAAGGTAGGCGAAAGCTGTAAGGAACGGAAACCGGCCGCGTCTACCCCACCAGCCTCCTCCCCGCTGCCCTTTGCTTTATTCCGAACTCATGAAGTCGCTTCCCATTCAATTTCTCAACGGCCGCGGCGAACTCCTGGACGCTCGCCTGGACCTGCCGGCCCACGGCCACCCCAAGGCCTACGCCATTTTCGCCCACTGCTTCACCTGCACCAAGGAGTACAATGCGCCGGTGCACGTAAGCCGGGTGTTGCAGCAGCTTGGCATCGCGGTATTACGCTTTGATTTTACCGGCCTGGGCCGCAGCGAAGGGGATTTCGCCGACTCCAACTTTTCCTCCACCGTCCTCGACCTGGCGGCGGCCAGCCAGTTTCTGGCCGAACACTACGCCGCGCCGCAGTTGCTCATCGGGCACTCCTGGGGCGGCACGGCGGTGGTGCTGGCCAGCCAGCAATTAGCGGCGGTGCAGGCCGTCGTGACGCTCGGCTCACCGGCCACGCCGCAGCACATCACCCACCATTTTGCCCACAAGCTAGCCGAAATCAACGCCCAGGGCAGCGCCACGGTGCAGATCGGCGGACGGCCTTTTCAACTTAAAAAACAGTTTTTGACCGACGCTGAGTCGGCCGGCGAGCAAGCCGTGATGCCCGGCGCAGGCCGGGCCCTGCTGGTGATGCACAGCCCCCAGGACACGGTGGTCCACATCAGCCAAGCCGCCCGGCTTTACGAGCAGGCCCAGCACCCCAAAAGCTTTATCACCCTCGACGGTGCCGACCACCTGCTTAGCCGCAAAGCCGACGCCGAGTACGTGGGCCAGCTCATCGGCAGCTGGGCCGCGCGCTACCTCACCACCGAGCTGCCCGAGCCCCTGCGCACCCAAGAAACGGTGGTGGCCCGCCTGCGGGCCGGCTCTTTGCTGACGGAGGTGCAGGCCGGCCACCACACTTTTTTAGCCGATGAGCCCATCGCCAATGGCGGTACCGACCTCGGCCCTGGCCCCTACGACCTGCTGCTCGCCTCGCTGGGCACCTGCACCGCCATGACCCTGCGCCTCTACGCCGAACGCAAAAACTGGCCGCTGGAGGAAGTACGCGTGCATCTTTCTCACACCAAAATCGCGGCGGGCCAGGAGCGCATCGAGCGCCGTCTGGAGCTGCGGGGCCCGCTCACCGACGAGCAGCAAATGCGCCTGCTCGAAATAGCCGACAAATGCCCCGTGCACCGCACCCTGCACGCGCAGGTGCAAGTAGCCACGGCTCTGCTGACCGAGGCCGAAACCACGAAATCGTTCTAACCCCTGTACCACCGCCTGGCAGTGGCTTCTGCTGACCTTTTCAGTTCTCCTAATCCTGCGCACAGTATACAGGAAAACCGTCCAGGTTGCCACGCGCAATCAAGTAGTTCCGGCCGGTAGCCGAGTTGGAAGCTGAAATGATCCAACTCGGCAGCCGGCCGCACATTGCCGCTCCAAGTCCAGTCTGCTGCTCCGGCCCGTGCCGGACGGCGGACAGGACCGGCGCGGTTTGGTTCCGCCCCGGCGGACTGGTTTTGTTATTCACTTCAGCCAAGCCCCGCTATGCCCTTCACCCGTACTCTGTTCTTGTTGTCCGTGTGCTGGTGGAGCCTGGCCGGGCTGCTAAGTAGTCACTCCGCCGCCGCTTACTCCGTCCTCACCCACCAAGCCAACGTGGATTCCTGCTGGGCGCGCTTTCTGCTGCCCGCCCTCCAAGAGAGGTTTCCCGGCGCCACCCCCACGCAGCTCGACGAAGCCAAGGCCTATGCCTACGGCGGCTCCATTATTCAGGACATGGGCTACTACCCTTTTGGGTCCGTCCTATTTACCAACCTCACGCACTACGTGCGCAGCGGCGACTTTGTACGCAACCTGCTCAGCACCGCCGCCACCCGCGACGAATACGCCTTTGCCCTCGGCGCCCTCTCCCACTACGCCGCCGACATAGAAGGCCACGGCACGGGTACCAACCGGGTTGTACCCATCTTATTTCCTGAGTTAAAAGAGAAATTCGGGCCGGTGGTTACGTACGTCGAAGCGCCCGTGGCTCATTCCCGCGCCGAGTTTGCCTTTGATGTGGTACAGTTAGCCAGCGGCCACTACCGCACCACGGCTTACCATAAGTTTATCGGCTTCAAGGTGCAGAAAGACGTGCTGGCGCGGGCCTTCGCCCAAACCTACGGGCTGGAGCTGAGCAAGGTCATTTTCAACGTAGACCTGAGCGTGGCTTCCTACCGCTACGCCGTGCGCCGCCTGATTCCGGGCGTAAGCCGGGCCGCCTGGCGGGCCAACCGCCACCAGATCCGCCGCGAAGTGCCGGGGGTGCAGCGCCGCGAAATGGTGTACCAGGCCAGTATGCGCAGCTACCACGAGCAGTACGGCACCGACTATGAGCGCCCCGGCGTGCGGGCGCGGCTGCTCTCGGGGGTGCTGCGGGTGCTGCCCAAGGTAGGGCCGCTGCAAGCCTTGCGTTTCGTCACACCCACACCCGAGGCACAGGAAGTCTACCAACGCAGTTTCGCCCAAACCGTGAGCCGCTACGGGGTGCTGCTGCACAGCCAGGTGCGCGGCGGCACCATGCTCGACGGCGCCTCGCTGCCCAACACCGATTTCGACACCGGCAGCCCCACCCGCCTGGGCGAGTATGCCCTGGCCGATGAGACCTATGGCGAATGGCTGCGCATGTTGGCCAAGGATGATTTTCAGAGCCTGAGTGTGCCCATCAAGCAAAACCTGCTGTCTTTCTTTGATGAGTCTAGCCTGACCCCGGTGGCCGAGGAAGAGCGGGAACAGGATAACATGCGCGCCACGCAAGCCGCGCTGGCGCGGCTGCGGACGCACTAAGGCTTGCTCTGACTGGGCACAGGGGTATTGTTTGGGTCTTGCAAGTGGCCTGGAAACAAATCCGCCCACAATGCTTACGGCTACCGGGTTACGCCTTCCTTCGGTTCGACAAGCTTGAAAGGCCGTTCTTGGCTGCCCCTGTTCGACGTTTCAGGTAGGTTCTCAGCAACTCCAGTTACCACCTGTTTGCCACTTTAAAATATTTTTTTGCTTTGGCCGTAAGGTTCCGGCCTTAGCCGCGTCTGTCCTTCCGAAGCCGGCCCGCTGGTTTCCCCAACCTCTTTTGTTGCACAACTAGTAGACGTCGGTTTGTCTTGTTTAAATCGATGTTATCAACATCAAAATAAATTTTCTTCCAACTTTTTCCAACACTCCATGAAAACCTTCCAAGTCCCAACCCGCGACCAAGTCGCCCCCGGCGCTCAAGCCATTTTCGACAACCTGCAAAAGGGCCTCGGCTTCGTGCCGAACCTGTTTGCCACCATTGGCTACTCGGCCAACGCGCTCAGCAGCTACATGGCCTTTCAGCAAGCCCAGGCCAAAGGCACATTCAACGGCAAAGAGCGCGAGGCCGTGTTTCTGGCCGTGTCGGAAGTAAACGGCTGCGAATACTGCCAGGCTGCTCATACCGCGCTGGGCAAGATGAATGGCTTCCAGGAAGAAGAAACCGTGCAACTGCGTGCCCTCACGCACTCCGACCCCAAGCTGAGCGTGCTCACCCGCTTGGCTGCTAGCATCACGCGCACCCACGGCCGCCCCGAGCCCCAGCTGCTCGAAGACTTTTTCGCCCTGGGTTACAACGAAGGTGCGCTCGTCGACCTGATAGCCTTGGTGGCCGACAAGACTCTGGCCAACTACGTGCACAACATCACCCAAGTGCCCATCGACTTTCCCGCCGCTCAAAAGCTGGAAGCCGAGCTAGCGTAAACAAACAGGCAGCCGTGGGTAACCCCAAGAGCCTGCGGCTGACCTTTTTTTTGTCTCGTTATTTCAATGTTCACAACATCAAAACAAACCAAAGCCATGACTAACCTCGGAGTACTTACCCGCGAAAACGCCCCCGAAGCCGCCAAGCCAACCTACGATGGCCTGCTGAAAAAAGCCGGTTTCATGCCCAACCTCTACGCCACCTTCGCTCACTCGGCGCTGGCGCTCAATGGCTCCGTGGCCTGGGCTGACACCCTGCGCAAGGGCGAGCTGAACGGCAAAGAAGCCGAAGCCATTTTCCTGGCCGCCTCGGAAGCCAACAATTGCTTCTACTGCGTGTCGGCCCACACCCAAATGGGCAAAATGTACGGCCTGACGGAAGAGGAAACCCTGGCCCTGCGCCAGCAAACCAGCACCAATCCCAAGCTGAACGCTATTTCGGTACTCGCTCGCGACGTAGTGGAAAGCCGCGGCTTTCCGGCCCAGACCAACATCGACAACTTCTTCGCTCAGGGCTACAGCAAAGCGGCGCTAGTAGAGCTGATCGGCTTCGTGGCCCTGAACACTTTCAACAACTACGTCGAGCACCTCGATGGTACGCCCATCGACTGGCCCCTGGCCCAACCGCTGCCCGAAACCGCTGCCGTGCCCGCTTAGGCTGGCCAGGTTGCTTAGCGGAGCCAGGATCATGGACTTAACTGAAAAAGTAGTGCTGATTACGGGCGCCAGCAGCGGCATTGGCGAGGCCACGGCCCGCCTGCTGGCCGCCCGCGGTGCCCGCCTCGTCCTCGCTGCCCGCCGCCTCGATCGGCTGGAGCAGTTGGCCGGAGAACTGACGGCGGCCGGCGCCCAGGTGCGCGTGGCCGCCACCGATGTCACGGACCGCGCCAGCGTGGAAACCTGCGGGCAGCTAGCCCTGCGCGAGTTCGGCCAGATTGATGTGCTCGTCAATAATGCCGGTGTGGCCCACCTAAGCATGGTGGAGCAGCTGCGCTACCAGGAGTGGATGACCATGCTCGACGTGAATCTGAAAGGGGCCCTGAATATGCTCGACGCCGTGTTGCCGGGCATGATGGCGCGCCACCAGGGCCATATCGTGAACGTGGCGTCGCTGGCGGCGCGCAAAGTGTTTCCGGGCGGGGCCGTGTACAGCCTCACCAAGTTTGGGCTGCGCGCCCTTTCGGAAGGCCTGAAGCAGGAACTGACCGCGCCCTACAACATCCGGGTGACGGTGCTGGAGCCGGGCACGGTCAAAACCGAGTTTGTGCAGCACGTGGCCGACGAATCGTTGCGCCAGAAGTACGCGGAGTTTCTGACCCAGGACGTGCTGGAACCCGAGGACATCGCGGCCGCCATTGTCTACGCCCTGGAGCAGCCCGCCCGCGTGAACGTGACCGAGCTCAAAATCGAGCCTTCGCTCAAGTAATATCTTATCAGGCAGTTATGATGAACGCGAAATGGACGCTGACTGGCCAGCGTGCCCTCGTCACGGGCGGCACCAAAGGCATTGGCCGGGCCGTAGCCGAGGAACTGCTGGACCTGGGCGCCGAGGTGCTCATCGTGGCCCGCAACGCCGCTGATGTAGAGCAGACCGTGGCCGATTGGCAAACCCAAAACCGTCCGGCCTTCGGACTGGCCGCTGATGTAACTTCCGAAACCGGCCGCGCCGCCGTGTTTGCCCGCGCGGCGGAGCTTTGGGGCGAGCTGGACATCCTGGTCAACAACGTGGGCACCAACGTGCGCAAGTCGTTCACGGAGTATTCGCCGGCCGAGTACGAGGGCCTATTTCAAGCCAATTTGTACAGCACCATGGAAATGTGCCGGGCTGCTTACCCGCTGCTGCGGCGCTCCGCCCGGGCCTCCATCGTTAACGTGGGCTCAGTGGCCGGCCGGGCCGATGTGGGTACCGGCGCGCCCTACGGCCTCACCAAAGCCGCCGAAGAACAGCTCAGCCGCCATTTGGCCGTGGAATGGGCCGCCGCTGGCATCCGCGTCAACACCGTGGCCCCGTGGTTTATCCGCACGCCGCTTACGGCCCCGCTGCTGAGCCAGCCCGAATTTTTGGCCAAAGTAGAAGCCCGTACGCCCCTGGGCCGGGTGGGCGAGCCGGCCGAAATTGCCGCTGCCGTGTGCTTTCTGTGTCTGCCCGGCGCGGCCTACATCACCGGCCAGTGCTTGGTGGTTGATGGCGGCACGGCGGCCCGAGTTTTCTGATCTAGCCCTCACTTCTCTGATCTTCTGATGAAACAGTTTCAAGACCAAGTCGCCCTCGTAACGGGCGGCAGCGCGGGCATTGGGCGGGCCACAGCCGTGGCGTTTGCCGAGCACGGCGCGCAGGTGGTTATTGCCAGCCGCCGCGCCGCCGAAAGTGAAGAAACCCTACGTCTGGTACGCGCCGCCGGCTCCGACGGCCTGTTCGTGGCCACCGACGTCACCCGTGAAGCTGACCTGGCCGCCCTTATCGCCCGCATCGACGCCGAATACGGCCGGTTGGACTTCGCCTTCAACAACGCCGGCACGCTGGGCGAGCTAGTACCGGTGACCGAGCAAACGGAGGAGAACTTCTTGCACGTGATGACCACCAACGTGCAAAGCGTGCTGCTCGGCATGAAGCACCAAATTGCCTACATGCTCATCCACGGTGGCGGCAGCATCGTCAACAATGCCTCCGTGTACGGCCTGCGAGCTTTCCCAACGGGAGCGGCGTACGTGGCCAGCAAGCACGCCGTGCTAGGACTGACGCGCGCGGCGGCCCTGGAAGTAGCTCGGTCGGGCATTCGGGTCAACGCGGTGTTGCCGGCCGTCACCTTTACGGAGATGTCGGAGCGGGTGCGCCTGGAGGCCGGACTTAGCCCGGAAGATTCCGCCGCCGGCCACCCCATCGGGCGGGTAGGCCAACCCGCTGAAATCGCCAGTGCGGTTATCTACCTCTGCTCAGTGGGCGCCGGCTTTGTCACGGGCCACTCCCTGGTGCTCGACGGCGGCATGATGGCCTAGCACACGCCGGCACCGGGCCTTTGCGCAATGTCAGGCTGCGTTTTCAGAGCTAATCAAGAAGCTGCTCCGAATTATACGAATCATATAAGAACGTCATGCCTCATCTGGCGTCCGCTTCCAGAACCATCTCCTTTTCCAACCACGACAGGCCCTTGCGGCCCCTCGCCTTCTCTGCTTCAGCCATGAAAAACTTTACCCTCTACCTGCTCACCCTTGCCCTGCTGCTGCTGGCGCCCCTCGCCCAAGCCCAGAAAGCCACGCCGGCTTACTTCGCCAAGTACGAGCACCTGAAGATGACGCGCACCGACGATGGCATCCTCGAAATTCGGCTGCACACCAACAACGGCCCCATCACCTTCACCGGCCGCGACCACCGCGAGTTCGTGGAAGCGTTTTACAACGTCAGCCAGGACCGCGACAACAAAGTGGTAATCCTGACCGGCACTGGCAACGAGTGGATGGCCAAAATTGACTTCGCCAGCCTGGGCGACATCACCAACCCGCGCGAGTGGGACGCCGTGATTTGGGAGGGCCAGAAAATGCTGCAAAATCTGCTCGACATCAACGTGCCGGTCATTGCGGCCATCAACGGCCCGGCCTTGCTGCACTCGGAATACGCCCTGACAGCGGACATCATTCTGGCCTCCGAAGGCGCTTACTTTCAGGATTTGCCCCACCTAGCGGGCGGCATCGTGCCCGGCGACGGTATGCAGGTGATGTGGCCTCGCGTGCTGGGCCCGCAGCGCGGCAAATACTTTCTCTACACCCAGCAAAAGTTAACCGCCAAAGAGGCCAAGGACCTGGGCGTACTCGCGGAAGTGCTGCCCACCAACGAAGCCCTAATGGCCCGCAGCTATGAGCTAGCCCGGCAACTGCTGAAAATTCCGGAGCTGACCCGCCGCTACATGCGCACGATGTTCACCCAGCCCCTCAAGCGCGATGTGCTTGAGCAAGTAGGCTACGGCTTGGCCCTGGAAGGCATTTCGGCTACCGATTTGAAAGTAGCCGCCGATCTGAAGGCCAAAGAGACAGCGCCTGCTGCGGGCAAAAAGCCTGCGAAGAAATAATTTCCCTGAACTGCCTGCTCATGAAACCTACCGCTTCTGTTACGCCGGCACCGGAACCTGCGGCTCCGTCTGCTTCGCCCCCGGCGCTGTTCACCCCGCTCACCCTGCGCCAACTCACGCTCAAAAACCGCGTGGCCGTGTCGCCCATGCAGCAGTACAGCGCCGGGCCGGGCGGCCGGGCCACCGACTGGCACTTGGTGCACCTGGGCTCCCGGGCCGTGGGTGGGGCGGGGTTGGTACTCACCGAAGCCACCGCCGTAACGGCCCAGGGCCGCCTGACGCCCGATGATTTGGGACTTTGGGACGACGCCCAGATTGGGCCGCTGCGCCGCATTACCGACTTTGTGCACGCCCAGGGTGCCGCGGCCGGGGTGCAGCTGGCCCACGGCGGGGCCAAGGGCAGCCGGCAGGCTTTCCACCTGGGCCGCAACCAACTGGCCGCGCACGAAGGCGGCTGGGAGTTGGTGGGAGCTTCGGCCGGCGCGCCCTACGCCGGCATGGGCGACGCCCGAGAACTGACACCCGCCGAAATCCAAGAGATAGTGGCCGCTTTCGGGCAAGCTGCGCACCGAGCCGACCAAGCCGGCTTCGACGTGGTGGAAATACATGCTGGCTACGGCTACCTGATCCACCAGTTTCTCTCGCCCCTCACCAATCACCGCCTGGACGAATACGGGGGCTCGTGGGAAAACCGCACCCGGTTTGCAAGCGAGGTGGTGGCTGAAATTCGCCGCCACTGGCCCGCCGCCAAGCCGCTGCTGCTGCGCCTGGCCGCCCAGGACTACGCCGAACCCGGTCTTCCCGCCTGGACGCTGGCCGACTCGGTACAGTTGGTGCGCGCCTTGCAGCCCCTTGGCGTGGACCTGGTGACCTGCGTGGGCGGCGGTTTCGTCTGGCCGCAGCCCCACCAGATGGGCGAGTTCGTGCAGCTCTCGGCCGCAGTCCGGGCCGCCACGGGCGTGCCAACTGGCGGCGTGGGCCGCGTTAGCACCGCCGCCCAGGCCAACAACGCCCTCGAAAGTGGCCAAGCCGACTTAGTGCTGCTGGCTACTCAGCACCTGCGCGACCCATACTTCACGCTGCACGCGGCCCAGGAACTAGAGGTGGCGGTGGAGATACCGTTTCAATACATTCGGGCTTATTAGCCTGCTGTTCAGCCATGAACAACGTCATCTATTTGCTGCTAGCCCTGGCCCTTGGGGCCCTACTGCCGTTACAGTCGGGGGCAAATGGATTGCTGGGCCGCACGATAGGCAGCCCGTACGTGGCCACGCTGCTGGTGTTTGGGGTGGCAGCCCTGAGCATGGCCGCCGTGCTGGCGGCTCAGCGCGCGGCGTTGCCCGCACCGGCCGAGCTGGCGCGGGTGCCGTGGTGGGGTTGGCTGGGCGGCTTCATTGCCGTGGCCAACATCCTGGGATTCATCGTGCTACCCCAGAAAATCGGCCTCGGCACGCTCATCGGCCTGTTCGTGACTGGGCAGATGGTAGCGGCCCTGGTGGTGGACCATTTCGGCTGGCTGAACTTTCCGGTGCACAGTTTCAACGGCTGGCGCTTATTAGGAGTAGCGTTGCTGGTGGCGGGTGTGTTTTTGATTAAGCGGTTTTGATGCTTAATCTTCAGCATTCTTTTTTTCCTCGGGCTGGTTTGCAGCCGGCCCTGACCCGCAGCGCAAGCTGCGGGCGGTTCTTGGGTTAATTATGCCCGCTCGTTTCTTATCTTGGCGAGCGTGGGAGGCAATTACCAAAACGACTGGCACCATCTGAGGGCAAATCTGCTGCGCATTTCCGGTTGGCTGCGCATCCGCGTCAACGACGTGCTCGAACCGTTTGGCATCACGCAGCCTCAGTTCAACATTCTGCGCATTCTGCGCGGACAACAGGGCCGGCCCATCAGCACCCAGGATATTCGGGAAAGAATTCTGGACCGCGCCAGCGACGTCTCGCGCCTGGTCGACCGGCTGGCGGCCAAACAACTGGTGCTGAAATCGATGTGCACCACCGATAAGCGGCTGGTCGACGTCATTATTTCCCCCAAAGGCCTGCAAGTACTGGCGCAGATCGATGCGAAAATGGGCGAGATTGACGCTATTCTGCAAGTGATTTCGGCCGAAGAAGCGCAAACCATCAACCGCATCCTCGACCGCATTTCGGCCCGGAGCTAATTCGGTTGGGCTTCACCGCTCAAGCTACGCCCCCGTGACTATGACCGCTGCCGCCCGGCGTATCGGGCAGCAGCGGTCCGTTCTGCTTTTCCTGGGCGGGCTCTGCTGTTGCCTCGCAATTGTAGGATTAGTGTACACCTATTGGCCTCCCTCCCCGCTGATAATGGCCGTGGGGGCTCGCTGAAGTAAGAAGAGGGACCTATTCCGGCCGGCGGCTGTAAGGATGCGGGCCAGGCGGCGTCTACCTGCCCGAACCCAGACCCTTACGCTTATGCTCCGCCGCTCCGCCCGCCTCTTACTCCTTTTGCTCAGTGCCTGGGCTTTGGTAACCACCTCTCTGCACGCGCAGGTACTCACACCCACCAAGCTCACCGCCTCGCTCAGTCAGCCCACCGCGCCGGTCGGCACCGAGTTGGACCTGGTGGTGCAGGCTCAGATTCAGCCCGGCTGGCACCTCTACGCCACCGACTTCGACCCCGACCTGGGCCCGGCCGTGTTCACGCTGACTTTCGCTAAAAACCCGGCTTACGCGCTGGTGGGCCCGCCCAAATCGGTGAAGTCCCGGCACGCGCACGATGAGGTATTCAACGGCGAAGTAGCCTTCTTTGAGAAGACCGGCCAGATTCAGCAGCGCATTCGGGTACTGAAGCCGGGTCCGCTCACCATCACGGCCGAAGCCGACTACCAAAGCTGCTCCGACACCGATGGCCGCTGCGTGCCCGGCAACTCTTCACTCTCCTTCGGTCCGCTCAACGTGCTGGAAAAAGCCGCCGCGACTCCCGTAGCTCCCGCCTCCACCCCCAAGCCTCCGCGCGCCGCTTCAACGCCCACTCCTGCTTCGGGCAGCGCCACGGTTGCGGTGGCCGAGCAAGCACCGCAAGCCAACGTAGCGGCGGCCCTCGCGGTGCCAGCTGGCACGGGGCTGTGGCAGTTTGGCCTGCTAGCGTTTTTGTCGGGTTTGGCGGCGCTGCTTACGCCCTGCGTGTTTCCGATGGTGCCGCTCACGGTGTCGCTGTTCACGAGCGGGCAGGACAGCCGGCGGCGCGGCATCCTCAAGGCGCTGACCTACGGCCTGTCCATTGTCTTGATTTACACCGTTATCGGCGTGGTGGTGGCGCGGGTGCTGGGCGAAGACGGTCCCAATTTCCTGGCCACGCACTGGGTGCCCAACCTGCTGTTTTTCGTGGTGTTTGTGCTGTTTGGGCTGTCGTTTCTGGGCTTGTTTGAAATCACGCTGCCTTCGGGCCTGGTAAACCGGGCCGACCGGCAGGCCGACAAGGGTGGCTGGGGTGGCATCTTCTTCGCCGCGTTTACGCTGGTGCTGGTGTCGTTTTCCTGCACCGGACCCATCGTGGCCACCATTCTGAGCCTCTCAGTACGGGGCGAAACGCTGCTGCCGGTGGTGGGTATGGTGAGCTTCTCGCTGGCCTTTGCGCTGCCGTTCACGCTGTTTGCCATCTTCCCTGCCTGGCTGAAAAACCTGCCCCGCTCCGGCGGCTGGCTCAACACGGTGAAAGTCACGCTGGGCTTCGTGGAGCTGATGCTGGCCTTCAAATTTCTGAGCACCGTAGACCTAACCTATCACTGGGGCCTGCTCGACCGTGACGTGTACCTCACCATCTGGATTGCCCTGGCGGTAATGTTAGGGTTGTACTTGCTAGGCAAAATCAAGCTTTCCTACGATTCGGACCTAACGCACTTGAGCGTGGGCCGCCTCCTGCTGGCAACGCTCACCTTTGGTTTCGTGGTGTACCTGGTGCCGGGCCTGTTTGGGGCGCCGCTGCCGCTGCTGGCCGGCTACCTGCCGCCCCAAACCAGCCGCGACTTCAACTTGGCCGCTGCGCCGGTGCCAGCTTCGGTTAGCCCGGCGGCCAGCCAGCTCGCCAACGCCGCCACGGAGCCAGCCCGCTTCGCCAATTTTCTGGAGCTACCCTTGGGTCTGCATGGCTACTTCGACCTGGAGCAGGCCCGGCGTGTGGCCCGGCAGCAACACAAACCCATCTTCATCGACTTCACGGGCCACGGCTGCGTGAACTGCCGCAAGATGGAAGCCAACGTGTGGAGCGACCCTCAGGTGCTGCAAAAGCTGCGCAACGACTACGTGGTGGTGGCGCTGTACGTAGACGACAAGACCGAGCTGCCCGCCGCCGAATGGTACACCTCCAAGCGCGACGGCAAATCCAAAACCAGCCTCGGCAAGCAGAACGCCGACCTCCAACTCACCCGCTACGGCGTCAATGCGCAGCCCTACTACGTGCTGCTCGACCCCGAAGACCAGAGCTATCAGCCGCTCATTGCGCCTGTGGCTTACGAGCCCAACGCCGCCCGCTTCGTTGAATTCCTGCAGGCCGGTGTACAGCAATACCACAGTTCCTCGGTGCCCTTGGCCAGCCGGTAAGGCCATCCCAAAGAGAGGAAGGCTGATAACAGCACATCCGCCGGCCAGAAACATCTTACCAATCACGACTATAGCAGCTGCCCACTCTGAGATATGAGGCGGGCAGCTTTTTTTATTCGTAAAAATGCCGTTTCCCGGCTGATATAGGCCTTTCTGGCTGATCAGATAGACCTACACAACTTTTTCAAGAAAAATAATTACGAACTGCTGTAAGGTCAGGGCAGCCCTTGCGTCTACCCCATCGAACCCAGGCAGTAAGTTGCTTTTGCCCGCTTCGGCAAGCCGCTCGCCCTCCGCCAGTACCCCGGACCGATTAGGTCCCGCCTTCTGCCTCCCCTTCTTCTACCAGCCATTAGGCGAAGCTTCATTCAAGCTTCCCGCTACCCCCTCACACCCTTTACCGTCGTCCGCCATGACTACCCTCACAACTTCTCCTGCCGCCCCGTTTATTTCCCGCCGGGTGTTGCTCACGCTAGCTGCCGTTGTGATTCTGGTGCTGGTCGGCGCCGGTTTTTACGCCCGGCAAGTATTTACCACGGCTCCCGCACCGGTTGCGGTAACCGAAACCGGCGGCGTGGCCGAGTTCAACTTCCGCGTCACGGGTATTCCGGTGCCGGGGGTGGTTTCGGGGCTGATGGCGCAGGTGCAGTTGTCGCCCGCCGATCTGGCCCACACCACGGGCACCATCACTGCCAATCTAGGCACGCTTAACACCGGTCTTGCACTGCGCGATGAACACGCCCGAGATTACCTAGGCGTAGCGGCTCACCCCACCGCCACGTTTGCCCTGACCAGCCTAACCGGCCTGACGAGCATCACTCCCGGCCAGCAGCAGAAAGGCACCGCCCAAGGCACTCTTACGCTCAACGGCACGGCTCACGCTCTGCAAGCCCCCATCGAACTCAATTACGCCGCCGACGGCCGCCGCTTGGACGTGACCACCCATTTGAATGTGGCCTTCAAAGACTACGCCATCGAGATTCCCGGCGCCGACGCCAATACCGACGTCACGGCCCGCTTCCAGCTGCCCATCAAACCTTGATTTTCACTTCAACTTTCCAACTTTTCACACTTCCTTTTCCAAACTCCAACTGTCATGAACAACACTTTCCGTCTCTTCGCCGCCGCGCTGACCTTCTTCGCCGCCACTACCACCACTCCTACCTTTGCTCAGAAAGCAAAAACCGGTGAATTCCACGCGCTAAACGCCCCTACTACCGGTACGGCCAGCATCGCCAAGGAAGGCAGCAAGTCAGTTCTGAAACTGACCAATCTCAAGACCGAAGTAGGCCCTGGTCTGCAAGTATGGCTCTACGCTGATGCAGCTCCGGCCAAAGGCGCCAAAGACACCGATATCGCCGCGGCCAAGCACGTGGTTGTAGGTGACTTGAAGACCTTCACCGGCGACTTCACCTTCGATTTGCCCGCCGGCACTAAGGCAGGCGACTACAAGAGCGTAGTGCTCTGGTGCGACAACGTGAAGACGTCTTTTGCCGCTGCGCCGTTGAAGTAGTCTCCCCTGCTCACTAACGCATCTAAACCGCCGTGGCCTAGCGCCGCGGCGGTTTTTTGTTTGGTTGAGGCCACTTCTATCCTATAATCTAACCGAGAGAATAATGCAGCCTAGGCTAATTCAACCGTCGCATACATTCCCCGTTTGCTGAACGGCTTCACGCAACATCCCAAGTCGGCTTGCGAGAACTTACCATCTTGCCGCTCCTTTTACTTAAGGCAGAATCTTGCCCTAGTCTTCTTCACTACGTGTATGGATGGTTTCAAGGAAAGTTTTTTGTGGTTTCAAGCCGATAAACCCGAAGTGGATACGGATAGCTTATTCCAGATTACAGTCGAAGACAATGCCATCCGCGTCGAGAACCAACATATAAATTGCCTCTACGCAGGACTAGACAACAAGCAATTCAACGAAGCCTACAACTACTTCAATAAGTACCTGCACTTCGACTTTGCGCCCGTATCCATCGGTGGCAAAGCATACGAGTTGTCGAAAGCAAATCAAGATTATCTGGACCAGGTAACCATAACGAGTTCTATTTATTTCTATGCCGTCAATAGGCTAAAGCTCGTATTGAGAGAAGGCAAAATATCTTTCACATCGCCAATTGATTATATTATTGGATTGCTTGATAAAAAGTACGACGTCGATACAGAGGTGAGTTTGCTCCTGGGAGCTAAAATCTTAAGGACCTCTCCTGATTCTTATGCCGATACGGTGAAATGGAGAAGGCGCTATTACGATAAATAAACGGAGCTGCTTTCCTCCTGCTGACAGGCTTTCAGGGTTGTGCTGCTTGCTTTGAGAATCGGGCCGTGTGTTGTTTTTGATGCAACTTGCCGTGGCTGAAGACAGGATCTTACAGCGTCGTAGCAGTTGATTTTCGGCTACGCTTCCGCTGGAAATAGTTGATGCCTAGCAGCTCTGGTTTCCCTTCTGGCCGCAACCCGTACCACTTACAAAAAGCCCCATGCAAATTGGAATTGATAGTTTCGCCGCGGCCTTGCTCGACAACGGCACCGGCACTACCCTGAGTGGCGTAGAAGCCATGAGCCAGCTACTCGAACGAATCGAACGAGCCGACAAAATTGGGCTGGACGTGTTTGGGATTGGCGAGCATCACCGCGCGGAATTTCTCGACTCTGCTCCCGCCGTTATCCTGGCGGCGGCTGCGGCCCGCACCAAGCGTATTCGCCTCACCAGTGCCGTAACCGTGCTCAGCGCGGCCGACCCGGTGCGGGTGTTCCAACAATTCGCTACCCTGGATTTGATTTCGCAAGGGCGGGCCGAAATGGTGGTTGGGCGCGGTTCTTCTATTGAGGCGTTCCCCTTATTTGGCTTCGACCTCGATGACTACGACGCACTGTTCACCGAAAAACTCGGCCTGCTACTCACCATCCGCGACAATGAGCGGGTGCGTTGGTCGGGTAAGTTTCGGCCGGCGCTGACGGGGCAAGGCATCTACCCCCGGCCGGTGCAACAGCCGCTGCCTATTTGGCTGGGCGTGGGTGGCACTCCGCAATCTTTCGCGCGGGCCGGGGCGCTGGGCCTACCGCTGATGGTAGCCGTTATTGGCGGCGACACTCACCGTTTTCGGCCGTTGGTGGATTTGTACCGCGAAGCGGGCCACCGGGCCGGGCACGCGCCGGAGCAGTTACAAGTAGGCTTGCACTCGCTCGGCTACGTGGCCGAAACGACGGAAGAGGCGGTGGAGAATTTTTATCCGGGCTATGCCCGCACCTTCACCCAACGGGCCAAAGAACGGGGCGGGTCGCCAATTACGCGGGCCCAGTTCAATGCGCAGGCTGGTCCGCTTGGGGCCCTGCTGGTAGGCAATCCGGAGGAAGTGGCCGCGAAAATCCTGCGCCACAGCGAAGCGCTAGGCGGCATTTCGCGCGTCACTTTCCAGCTAGACGTAGCAACTTTGCCCCACGCTAGGCTGCTACAATGCCTTGAGCTTCTAGGTACTCGGGTAGCGCCGCTGATTCGCTGAGCGGCACAACAAGCAGGCACGGAGTGCGACACATGACCACATAAGACTAATGCGGCGCGTGGTGTTCGGAGGCTGCTCAGGTGTTCTGATAATTCACCCCGAACCAGTAGGTAACGAGCTGGGCAATGGCGCCCAGAAACTCTTTGTATTCCAGGGGCTTGATGACGTAGCTGCTGGCTCCTAGCTGGTAGGCCTCCGACACGTCGCGGCGTTCCTGCGAGGACGTGAAGACTACCACGGGCACCTCGCGCGTCCGCTCACTGGCGCGCAAGGTCTCTAGCAATTGCAGGCCGGTGCCGCGGGCCAAACGCAAGTCCAGCAGCAGCAGGCGGGGCAGCCGCGGTTGCGTTGCCAGGAAGTTTAGAGCTTGGTCGTTGTCGGGGAAGGCTACGTAGGCCGGAGCTTCCGGCAGCTTGCGCAGGGCCCGTTGCACCAGTTCTACGCAGTGCGGGTCGTCTTCCACGTGCAGGATATCGAGGTGGTCCATAGGGTGGGTTAGACGAGAGAAGGTGCGGTGGGGAGAGCAAAATAAAATGTGGCGCCGTGTCCTTCAACGCCTTCGGCCCAAATATGGCCACCGTGGTTGGCTAAAATACGCTGGCAAATCGCCAACCCAACGCCGGTGCCCGGAAAATCGTTGGCCGAGTGCAGCCGCTTGAACACGCCGAACAGGTCGTTGGCGTAGCGCGCGTCGAAGCCCACGCCGTTGTCGGTGATGCTGTAAATGGTTTCGCCTTCGCCCGGCTGGCAAGTAATACGAACGTGCGGACTGGTTTGACGCGCCGAAAACTTGACGGCATTGCTCAGTAAATTGAACCATACCTGCCGGATCAGTTGGCGGTCGGCGTAGGCGATGCCGAGCGGAGCCATGTCGAGGCGCACGGGCTGCTTGTTTTCGGTCAGCAGCTGGGCGAACAGCTCGCGCACCAGCCGGTCCATATTCACGGCTTCGGGGTGTACGGCCGTGCGGCCCAGGCGCGCAAACTGTAGCAGCGCCTCGATGAGCTCGTGCATGGAGCGGGCGCTGGTCAGCACGATGTCGAGCAGGCGGCGGCCTTCTTCATCCAACGCCTCGGAATACTCGTCTTCCAAAATACCCCCGAACGACAGCACCGAGCGGAGCGGCGTCTTGAGGTCGTGCGAGACGGAGTAGGAAAACGCTTCCAAGTCCTGATTCTGCTGCTCCAGCACCGTACTGTACTGCTGAATCTGCCGGCTGGCGGCCGATAATTCCTCCACCGCCGCCGATAACTCGTCGTTGGCGACTTGCAGATTTTGGTTTAGCTGCTGAAGTTGCTGCTCGGCCCGTTGGCGTTCCGTAATATCCATTACCGTGCCCTGGAGGCGAGTTTCGCTGGCTTCCACTACAGGTTTGCCCCGCGCCTGCAAGTACTTGATGCTGCCATCGGGCAGCACGATGCGGTACTGCGTGCTGTAGGGTTCTGATTTTTCCAGCGCAATCTTCTCCTCTTTTTGCACCCGGTCGCGGTCGTCGGGGTGCAAGGTTTGGCTGAACAGCGATGCATCGGTGGCCTGCCCAGCCAGGGCGGGGTCCCAGCCATAGATGCGGTACAGTTCGGGGGTGGCCGTGAAATGACTGCCGCTATGATCGAGGTCGAAGCTGCCGACTTGGGCAATCTGCTGCGCTTCGTAGAGGCGGTCGAGCAGGTGTTGCAGATTATTGCTGAGTGCGGCCAGCGCCGTATTCTTCTCCGTCAGCTCGCAGTCTTGCTTTTCTTGCCGGCCCAAGTCGCGGGTGATAGTGTAGGCCGCGGCCCCGAACAAGGCCACCAGCACGCCGATAGCAACCAGGTTAACCACGTTGTTGCGCTGGGCCTGGGTTTCCACTTCCCGGAGTTGGCTGGTTAGTCTACTCCGCTCGTGGGCCTGCATTTCGGCCACCAAACGCCGGATCGTGTCCAAAATACGCTTGCCTTCCCCGCCGGCTACCCGCTTGGCGGCAGCCGCAAATTGGCCCGCCCGCACCAAATTGATGTCGTGGCTAAGAAAAGCCTCCTGAGCCTGAACCTGCGTGTGCACTTGCCGCAGCCGCGGGGCGTGAAAAGCTTCGTAGGCAGCCAATTCCTCCAAGATAGAAAGTTCGCGCTGCAAATTGGCCAACGCTAGTTGGTAAGGCTCCAGGAACCGTTCTTGCCTCGTGATAATGTAGCCTCGCTCGCCCGTCTCAGCGTCTTTGGCCAGCGAAAGCACCTTTTCGAGCTGGGCCAGCACCCGTTGCGTGCGTTCGACTTGCAGTACTGTGCGCACGTAGAGCGTGGAACTGCGCTGGTAAAAGTAGCCCGTGCTGGCCAGCAGCAGCGCCGCGGCCAGAAAACTGAGGTACACCTTTTGGCGCAGTGGAATTTGCTTCATGAACGCAAGTAAAAAGGCACGGAGAAATTAGAGGCGATACTATGCCAACAATAGCAGAATTCTAATTTCTGCAAGCCAACAAATTTACTCATTAAGAGTAAGCACTAATACGGATAAGTGCTTGCGGCGGCTTACCTTTACCAATACCTTCCTCACATTTCATGTTTCCACTGAAGCCCGAAATATTGTTGATTGAAGACAGCTCCCACGACGCCGAGCTGACGTTTCGGGCACTGCGGGCGAAGATGCCTACTTTGGAATACTATCACCTGCGCGATGGCGAAGAAGCCCTGGACTACCTGATGCGCCAGGGCAGCTACGAAAACCAGACGTACGAATTGCCCCTGCTCGTGTTGCTCGATATGGACCTGCCCAAGGTAAAAGGTGAGCAAGTGCTGGAAGCCCTCAAAACCGATCCGCGCACCAAAGCCATTCCAGTGGTCGTCATGACCGTGTCTACGTCGGCGGCCCAGATGCAGCAGGCGTACCAACTGGGTGCCAACAGCTACGTTATCAAGTCGATGAACTTCGTTAAGTACTCCTTGAACGTGGCGGAAGTGGTTCATTACTGGCTCGTTATAAACGATTTACCCAACAATTTCAAGCTGTCCGAGAGCCGCTAGTAGCGCGTCCGGGCCTTCCTCAGCGGCGGGCACTTTTGCGCTGAAAGCCGCGTACACTGTTACCATGAATCACTGTTACCCGTCGGCGCTCGACGCCCTGCCTGAGGCCCTGGCGTGCTTCGATGCTGATTTGCGCCTAACCTACGTGAACCGCGAATTTGCGCGCTTGCTGGGCCAGCCAGCGGCGGCAATAGTGGGCCGGGCCGCCGCGGAACTGCACCCAGCTCACTGGCCCGCGGCCGACGCTTGGCTGGCCACGCTACGGCAAGTGCGCCAGAGCGGCAAAAGGGCTTCGTTTGCTTTGCCCACCGCCGGAAATCAGGCTGGCGCGGAACCCGTCCACATGGTTATGGAAGTATGGCCGGAAGTGACGGAAGGACAGGTAACGGCTGTTCTTTCAGTGGTGCGCGACGTAACGGCCCACCGACGGACGGAAGCTGAGTTGGCCCGCACGCAAGCCGAAATGATTCAGCAGCGCGAGCAACTCACGCGCGCCAACGGCCACCTCGAAAACTTCGTGTACACGGTGGCGCACGACTTCCGGGCGCCCGTTAGTAACCTGAGTTTGCTCATCAACCTGCTGCTTGAGCGTCCGCACGACGAGGAAAGCCAGCTGCTGATGGACCATATGCACCAGTCGTTGCGGCAGCTGGAAAGCACCATCGCCGACCTGGTGGAAGTGCTGGAAGTACAAAGCACGTTCAAGGTGATGACGCACCAATTGCCGCTGGACCAGGCCTACGCCGATGTACAAGCCGAACTCAGCACCGACCTGGCGGCGGCCAACGCGGTAGTGGAAACCGATTTTAGCGCCTTGCCGGAGTTGGTTTATATCCGGAGCTACCTCCAAAGCATCTTGCGCAATCTGCTGAGCAACGCGCTGAAATACCGCGTGCCGGGCCGTCCGCTCCGCGTGCAGGTGCGCAGCTGGCGCGAAGACGATTTTGCCGTGCTGGCCGTGCAAGACAACGGCATTGGGATGGATTTGCGTAGCCAGGGGCACAAGTTGTTCCGGCCCTTTTCGCGCCTTACTACGCAAGCCGATGGCAAAGGCATTGGCTTGCATCTGGTGCAAAACATTGTGCAGCGCAACGGCGGCCGTATCGAGGCCGACAGCCAGCCCGGCGTGGGCACCACCTTTACGTGTTTCTTGCGCGAATACGAGGCGTAACATCCTGCTTCTCTCCTATTCCTCTAGCTGATGCTCAGCCAGAGGCATCATTGCTACTCATTGAAGGCAAGACGTTTAGAAAAATCATGTAGCAACCCAGGGCTGATGGTTAATTCTCCTCCTATTCCCGAATAGGAGCTAGAGGCAGCTCTACTCCGCAACTGCCGCGAAAAGCAGGGACGATACAACCAAACCAAGCGGCAAGGGTATAGCTAACATTCCCTTATCTAAACACTTGCCGCGCGATGTTGAACCCCGCTGAGTTTTTTCTGGACCAAGCGCAGGCCAGTCCGTACGTACACTTCATGTATGATCTACAGGCTGCGCGGGTCGTATTTGTTAGTGCGGCCTACGAGCGGGTGCTGCGGGGGCGCCGCGACCAGGTGAACGAGGAACTGCCGGCCCTGCTTGCCCGCTTGCATCCCGACGACTTGCCGGTACTGAGCCGCTGCTGGCGTTTGTGGCAGAAGGGCGGCCTGCACGACGAAGTGGAACTGCGCGTTTTACTCCCCGACCAGTCGGAGCAGTGGCTGTGCCTCACGCCGCACTGGCACCAGGATGCGCAGGGCCAGATCTGGCTGGGCGGCATCCTCCGCGATACCAGCATAGAAAAGGAGGCCCGGGACCTGCTGAACAAGTTTGGCCACAAGAAAAACACGGTGCTTGAGATTTTGTCCCACGATTTGGCCGGCGCCTTCGTGATGCTCCAGCAGCTAACAGAGTACGTACAGGAAGAAATGAGCCCCCAGATAAACCCGCGGGTGCCCGAAATGCTGCGCCTGATGCAAACTACCAGTCAGCAAAGCGTACGCATGATTCATGACCTGGTAGACCAGGAGTTTTTGGAATCCAGCAAAATAAGTCTCCGCCGCGAGCGGGTGGACTTGCGCGAGAAGGTGCGGCAATGCCTGGAGCCCTTCCAGTGGGCCCCAGGGCGGGAGGCTCATCAGCTAGTGGTAGAAATGCCGCCGGAGCCGGTGTACGCGGAAGTCGATGTCAATAAAATCCTGCAAGTGGTTGTTAACTTGGTTAATAATGCGCTGAAATATACCCCCGACACCGGCCGCATCACGGTGCGAGTGGAGCCGCAGCCGGACCGGGCGCGCATTGTGGTAGCCGATGAGGGTATCGGTATTCCCAAGGAGCTGCAACCAATAGTATTTGAGCGGTTTACCAAGGCCCGGCGCCCCGGTCTGCGGGGCGAACCTACCACGGGCCTGGGCTTGTCGCTGTGCAAAACCATCGTGGAGCTGCACCAAGGCACCCTAACGATGAGTAGCGCGGAGGGCAAGGGCAGCATCTTCACCGTGGATCTGCCGCTGTCGGCCAGCGCCACCTAGCCGTTGCTTCCCCTGCTCAGCTAGCGCAGAAAGGGCCGCGGGCCGCGGAAGGCTTCGGTGGGCAACAGCGGCAATACGGCGGCTAAGCCGCTGTTTTCGAGGCGGGTCCGCACGGCTGGGCACAGGCCGCACACGTAGAAAGAAGCCCCGTCGGCCTGCACCTTCCGAAACCAGGCGAAGAGCACCCGTAATCCTTGCACGTCGATATCGGCGAGATTTTCACAGTCCAGCCAGATTTCGGCCGCGCGCGTGGCGTATGCTTCCTCAAGCATGGCATCTAGCCGCGCGCAGGCAGCAGCGCCAATGCAATGCCCACGTAGCCCAATACCAAAGTAACGGGGATGCACACTCTTAAATAAGGCGAAGGGTATAGGTTGAGGTATCACAAACACGTCATCAGCACCAGAGCCAACCCTGACTCCCATACAAATTTACTATCGTAGCTACCCTATAATAGTCCGCATAAATTGGGATTCAGGAAAGGCTAAAATACGGATTCTACTTACGTACCATCTTGTGAATGAGCTACCTTTGGCGCAGCAGCGCGAGGTCTCGCTTTCACTCTGGCTGCACCGGCAACGCCACCCGTACCGTAGTACCCCGGCCAGGACGCGAATCGAGGGCGAAACGGCCCCCGAGCAGTTCGGCCCGATTGCGGATGCCGGCCAGGCCCATGCCCGGGATGGTGGCCTGCGGCAGAGAACCGGGCAGGCCTTTGCCATCGTCTTGCACGCTAAGCATCACTTGGTCGTCGTCGTGCTCGACTTGCACGTGCACTTGGCGGGCCTGCGCGTGCTTGATGACGTTGTTGAGCAGCTCTTGCACGATACGGTAGACCGCCAAATCGAGCAGCAGTGGGCGGGACTGATCCAGGCCCGTCAGGTGCAGGTGTATTTGAAGCTTCTCGGGCGGAATACGCTTGCCTAGCTCCCGCAACGCCACCTGAAGCCCGAAATCCTCCCGTATGCTGGGCGTTAGCTGGTGCGAAACGGTGCGGGTGGCCTGAATGGCTTCGTCGAGCACGCGCAGCACCACCGGATCGGTTGGGTGCTCAGAACGGCCTTCCAAGGCGAGCTTCGTGACGTACAGTAGCTGCCCCACGCCGTTGTGCAGCGCCTCCGCAATGCGCTTGCGCTCCGTCTCCTGGGCCGTAAAGACAGCCTGGAACACGGCTTTCTGTTGCTGGCGCTGGAGCTGGGCCGCTTCGTCGAACATGCGGTTGCGCTCGGTTACATCGCGCCCGATCATCAGAATACCCGTCATCTCGCCTCCCTCCGAGCGGCGCAAGGGCATGAGGTAGGCATCGTAGGTGCCAGGGCGGGGCTCGAAGGGCTGGTTGTGCAGGGTAGCAGGCGAGCCCCGCCGTACTCGATCCAAGAGCTGGCGCGCGTCGGGGGTATTGATGCTGGGCAGCAGCTCGAAGAGTTCGCGCCCAAGGGCTACGGTTTCGGGTACTCCCGTGTAGCGGGTCGCCACTTGGTTCCAGGCCGTCACGCGCAGGTCCATGTCCAGGGCCACTACGGCATCGAGGCTGTGGTCGAGGAGGTGCTTGGTGAAATCCTTCTCCGCGCGCAGCCTGGCCTTCATTTGCTCCGACGCGGTTACGTCGATGGCGAAAACAATGGCCTCTTGCTTCTGCTCGTCGAAGAAGCCGTAGTTCTGAAAGTACACCCGCTCGCCTTCGTGATCGGCGAAACCCACGAAGTTGACGGACTCTCCGGCCAGCAGACGGCGGGTGGATTCCGATATGCTCGGAAATGCATCGAAAGCACTGGCCCCCCGTAGTTCGTTGTCTTGCACTCCCACCCGCCGCAGTCCCAGGCCCACCAATTCCTGGTAGATGCCCGCTGGTGTGAGGCGGCCCAGTACTACCGGCAAATTCTGCACGATATGCTCCAGCAGGCGGTTTTTGTGCCGTAGCTCTTGCTGTGCCTCCCGCCGAATAGTAATGTCGCGCAGCACGCCCAGCAACTGGGCTGGCTGCCCCTGCGCATCCAGGGCCACCTCCCCCCGAAACCGCACGAAGTGCACGCTACTATCGGGCCACACCACCCGAAACTCCAGCATCAACTCCTTTCCCGCTTGCTTGGTTAGGGCCAGCCCCTGCTCGGTGGCTGCTACATCGTCGGGGTGCACGAGGCGCAGAAATTCGGCGTAAGAAAGTAGTCCCGAGCCCCCCGCAAGGCCCATTACGGCCAGCGCCTGCTCGTCGAGCTGCGCTTCCCGGGTGGCGATGGTGTAGACGATGGTGCCCACGCTGGCAGCCCGCAGAGCCCGGTGCAAGTCTTCCTCGCTTTGGTGGCGGCGCTGCTCAGCTTCCTTGAGCGGGGTGATGTCGCGCCACAGCGCGTGCATCAGCTGCTGGCCCTCGACGGTGATGGGCGTGAGTTGAATTTCCTCCCAAAATAGCTCGCCAGTGCAGCGCCGGCCGAGCCACTCATAGCGGTAGCTGCCGTGGGCAAAGGCCAGCCGGCAATACTCGTCGGAGCGTTTGCGGCTGAGGTGGCCATCGGGTTGGTAGGTAGGCGCCAGCTCGGCGGCGTGCCGGCCGAGGAGCTGACTTTTGTCGGTGGCGCGCAGCAGGACCAGAGCCGCGGCATTGCAATCCACGAAGTAGTTGTCGACTAACAGAAACACAGCATCGCTGCTGTACTCGAACAGGCGGTGAAATTTGTCGGAGGCCGGATCGGTGGCCGCGCTGGCCTGGGCTGCTACGGCTAGTACCTGCCGCAGCGCTTTTACCTCGCTTTGGGCCTGATGCAACGCCTGCTGCTGCAAGGCCAGCATGGTGTCGTAGACCTGTTTGGGAGCACGGTCCTGAACTTGCTCCGCCGAGATTCCGGTGGCAGCTAAGTGCTGTAGGGCTTGCTGGCGTAACAGGTTCAGCTCGTCAGAGAATGCTATATCAAGTAAGTCTGGCATAATCTAACTCTGCTAAGTAGCACCCACTCGTGTGGCTAGCCTAGCGAGTTAGTGCGTACGTTAAATTGTGCTTGGTCGTTCGCTAAGCTGACTTGGCAGAATAGCCATAGATTGAAGTTTTAGCCGCCGATTCTGCTCTACAATTCGCCTGAAGCTGATTTTACTTGTTTTATCCGATGAACTATGTAGTTGAGGCATAGCAACCAAGCCAGGAGGCTAGATGGTACCAGAACGTTGTTGCAACACCATGGCGGGTGTCTTTTCGGCAGCATTATGGGCGCTCCATCAGCCACTCCAAGCGCATTTATCTAAGGCACTAGTCGCAATAAAGAGCAAAACAAACTATCCAAATTTAGGAGATGCTTCTAGTTCACTAAACCCTGCTCAACGGCATACTTGATGAGGGCCGCGGTGTTTCTGGTCTGGGTCTTCTCGAGAATGTTTTGGCGGTGCGTTTCGATGGTACGACGGCTCACGAAGAGCTTTTCGGCCATGTCGTTGTTGGTGAGGCCTTCAGCAATGAGCCGGAGCACCTCCAGTTCCCGGTACGATAAGGCATCCGACTTTTTAGATTCGGCACTAGGCTCGGGGTGCAGGACTTTTTGCAGCATGAGCAGACCGATATCACTGCACAAAAACCGTTTGCCCGCAGCTACAGCCCGAATGCCCGTAACAATCTCCGTTTGGTCGGCATTTTTGAGTATGTAGCCCGCTGCTCCCGCATCGAGCGCTTGGCCGATGTACTGCTCGTGGTCCAGCATGCTGAGGATCAGTACCCTTGTCTGAGGAAAACGCTCTTGTAGCAATGGCAGCGTAGCGAAACCGTCGAGCACGGGCATGTTCAGGTCCATCAGAACCACGTCGGCAGGCGTTGTAGAGAGTTGGTCGAGCAGTTCCTGTCCGTTGTTGGCATCACCTACCACGCACAACCCGGGAGTGGCAGCGAGCAGCGCCCGAATACCATCACGGATAAGGCGGTGGTCATCAACGAGAAACAAGCGAATCATAGCGTAAGAAGTAAGTAAAAATCTAGGGCGGCAATCCAGGGCAGAGAGGAAAGCCGTACATATAGCCCCGTTTTTATACGCAACTACGCGCAGTTGCGACCAAACTCCACCAGCAGATTTATTACCTGCTTGGTAAACGCCGCCGGCGCGAAGGCTAACAATAGTTAGGCATGGCCCTACTTCGGACGGGTTCAGCAACAAGTCATACTCCTGCAACCCATAGGCAAAACTCACTCCGACGAGCTTCTACAGCTGATTCCTGGCATTATTCGTGTAAATCCCGGCGCTACAACTGAGACCCATGACGAGCACCTTACCTAATCGATTCACAACAGCCCTGCGGCTGGCTGAGCGCCTCTGGCATCTACGCGGCGCCGACGGCTTGTTAATGGCCGTGGACCGGGGTGGCGTGCCCATTGGGGCGGTGCTGGCCCGCCTGCTCGGGTTTCCGATGACACTCTTACCAGGTATGCCCAACATGGGAAACCAAGGACCAGCTTCGGAAAGTACTGAAGCCGAACAAGCCTGCGCAGAAGCAACCGCTCAACCAGCAACCGGGCTGGTAGCAATAAGAGGCCCCTTGCTGACCGCAGCTATTGCAGCGCTCCGACCCGGCCAAGTGCTGATTCTGGTGGACGATGGCGCGACAGCCGAGCCGCAGCTAACCGACGTGTTGGAGGTAGCCCGCGACCAGCAGCCTGGCTTGCTGGTAGTTGCTCTGCCGGCCGCCTCGCCCGCCAAAAGGGACCGGCTGCGCAACTTGGCCGATGCCGTAATATGCCTGCTGAGCCCGCCGCCGCCGCTGGAAGCCCACGAATACTACGAAGCCCTGCCCCCCGTGACGGACGAGGAAGTTGAAGCAGGACTCCGGGAAGCGAATCCTTGAGTAGCCCGCTCGCTCCTGCCTTGTGGGCTTGACCACCAAAAAACAGCGCCTCCCGGACATGTCCAGGAGGCGCTGTTACCAGAAAAAGCCAGCTGGCTCGTTAGATGCCGCTGCTGTAGTCGCGGCCGGCGCTAGACGAGCCACCAAGGTTGCCGCGGTACGTAGCATCGCCAGCACTGCCCGAAGAGGACGAGCCGGCGCCGCTAGCCGAGGAAGAGCCGGAGCCAAAGTCAGACCCCGCACCTGAGCCCGTGCCGTAGCCTGCTCCCGAGCCGTAGCCAGACCCTGAAGTGGAACTAGAGCCGGCACCGTAGCCAGCACCCGAACTAGAGCTAGAGCCCGAACCATAATTAGCTCCCGAGCCATAGTTTGCGCCGGAACGAGAATGCTCCTGGTCACCGTAGTGGCCGTAGCTGCTGCCGGAGCGGGCGCCGCTAGAGGAGCCGTACGACGAGCCCCGGTAGGTGTTGTCCCAGGAGCCGCGGTGGTTTTTGTTCTTGTGCGACTTCGACTTGCCCGGCCGCATGGCTAGGTAGCCCAGGCCAACGAGAGCCACGGCACCAGCCACTTTTTGCGTGGTGCTCATCTTGTTTACCTGGCCAGTTACCTGGGTCCAGGAGTTGGTGCAGAAGTCCCGCACCCCCTGGGGCAGCTGGTCGACGATTTTTTGCAGGTTGGCGTAGTCCATCCAGTTGTTGCCGTCGCCGGAATTTGAATTCGTATTGCCGCTCTGCGAGCCGCCAGCCGCGGTAGCACCAGCTGCTGAGGTGGCGCTGGTTGAGGTAGCACCAGCCGTAGCGCCGCTGGCTTGGGCTGGAGTAGCTTCGGGCAGGTTGGTAGTGGCGTTGGAGGCATCAGTGCCGCCGATGCCGGAGGAGTTGGCGTGGTTGGTTTCCATGCGGTTGAGGTAAGATAAAAAAGTGATGAAACTGGGCTATGGCTAGTTAGTCAAACCCACCAAGTATGCGTAGAAAGCCTTTCCAGGGTTGCGGAGGAGTTATCAATTAGGCTCGCTCAACTACAATATTGCCTTACTTTTTAATCTCTTGAAATAGTAGATAGCTAAGATATTCGAGTGTCGCTACGACGGACGTAGCGCGAAAATCCGTTCCGCGCTACAGCGGCTGCTTCTCAGGTTATTTTCTTTTTCTCGAATTGCAGGTCGCCGCTGATAGCCTCGTGCTCCATGATGGAGTCGTGCACGATGCGGGCTTGCTTGCCGGCGAGTTGGGCTTTGCGGAAAAACAGCGCCGCCACAGCGGGCTGCTTGTCCTGGGTGAAATGCTCGCCCAGAGAGTCCAGCAGCATTTTGGTTTCTTCCAGCCCCCGCATGGTTTGGTAGAGCATGCTTTCCACCGACTGCGTTACCTCGCCGAGCAGGGCACTCACGGTGTAGGCGTGCCCCGTATGGCACCGGAACCGAATCAGGTTGCCTTCCACGAGCTGAGTGAGGGCACCGTGGCAGTCCGGGCAGGTGAAGGGCGTCAGCTTGCCTTTGTCGATGATGCCTAGTTCGAAGGCGTTATCGCGTTTGGCAATCGTAAGCTCAATTTCCAGCAAATCCAGTTCATCTCTACGAAGCCGGGGCTTGGCTGGGGCCGGCTCGGCGGTGAGGCGCACCAGCAGTCCGCCTAGTTCGGCCAGCGGCACCACATGGTCGGCGGCCACAAACTCCAGGGCGTTGGCGGGCATGGCGGGCGTCTGGGCATCGGTAGGGTCCTGCACCACGGTCAGCCCACCCAGGCGCTGCACCGACCACAGCCCGGACGTGCCATCATCGAGGTAGCCCGTGAGCACCACCCCGATAACGCGCGGGCCGTACGTATAGGCGGCCGAGCGGAACAGGGCATCAATGGAAGGCCGGAACCGATTTTCCTTGGGCCCCCGCTTCACGAGCACCTTGTCGCTTTCCACCAGCAAATGATGGTCGGGCGAGGCTACGTAGATGACGCCGGGCTTTACGGTCTCGCCGTCTTGGGGGTGCCGGGCCAGCAGCGCCGACACGCCGCTAAGCAACTCCGGCAGAATGCTCGGCGAATCTGGCGCCACGTGCTGCACCACGAAAATGGCGGCCGGGAAATCGGGCGGCAAGGTTTTCACCAGTTCCAGCAAGGCCATCACCCCGCCCGCCGAGGCGCCAATGACAATGATGTCCCGCTGCTGACGCCGGGTTTTCGTTTTGGTTTGCTGCGCCATAAGATTTGGGGTGGATAAAAAGACGAACGAATGGCAACAGCGGCATCTGCTGCATTGAGGTAAAGACACTGCCGTAGAGCTTTGAACGGGAATATCGCGTCAGCGGCCGGTATTGCGTCAGCGGCCGTCTTTTTGGTGATGAAATCGGCCTTCAGATTCCGCCGCAGCGAGCTCCAGACTAGAAAACGGCCGACCTAACACGTTTTGGCGTCACTCAGAAACTTGTTAGATTTTCAATCATACAGCGAATGCTTAGCGCTCTACTGCCAGTTGCTGGCAAAAGCCGGGGCAGATTTTGCTACCTGTTCATGCTTTCTAACCGAAGCTAGTGGGAACTTCGTGTCGGACAGCGAGGCACTCACGGCAGCTTACTAAGCACCGTACAGCCCGCTGGAAATGCCATAACTAGCTTGTTTGCCGCTTTTCCTATCTTGGGGCCATGTCTGACTCTCCTCTCCCAACTCACTCCTTGACTCAAACTCCTCATCTGGAAACCGAACGGCTGCTGTTGCGCGGCCACCGGGTAGAAGACCTGAGTGAATTTGCCGCCATGTGGACCGACCCCGACTTTTTCCGCTACCTGGGCGGTAAGCCGTTGCCGGAAGAAGACGTGTGGCGGAAAATGCTGGCCCAGCAAGGCCACTGGGTGTTAATGGGCTACGGGTACTGGGCCGTCGAAGAAAAGAGCACCGGCCGGTTTATTGGCTGCGTGGGTTTCTCCGATTTCCAGCGCGAACTCACTCCTTCCATCAAAGGCATCCCCGAGATTGGGTGGGTGCTAGCCCCGCGCGTGCACGGCCAAGGCTATGCCACCGAAGCCGTGCGGGCCGCCCTAGCCTGGGCCGAGCAGCATTTCCAGTGGCCGCAAACCGCCTGCATCATCGACCCCGCAAATGCTCCCTCCCTGGCCTTGGCCCGTAAATTCGGCTACCAGGAGCAAGCCCATACTACGTACCGCGGCGAGCCTATTGTGCTGCTCAGCCGGTAGTGGTTCGTCTGGCAGCGTGAATAGTGACTAGGTAACCCAAGTTGCGAGGTAGTAGGCCTAGGTCAAAAAAGTCTGTTCCGCATGTAA
>NZ_JBTYZO010000040.1:0-27410 GCF_057808495.1 Hymenobacter sp. M1-2
TCTTCGTCTTCGTTCACGCTATCGACCGATTCGGGCTATAGCCTGCAACTTGGGTCAGCTAGTTATTCTTTCACGAAGCGCCGGGTTTCGGAGCCCGATCGGGTCGTGATTTTATAGAAGTAAGTGCCCGTAGGCAGGTCGGCCAGATTCACCTGTAGCGTGTGGGCGCCTTTTTCCTGCTTGGCTTCCTGAGCCACGGTGCGCAATGCGTTGCCCCGGCCATCGAGCAGCTCCACCGTTACGGGGCCGGCCTTTTTCACCTCGTATTGCAGCTGGTTGGTAGCGGTGGCCGGATTAGGGTATAGGCTGCTGCCGCCTAAGTCCCGCTCAGCTTTGGTGGGCGCGCTAGGATCGAGGAGCAGGAACATAGCGGGCCGGAAAAACCGGTCGGTGCCGCGGTGTAGCCAGTGGTGCGGGCGGCCCGTTTTTTCCGCCTGCTCCGGCGTGGTATTCTTTTCCACCAGAGCTTTAAGATCGGCGGTCCACTTTTCTTTTTGCGGCTGCACTTCCTGCGCCAGCCGGGCAATGTCGCCCTCGTATTTCTGGGCCAGCTGCGCCACATTCAGCAGCAGGGCCTTTCTATCGGCGCGGAGCTGCTCAAATTGCTGCTTCTGGGCTTCCGTCAGTTCTGGGCGCGTTTCGGGCGCAGTGCCGGCCGGACGGATGCTTTGGCGCAGCGTCTGGCCGCGCTGGCGCAGTTGCTGCATCTGGGTGCGGTAAATGGCGAGTTGCGCTTTGTCGCCGGTGCTGAGCTGCGGCTCCAGCTTCTGGCGCTGCTGCCGCACTACGGGCAGCACATTTTGCGCGACATAGGCTTTTATTTCGGGGCGGCCGGGACCACCGGGGCGAGCTTCACGGTGGCTGCGGGCTAGGCTAGGGTTGAAGGGAGCCAACAGTAAGAAGAGCAGCGTCAGCAAGTTCCAAGGTGCTTTCATCGGGTAATCGGTAAGAAGGGTGTCAACTGCAAGCATAGATGCAGCCGAGCGTCGCGGGTTTAAAGCCGAAAACGAAAAAACCGCACCAAAATTCTTTGGTGCGGTTTTTTGAGTCTGCCAAAGCAAGCAGCTGCTACTTGAACGTGTCCTTGGTATCCACGATTTTCACTTCCGTTATGTTGAGCTTGTAGTCGGCTACGGCTTGATCTTCGGCTACTACGGCGGCGGGCAGACCGGCCTTCACCACGTTGGCGTAGCTCATCGGCGAAGGGGTATTTTGCTTTAGCACGTCGGCCAGGGGCTGAGCTTCGCTGTCGTCCGTCACGATGGTCACGAACATGTTCTGCACCTGCCAGTGCTTGCGAATGGCACGGTTTACGTCGTCGAGGGTAAGCTTGGCGAGCTGAGTGTCCACTTCTTTTAGCCAGTCTTTGCGGCCGTAAAATTTAGAGTCGAGCAGGAAACCGAGCTGCTTGGCGGGCGTGGTGCCGTAGAGCTTCACGTAGGAGCGCAGGAAGGTGCGCGTCAGCTCAAAGTCTTCCTTGCTCAGGCCATTTTTCACCACGTTGTCCATCTCCCGGATAGCGAGGCGCAAAGCAAACGGGGCGTGGCCTACTTTCAGGTCGCCTAGCTCGGTGGGGTATTGCTTGCGCAGGCCCTCGGCTATCTGCACCGGGCGCAGCCACAGGCTGGCGTAGTTGGCGTGGCGCGGCACGCCGGGTACGGGCAGCATGTTTTGGCCGCCGGCTTCGTACCACTCCACGTAGCTGTAGTCGCCGTAGTTCATGGAGCGCGTTGTACGGATTTTGTCGTAGAGCTTGCCGTAGCTCTTGCGGTGCTCACCCAGCCAGGAATTAGCCACCATTAAAGCCGCGAAGTCGTCGTTGGCGCGGGTGGTCTGGATGGGAAAACCCGTGTACACGGCCGAACCAAGCGCGTCGGGTTTGCTGATGATTTCAACCCGGACGCCCTTAGGCATGGCCACGGTCGGCACGGCCGGCTTCACCGAGCTTTTGGGCAGTTTGTTGAGGTCGGTTTGGAGCTGCTTGGCGAAAGAAGCCGGGTAGTTGCCGGCTAGCCCGATGCTAAGGTTGTCCTGCCCAAAAGCGGCGGCGTACTGCTGCTTCACATCAGCCAGGGTCAGGGCCTTCACGCCGGCGGCGGTGCCGCGCGTCATGTGTTGGAACCGGGTGCCGCGGAACAGTTGGTCTTCCAGCGCAAACTTGCTGTAGTCCTCATCCGAGGAAGCCCGAATCACTTGCTCCACGTAATTGAGCTGGTTGCTCTTGAGCCGGTCGAAGTCTTCCTGCGTGAAGCTCGGCGTGAGTAGCAGCCCGCGCAGCACCGGGTAAAACTTGTCCACGAAGTCGCGGTGAAGCTCGAACGTAAACGTGGTGACTTCCTTATCGGTGGTGGCGTAGTAGCGAGTGGCCATCGGGTAAAGGAAGTCTTTCAGCTGGGCCGAAGTCATGTCCTTAGTGCCACCTTCCATCATCAGCTGGCTAGTGAGGTAAGTGAGGCCTTCTTTGCCCACTGGGTCGGCCGAGGAGCCGTTGCGGAACTGGAGCTTCACCACCACTTTGGCGGCGTTGGGCTGGCGCAGTTCCACCAAGTCGGCGGCTTGCACTACGGATGCACCGGCTGGCCCAAGTAGGGCCGCCGCCAGCAGGAAGCGAGAAAAAGTATATTTCATGGGAAATGAATCGAAGGGAGAAAAAGGGTGTGCGGGCTACTGCACGCCGCCCGTAGCGCCCGGCCCAATCGTGCCAACCGTGAGGCCTTCGGGCACGAAGTACTTCTTGGCCGCCGCCTGAATGTCGGCGGGCGTTACTTGGTCGTAGAGCGAGTAGTAGCGGTTCAGGCTTTCGGGGCTGCCCGTGAGCCAGATAAACTCCGATAAGGAATTGGCAATCTGGTCGGGCGCGTCGAGACTCATCAGAAAGCCATATTTCAAAGCCGATTTGGTGTCGGCGAGGCGTTTGGCGTCTACGGGCTTGGTCTTCAGCTCTTCCAGCGCCTTCGTAATCTGCTCCTTCACGTAGGGCATGTCTTCCGCCTTCACCACCGAAGCCCGAATCGTCATCAGGTATGGGTCGCGGGTGTAGTTAGGAGAGCCGCCCACGAAGCGCACTTTCTGCTCCTTCACCACTAGTTGCTGATAGAGCGGCGAGTTTTCGGCGAAGAGCATGGTGGTCAGCACGTCCAGGGCCGGCAGGTCTTTTTGCTGGTCCGAAAAAGCCGGCCCACGGTAGCTCAGACTTACCAGCGGCGGAAAGTTGGTGTTCTGGATGTGCACGTAGCGCGGCGCCGTCTGGGCCGGTTCGGGCTGGATGGTGGGCTTGTACGAGCCGCGCTTCCAGGAAGAGAAATACTGGTCGGCCAGCTTGTTCACTTGATCCGCCTTCACATCGCCTACCACCAGCAACGTGGTGTACTCCGGGCGATAGAACCGGTCGAAAAACGTAAGCGAGTACTGATACTGGTTGGGCATGTCCACGATGTCCTTGAAGAAACCCATCGTGGTGTGTTCGTAGGTGTGTTTGTCGAAGGCAGCATCGGCCACTTTCTCGTTGAGCTGGGTGTAGAGCGAGGCCGAGTTCTTGGTGTATTCGCCCTTCACGGCCCCGGCTTCGGCCTTGAACTCGTGTTCGGGATATTTCAAATACTGAAACCGGTCGGCTTCCACCTCAAACATTTTCTCTAGCATGACGGCGTTGCCCGTCATGTGGTACACGGTCCGGTCCAGCGAGGTATTGGCGTTAGCGGAGGCTCCAATGCTCTTGAGCACATCATTGTATTTCTCCTTCGGGTACTTATCGGTGCCCCGGAACATCACGTGCTCGAAGAAGTGCGCAAAGCCCGTGTGGCCCGGCTCCACCTCGTCGCGGGAGCCGGCGCGGACTACCAAAAAGAACGAAGCCAGCCCCGGCGAGTCGAACGGCACCGTCACGACGTTGAGGCCGTTAGCGAGCTGCTTCTGCTGGATAGGGTAGGGGAAAGCGGGGGCCGCAGCAGCGGCGGGCGCGGGCATGGGCGCTTCGGGGGCGGCCGGCCCAGCAAGTTTCTGGCCGTGCGCCAACGGGGCCGCTAGGAGGCCACTCGCCAGCAGCAAGGCCTGCAGTGCGTGTTTCATGAGAAGAAATAAGAAAGAGTGACGCGCCAAAGTAGCAACCAAGCCCGTAAAGGTTGCGCCAATGATTTTCGGTCTTGCCCTAAAAAAACAAGCTCCTTCCCGGCTACGGCGGAAAGGAGCTTGCGAAAATTGATCGACTGGCAGCCAGCGGCTATTGATTGGCAGTCACGCTGTCGGGGGCTTCTTCTTGTAACTCCCGCATGGGGCCAATGGCTACCAACTGCTCGCGTAGGGTGTCGGCATTGATTTCCAGCTGCGGACGAATTTGGTCGAGGGCCAGGCGCAGGGCTTGCATATCGGCCAAGCGGGGCGCCAGAGCCTGAGAATAGCCGTGGTACATAGCCACCCGCACCTTGGAGCGGCCGGTACCGGCGTAAGTAGCAATTACTTCGCCGTGCGAGTTAATGATTTGCACTTCCGCTTTCACGTTGGTGCGGCAATATTGCACTGGCATGCCCAGCAGGCTAGGCAGCATGAGGGTAATCAACTGAAATCCTTGAAAGAATTTGCCGGTCCGTTTGCCCTCGGCTTCAGTCACGAGCAACTTAGCATATCCATAACGGACACTGTCGCTGGGCTCTACCACGTTCTGGCTGATTTCCTGCTGGAACACCCGCAACGGGTCGTCGGGTAAGGCACCATCTCCTTCGGCTTGAGCCAAGGGGCCGTTGTCAACGGCAATTTCCAACGGTGGCAACTGGCTGCTCAAGCGGTTGCTAGGCGTTTGGAACATGATGCGGTCTGCCGATTTGCAACCAGGCAGCATAATGAAGGACAGCAGTGCTGACGCTAGCAAGCAGCGAAATGATGTCATAAGGCGGAGAACTCAAGCATCTATTCAGCACACCGCCTACAGTAGGCAGGGGCCAGGGTGGCAGTAAATCTACGAAAAATGAAGATAACCCGGATTTAATACCATGCGCGTGTATTCCTGCCTATTTTATATTTCACAGGTCGACTATTTCCTTCCCATCTACTTACGTCAAAGGTAGGCACAAGCTGAAGCAGCTTAACAACGGTTCATCGACTAATTGTGTGGTTTCAACGAGGATAACAGCTACTCTCGGCGGGCCAAAGTTCGGCACTAGTGCGCCTCGTGAGCCAGGGCGCTGTCCGCTTCGGCCAGTTCCTCCACCGAGTCACTAGCCACGTAATTGTCCACAAACTCGCCTTCCCAGCGGGCCACTACGGCCGTAGCAAGGCAGTTGCCGATAACGTTGACGGCCGTGCGGGCCATATCCATCAATGCATCAATGCCCAGGATAATGAATACGGGCCAGGCCGGTAGGTTGAACGAGGCCACCGTAGCCAGCAGAATAACGAGCGAAGCGCGCGGCACGCCCGCCACCCCTTTCGAAGTCAGCATGAGGGTGAACACCATGATAAGCTGCTGCCCAAACGAAAGGTCCACGCCCGCCGCCTGCGCCACGAACACCGACGCCAACGACAGATACAGTGTGGTGCCATCAAGATTAAAGGAGTAGCCTGTGGGCATCACAAAGGCTACCACCCGGCGGGGCACACCCATGTTAATCATGGCCTCCATGGCGCGGGGCAAGGCAGCTTCCGACGAAGTGGTGGCAAAGGCAATACTGACGGGCTCCGCAATGGCCTGCACGAAACGCTTCACCGGGATGCGGGCAATGAGCGCAACCGGCAACAGCACTAGCAGCAAGAAGGCAATCAGGGCGGCGTAGAGTGTGAGCAGCAACTGAAAAGCATTCAGCAACGGCGCGAAACCCATTTTACCCACCGTGTACGCCAGTGCACCGCCCACGCCCAACGGCGCGAAAAACATAACCACGTTGGTGAACTTGAACATCACCTCCGACAGACTGTCGGCCCACTCCAGCATGGGGCGGCGGTGCTTTTGGTGCACCATGGCCAGCCCGATGGCGAAAATGATGGCAAACACCACGACTTGCAACACCTGGCCCTCGGCTACCGACTTGGCAATATTTTCGGGGAAGATGTGCATAATAATGTCGGAGGTGCTTTGCTCCACGGTTTGCAGCTTCTCCGCGTTGGCATCGACGCCGGTCTGGCTGATACCAACCCCGGCTTTGGTGAGGTTGATGGCGGCCAGACCAATAAACAAGGCGAAGGTGGTAACGACTTCGAAGTATACCAGCGCCTTAAGGCCCATTTTACCAACCTGCTTCAGGTTGGCGTGCCCCGCAATACCAACCACGAGCGTGCCAAACACGAGCGGCGCAATAATGGTCTTCACGAGCCGCAAGAAGGCATCGCTCAGCACTTTAAGGTTGACGGCAACGGTTGGGTAATCGTTGCCGATTTCAGCGCCCACGAACATGCTCACTACTATCCAGAAGGTGAGCGAGCGGCGTTGTGCCCCGTACGCTATGAAAGCCGCCAGAAACAACCAGCGGGCCGCCTGCGCCACACCCGGATTGATGCTCCCCGTACCAGAAGCGGCCAACGCCGTGAGAATAGCCGCCACGAGGGCCAGCACCGAAACAAGCAGAACAAGTGGCGAAAACTTCATGCGGGGCAGGAGCAAGGGAAAGAAATGGGCGGAAAGTCAGCAAAGATAGCCGATTGAAGTCTCGACCATCTGCCCCTGGCAAAAAAGCCTCCCCCGACATCTAATAAGATATCCGGGGAGGCCCGCGCCGATCCTGACGGCTATTTCTACCTACTTCAGTGTGAGCAGATAGCCAATAGTGAAGTTGGCATCCCAGTCGAATACAAACTGCTGGCACTCCGTGGCGGTGGCGGCGGCTTGGTAGATATTCACCCCCGATTTCAACTTGGCGCCGCTCAGTTGCTCGTACCCGCCGGGCTGGCTTAGCACCGTGAACCGCTCCTGGCCTTTGCGGACCGCCTTGGCCATTTCATACGGAACTCCGCCAATAATAAAGCACGTGCCGCGTAGGCTGGCGGGTACCTGCTCGGCCTTGGCCCGCACATCGGCCGCTACGGTAGCATCGTCGGTGTTGGTCTGGAAGTATTTGGAACCGTAGCTGCTACGGGCTTGCACGGCGTCTTTTTCCAGCCACGAGAGCTTGGTGTTAGCCGAGCCGATGTCCATCACAAAGGCCTTATCGGTATAGCCAGCGGGCAGTGCCGCTTGCAGGGCCAACGCACCTTCGCGCTCGGGCGTTACAGTAGTAACCACGTAGTTCAGCGCCCCCAACGACTTCACAATTTGAGCCGTTTCTTTGGACATCGCCGCGCCGGAGCTAACCACGAAATGGATGTCGCGCGCACTGACGCCGTAATCTATCATTTGGCTGATGTATGATTTGAGCCCCTTGCGCACGTCATCCTCCGTGGCCATGTGCTCCATCACTAAGCTGTTGCCGAATTCGGACTTTTCCAGCTTCCAGTTCTTCTGCCCATCTATTCGCACGATAAACGAGTTGAAACCGCTAGCGCCTAGCTCTACCACGCCTTTGAGCTTGCCATTCACTGGCTCCTTGGGTTGATAAATGAAAGCCGCCGGAGCTGGCTTAGGCTCAGGAACAACAGGTGCTGGCGCTGGAATAACTGGGGCCGGTGGTGGAGGAAGTGAGGACTGAGCCAAAACAACGTTGCCGTTGAGGTCTACCAGGTCGCCTTCCTGCAACACCACCTTCTTACCGTTGGCCAGCGCCGCCGTGCGCGTTTTGTAGTTGAGGCGGGTGCCGTTGGGCAAAGTAACGTCTTTGCTCAGAGGCTTGCTTTGCGTGCCCGTACGCAACAGCAGCGCGTTGTCGTGCACTTCAAACCAGGCGGTGTAGCCCGCGGCGCGGTTGGTTGTCGTGGAGTTTTGGCCACGCACTTGCTGCGCCGAGTGCAGGAGCAGGCAAAAAATGAAACAGAGAAGTAGGTGTGGTTTCATGCAGATAATGGAGCAAAGGGAGAGTTGGATGCTAAAAGTATTGAATGTTACTCCAAGCCGGTATTTTACTAGTCGAACAAAGACTTTTTCTATTTGAAACCCATCCGTCACCCGACAGAAGGGAATTCCTGGGCTGGCTCACAGGGCCTGCAGGCAACTCCTTACCTTCGCCGGACCCATATTCTGCTTTATGCCCACCTGGTCTCTCACTCTCCTCGAACTGCCACTACGGTTCACCTGGAAAATTTCCCGCAACGCTTCTACCACCAAAACCAACCTGCTCGTGCGGGTGCAAGGGGATGCCGGCGGGCCCAGTGGTTACGGCGAAGCGGCTCCTAACATCCGCTACGGGGAAACTCCAGAGGGCCTCCGGGCAGAGTTCGAGCAACTGCTGCAGGCCGGCTTGTCTCGCGTGCAGACCGAAGCGGAGCTACAGGAATTTTTGGCGGCGCAACCACCAGCGCACGCGCTCCGGTTTGCGCTGGAATCGGCTTTCGTGCACTGGGAGGCGAGCCGGGCCGGGCAACCGGTGTGGCAGTGGTTGGGGCTGCCCAAACCGGCCGCGGCCGTGCCCACCTCTTTCACGCTACCTATTATGGAGCCGGGCGAGGTAGCGGGTTTTCTGCGCGAGCAGGACATGGGCCGTTTCGCTCTCCTCAAAATCAAGGTGAACCAAGAAATAGGCTACGAGCTACTACGGGAAGTAACGCAGACACTCCCCGGCCGGCCACTCATCATCGATGGCAACGAAGCCTGGCAAGACGCCGACGAACTGTTGCGGTTTGTGGAGCGTACGGCCACGCTGCCAAGCCTGCGAGTGCGCCTGTTAGAGCAGCCCATGCCGGCAGCCCACGCCGATGCTTACCGCTACTTACACAGCCGTACGCCGTGGCCACTTTTCGCCGATGAGTCGGTGACGGACGCGGCCGACTTTGCGGATATTGCCCGTCAGTTTCACGGCGTGAACATGAAGCTGATGAAGGCGGGGGGCTACCGCAATGGCTTGCGTATTCTGCGCGAAACTGCCGCGCACGGCCTACAAACTATGCTAGGCTGCATGGTGGAAACCTCGCTAGGTATTTGGTCGGCGTTGCAGATTAGTGGCCTCGCCCAGGTGTGCGACTTAGATGGGCTACTCATCATCCGGAACGAACCGTTTGGGGTAGTACACGAAAAAGCCGGCGAGCTATGGGCTGCGCCGGCTGTTACACTGCCTCCAAGCTTTGCCTAGCGGCCTATCTTGGAATCGAGACTCAATAACTGTTCGTTGATCTTATTGATAGCGTCCTGCTTGGCCGGATCAGGTACCATTAAGCTGATCTTATCGTTTAAAAGCTGGATTTTGCGGGTGAGCAGGACCGGCAGTTCGTTGGTAGCGGGCGCTACGGTGTTGGCCTGGGTGCTAGGTTTCTGGTCCTTATCGACGTACAGTTTGAATTTGCCGTCTGCTGGGAGGGTATTAGTACGCGACCGAACCTCCTCAGACGTCGCAATCACTACGTCGCCGGTTAGCGTCACGTAATCGCCTTCTTGAAGAGTGGCCTTCTTGCCGTCCGTAAACTCTACAATGCCACTTTTGTAGTTTACCTTGGTCCCGTTAGGAAGCACTATATTTCTCGTGAGTGGCGTAGTAGTACCGCCTTGTTGCAGCACTACCTCCCCATTATGCATCACGAACTGCTCCTTGCTGCTCGCCAAAGCAACGACGGCAGCTTTTGGCGCGGTTGTGGTTTGGGCAGCGCTTGGTTGCAGCGCCGCAGCAAACAGTAGTAAAGTCAGCAGGTAAACGTGCGTTCTCATAATGAAGCTGAGCCTAAAAAGGTGATGGTTTTCTCCTTACGAACATTGTTGGCAAATGGCTACGATAAAACTCCAAAATGGGTTGAAATAAATTTATGCAATCATGTTGCGACATTAAATGTATGTACATATATTTGTTACGAATTTCTGAAGCACCCTATGCGAGCCATGAAAATAGAGGATGAAATCAAACAGCCTGTTTTTCGCGACCCCCATCAAAAGGCCCATATCAACATTCTGTACACGGCTGGTTGGCTAGGGCAGCGGCAAGCTAATGCTTTCAAAGGCTTTGGCGTAACACTGCCGCAATTCAATATTTTACGCATTCTGCGCGGCCAGCATCCCAAGCCAGCTACTGTCAATTTGCTCATCGACCGAATGCTGGACAAGACCAGCAATGCTTCGCGTATCGTGGACAAGCTCGAAAGCAAGGCGCTCGTAACGCGAGCCGTGTGCCCGAGCAACCGGCGAGCCGTGGACATCTGCATCACCGAAACGGGCCTCGACCTACTGCGCCGCATGGATGTGGCCATGGAGCAAAACCCCATTGGACTCCATAACCTCACGGCCGAAGAAGCCGCGCAGCTCAGCACCCTCCTCGACAAAATTCGCGACTAACCCGTCGCCTTTTTCCTCTTCATTCACTTTTTCCGCTTACCTCATTTCACTTCTTTTTTCACTCATGAAAAAAATCATTTTGCCCGCACTGCTCGCCGTTTCGCTGCTTGCTGCTCCTGCGTACGCCGGCAATCCTGCTGCTGTAAAAGCTGCTACTTCCCAAAAAGCTGCCGACAAGACGTACAAGCTGCAGCCGCAGCTGAGCACGTTGGGCTGGGTGGGTAAAAAAGTAACTGGCGAGCACAATGGCTCTATTCAGTTCAAAGAAGGCGACGTACTCGTGCGGGGCAGCCAAATTGTGGGCGGCACTTTCACCGTCGACATGAACTCGCTGAAAGTAGAAGACCTGAAAGATGCCGAGTACAATGGCAAACTGGTGGGTCACTTGCGTTCCGAGGACTTCTTCAGCATCGACAAGAATCCAACTTCGACGTTCAAAATCACGAAAGTTGCGCCGCTGAAAGCTGATGCTGCCGGCAACAACGCCACCATCACCGGCGACCTGACCATTAAAGGCATCACGAAGAGCGTGAGCTTCCCGGCCAAAGTGGGCGTGAAGAATGGAGTTGCCTCGGCCAGCGGCACCGCCAACATCGACCGTACCAAATTCGACATCAAATACGGCTCGAAGTCTTTCTTTGAAAGCATCGGCGATAAGGCCATCATGGACGAATTTGCGCTGAGCTTCAACATTATTGCCAAGCAATAATCAGCCACGGCTGAATGCCTTTGAATGGATGATTTGGCGTTCAGTTAAAAGCCTCGCTAGCTCCTGCTGGCGGGGCTTTTTCGTGGGCAGCTGGGGCGTTGCAGCTAGCGGGTCTGGCGCTCTATCATTTGCTCGTGTAGGGTTTTGGCTAGAGCCGCCGCGGGCTGCCGTACTGGGGCCGCCCCAATATTGTGAAGGTCGAAGCGGAGCCAGTAGGAGCCATCCGCATGCGTGAATTTGCGGTCCTTGTCCACGTCGGGGCGTACTTCTACCAAGAGCAAGCTGGTTTTGGGGAGCAGGTAGCGCCTTTCTAGGTGCGTGCCATCTGGCGTGAGTTGTCGAAGCTGCCGGCCAGTGCGGTCCGACACGAATAAGGCGCTGGCATCCGCTATATCCTGCTGCCCGTCGGCGTTGGTATCTGCTTTTACAATGGTGTAAAACAGAAAGGGCCAGCGCACGTCGGGCTTCGTTTCCGAATCAATTTCCGTGACGACGAAGCGGCCGTGCGGCAGTAGGGGATGTTCTTGTAACGTCGATTTCTGGAAGAAAAGCAGGTTGTAGCAAGTGCCTTCAATGTCATACTCCGATCTGGGTTCTTCGTCGTAAGAACTGCTCGATAATATTCTGCCTCGGCTGCTTTCCTGTTTCAACGGCACCACCGAAACGGGCTGATAGTAGAAATCGGTACTGTCGAGCGAAACGGGCGCGTTGTAGTGCACCCGATATTCCTGCGTTGCTTTTCGTACGGCGGCCGTGTCCGGGGTGGTACTGGTTTTAGCGGTGGCGGGAGCCGCCCGACGAGCCGGTTCTTCGGAGCAGGCAGCCAAGCCGCTACATAGAATAAGGGTGGGCAATAGACGAGAAAGCAACATGAATCGGAATTTTCCGCAAGAAACTATTAATCGGGCAAGGCCAGCTCCTGCGGCAACTCAAACTTGAGGCTGCGGCTTTTGCTGCGGCCGTGCAGCTGCGCCAGGAAATCATCCACGTCGGCTTTGTACTCCAGCCATAAGTCCTCGTGCAGATTCTGCGTCACCAGCTGAGCAGTACGGGCTGCCAATCGGGCCGTGGCGGTGTAAAAGCCCGCATACACGCTGTCGAACTGGCCGGTGTAATTGTCGAAGATGAGACGTAGCGTGTAAAGATTCAAGTCGATTTCGAGGCGCTTGTCTTTGGTGACCCGCCTGGCGCGGGCCACTTCCTTGGTGGCTTTTTGCAGGGCTTTGGTGAGGCTGCGGTTGAGTAGGCGGCCCGTTACGGCTACATTGAACAGCTCGTGGATTCGGTCGGAGGCTTCTTCGAATATCGTTTCGGTGGTCACTTCGGGCAGCAGCTCAAAGCTGAGTGTATCGTACAGCTCAGCGTCGCGGCGCGCGGCGCGCAGGAGCAGGGCCTCCTTTTCTTTATCGGAGAGACGCTTGAGCGCTTTCTTGAACTCGGCGGACGGAACGGGCATGCAGGGAATGAGGAATTGAGAATTAAAAATGAGGAATTAAAAGTTTGGAGGCGAAGCAGAGTCGAGATTTCGTTGGCTGAGAGAGGATGATTTAGTGAGTTTTTGGCACCTTGCCGAAACGAGCCGAGCGGTTTGGCTGGTTCTTTTCGTTTCACTTTTACGCAGACGTGCATGGCTGTGCTTACTATTCAGGACGAAACTGCTACGGGCGGTGTCCTCCATCGGTTGGAGCTAGAAATAGCCCAGGAAATGCTGACAGTGCGAGAATTGATTGAGCAGCGAGTGCGCCAGGAAGTGGCCGCTCACAACGCTCAGCAATCGGAAGTATTTCGAGGTTTGGTGCAGCCCACCGAATCGGAACGGGTACTCAACGGCTACCGCCAGCGCACCTTCAAGCTCATCGACGCCGAAGAGCAGCTGTACAAGGCCCTGGAAGGATTTCAGCGCAACAGCTACTTCGTGCTCGTAAACGACCGGCAGGTGGAAACGCTCGACGAGGAAGTGTGGCTTGGCGAAGGAGCCACAGCCAGTTTTGTGAAGCTCACGCCGCTGGTAGGCGGCTGAGGAAGCGCCACCTACTTGTTGTCTGTTCTGGAAATTACTAAGACTGCGTAAGAATGGCTGTTATAAGAGAGAAAATCACCAAGATGGATATATTCGATGACTCTTGTGCCGAGGCCGTCGAGATGAAGACCGTGCTTATTGAGCTCATCCCTGAAGTGATGAATAGAGGGTATGACACTAAGCTTAACGAGTTACTAGCCTACCAAGCGGTACGGGCCAAGGATGCTGCTTACCAAGGGCGGTTGGTGCTGGCCATTGCCACGGCTATGCGCCGGTGCAGTAGAGAAGATTATCGTGCCCGGTACGACATGGCTGAATTGCTAAGCGCTTTATTACGAGGTACATTAGGCTTGGGTGAAGACGATTACCTGCGGCTATTTAAGCTGTATGGCTTTGATTTCTCAGCTGCTCGCCCCGCACTAGACTTCTGGCCCTTCCCGGTGGGCTTAACTTTGGCTCAGGTGGGCCGGCTGGCTAAAAAGCAAGGCCACCTGAGCCAGCCCATGCTGGCTTCTTTAGGACAGTTGCTGCACCATACTACTGGCCGTTCTGGCGACGTCGGTAAAATCTCGCTCAAAGTGCAGGAAATTCTGAATCAGGTGACGGATGCTGAAATTCTACCCACTGTTGTGCTGGCTGACGATGACCCTTTCGGGCAGCAGCTAAATCAGTTTGTGGCGAACCTCGACTCCGAATCTTCTGCCACCCTTCCCTGGCTGCGCCTGCTCCAGCTGTGGCAAAAGGCGAATGGCGGCCAGCCCACGGCCAAACTGCGCAAGGAATTAGAAGCCGCCATTGCCGCCGTTGGGGCCGATGCAGTGCGCCAACGAGCATATGGGTGGCTGGAATTGCTGATCAAGATGCCCGTAGAGGAGAAAGTGCGCAACTCTGGTTCGTACACGTACACTTCCTACACCTTTTTGCTGGAGGCAAACGCCATCGTAGCCAAAGGATTGGTGTGGGCCGTGCAGCCACTAGCCGATGATACCATCCTGCATCTGCTGACCAACCTAGCCGTGAAATGCTACCGTAAGATTCCGGGCAAGGGGCCGCTGGCGGTGGGCGTCGGCAACGCCTGCCTGCTTGCTCTCTCGCAAAACGGATTGCCGGGCGTGTCTGCTTTGGCGCGGTTGCGGCCTAGAATCAAGCAAACCAATACGCAGGAGCTGATTGCGCACTACATCGAACAAGCTTCTCAGGCGCTTGGCGTCAGTCCTGCTGAAATCGAGGACATAGCCGTGCCCGATTTTGACCTCAACGCTGGCCGTGCCGTGGCTCCTTTTGGCGAGTATACCGTGACGCTAGACCTAACGGAAGGCAAAGCCAATGTGCAGTGGGAGAAAGCCGGTAAGCCGCTCAAAACGGCCCCCGCAACGCTGAAAGCCACGCATGCTGCCGAGCTGAAGCAGATGAAAGACGCCCAGACGCAAGCCCAGCAGACGTACACGGCCCAGCGCGACCGACTCGACCGCAGCTTCGTGGAAGAGCGCCGTATCCCGTGGCCCTGGTTTGCCCAGTATTATTTCAACCACGGCCTGCTTAGCTGTCTGGTGCGCCCCCTCATCTGGCGCTTTCATCAGCCCGATGGACGCTCCACTGACGCCATGTGGCTCGACGAAGCGTGGCGCGACGCGCACGGCCAACCCACAGCCGCCCCCACCGACGCGACGCAATTGCAGCTTTGGCACCCGGTCCTATCGCCCTCGGCCGAGGTGCTGACTTGGCGGGCGCTGCTGGAACAGCACCAGCTTCGGCAGCCTCTCAAACAGGCTTTCCGCGAGGTGTACGTGCTCACGCCACCGGAGGAAAATACCCGCACGTATTCCAACCGCATGGCGGCCCACATCCTCAAGCAGCACCAGTTCAACTCGCTGGCTAAGCTGCGCGGCTGGCGCTATAGTTTGCTCGGGGCCTACGATAAGGGCTACGAGTCGGACTCGGCTAGTTTGCTGCTACCCGTCCATAATCTGCGCGCGGAGTTTTGGGTGAGCGAGGTAAATGCCGAAGACGCGTGGAACGACACGGGCATCTGGGACTATATCAGCACCGACCAGGTGCGTTTCCTGCGCAACAACGCGCCGGTACCGCTGCCCGAAGTGCCGCCGCTGGTTTTTTCGGAAGTGATGCGTGATGTGGACCTGTTCGTAGGTGTAGCCAGCGTGGGCAATGATCCGCTTTGGCGCGACAACGGCGGCTTGGTGCAGTATCGCACGTACTGGGAGCAGTACAGCTTTGGCGAGCTGGGCGAAGTAGCCAAAAACCGCAAACTGGCCTTGGAGCGGCTGGTGCCCCGCATGAAGATTGGCAAGGTGAGTGAAATTCAGGACCGGTTCCTGGTAGTGCGCGGCAAGCTCCGTACCTACAAAATTCACCTTGGCTCGGGCAACATCCTCATGGAGCCCAACGACCAGTACCTGTGCATTGTACCCGACCGTTCCGCCAAAACCGACTCTACTGACGTATTTCTGCCTTTTGAAGGCGACGCCATTCTCTCCATCATTATCAGCAAAGCCTTACTACTTATGGATGACGACAAAATCACGGACGAAACCATCAACCGCCAGATCAAGCAGAAAATCTAGCCTGCTAAACTTGGGTTACCGGTAACGCAAGACGCCATAGTTGGCATTCTGGTTGGTCCGCACTGGTAGTAGCCCTAACCCGTTTCGGAGCACTATTTCCTGGCGGACGCCCCGAGCAGAATAAAACAGTTCTGCGTTACGCAAGTCGTTGGTTTCTATTCGGGCCTGTGGCACTGGCGCGCCAAAACAGCCACGCTGAGCCAAGCCACAGCACAACGAAGAGCGTACTCATCACAAATTCCTTCGCTACACTCGGAGTCAGCTCGCGCTTCCAGATAAGTAGCGCCACCACGGGAACCACGAAATGAGCGAGTGCCGTCGCGAGCAGCGCGCGGGCCATGCCGCGCGATTGAAAATGCGCGATACTGGCACCGATACCCAAAACGGCGAGTACCCCGCCATACAGCAGATTGGCGGAATTGTTCTCGCTGCCGATGATTCCAACGGCCATATTTACCCAAACGAGGGCTAGGGCAGCAATTAGGGCAACCCCAACAGCTAGGCGGTACGTGATATTGCCTCTCTTCCTGGCAACCAGCTCATATGCGAGACCAGTGCCAAAGAGGAGGGCGCCAGCGACAATGAAATCGCCCAGACTCCAGCCTTCTTCATGTGCAGGCTTGAATTGCATTGCCACCAAGGGCACAAGTAGAATGGCCGCGGTGATAAGCGCAAGGCGAAAAATGCTTTTGGTTGAAGTCATGACCGTAGGGTTTTGAGGGCAAGTGTGAAGACTTCTTAAGACGTGCGCGTCGTGGTGAAGAGCAGGGCTTCCAATGCCAGCCGTAGCTAAGATTCAGGGCAGACTAGCCGGTGGGCAAGTTCAAGATTCGGGAATGGCCTCTCTAGTGGGGTTGGCCAACCGAGCAAGATGATGGGAGCAGTAACGAAGCAAAGGAAACAAAAGAACTTTGTATCTCAAAGTGTAAGTAGGCCTTCTATTTAGTTTCAGGTTTTGGCTATGCTTCAAGCCTTCATAGAAATGATGCTTGCTTTGCATCGGCAGCCACAGATACAGCCATATGCCTTGCCGCTCAAGTTCATGAGCGGTTAACACCCCCAACGACCATCATGCTGGGAAGCTAACAACTTGTTGGTTTCAACAAACTATACGTACTGTACATATGCGCATTCTTATCGTTCCTGACATCCACGGCCGTACCAGTTGGTGCCAACCAGTAGCTACTAGAAACCTGAGCACTAGACAAGACGACGGTTCTGTCTACCGCTAACTTCTTCCTTCATTTGCAACCTTTCTGCTAGCTCGCCCGAAAGAGATACATGCCTGAGCACATATTCGCTTGGCCTTCATCTTGTATTTCTCTTTGCCATGAGCCACCCCAATAGCCCTCGCGTTAACCACGATTCTGCTGCTGCCACTGCCTTGTCCCAAGCCGGCGACAAGCAGGCACAGGCCACCACCTCATCCGCCTCGGCGGGCCCTGACAGCCCTGCTCCAAGTGAAGATCAATCTGCTCCTAATGGCCCTGCAGCTTTGTTGACGCAGGCCCAGCAATGGGTGCAGAATGTGAACCTGCCTACCTCGCTCCAGCAGGTTCCTGAACCCCTCAAGCGGCTGGCCACCCAAACCGGCAACGGCTGGCGTCAACTCTCTACCACCCAGAAAGTGGTGGGCGGAGCCCTGCTGGCCGCGGGCGGCTGGTACCTGCTGCGCGCCGGTAAAGCTTCCCGCCATCCGCGCGCAGTTAGCTCGGTCAGTGCTATCCACGAGCTGCTGCTCTTCGTCAACGACCGTATTGAAGGGTACCGGCGGGCCGCCAGCGAAAGCCAAGATGCCGACTTACGCAAGTACTACGAAGAGCTAGCGGGCCAGAGCCAGCAGTTCGCCATCCGCCTCAACGGTTACTTGCGCGTGCAGCAGAGTGGCCCCGAGAGTGGTACCACCCTCAAAGGCAAGCTCTACCGGGCCTGGATGGATGCCAAAGCCGCCATCACTGGCTATAGCGAAACTGCCGTGCTCGGCTCCAACGTTTATGGCGAAGAGTGGGCCCTGAAAGCGTACGAAGAAGCCTTGATGGACCGCACCGTTACGGGGTCCCTGCGCTACGAGGTAGAGCATCAATATCAGGTGTCGAAGCAAACCTACCAGCGACTGAAGCAGATGCAGGCCCAGTATGAAGCGTCAGTTTAGGACAGCACCCTCAACCTCTGCAATGCTGTAATGCAAACGAGCAGGCCAGCTGGCCTGCTCGTTTCATATGCGCCTCATGCCCCAAGCGCCGTTACTCTCTCAAACCCCTGCCAGCCTCTGCACGTAAGCTCGTGCTTACGTTATGCGTACGGTGCGTAATAGACTCCACCTATACTTCTTGTCTCAATGCACCGGACCTTAGAACTAACTGTGCCGCCGGCCGCTACCGACGCGCTAAGTGCGCAGCTAGCCGAGCTGGATTCTGTTATTGGGTTGACTGTACTGCGCGGGGCTTCCCTCAAGCCTATCGGCGACGTACTCATGGTGCACGTGCTCAACCGCGGAGCCGACGAGGTGCTGCGCCGTGCCCGTGCCGTTGTTCCTAATTCGCACGAATTAAGCGCCGTAACCAGTGAAGTTGCCAGTTTCATTGCTCCCGCCCACCACGAAGCCGTCGACGATGATCGGGACGAAGCTATCTGGGAGGAAATGGAAAGCGGCCTGCGTCACCAGGGCCGGATTACCACCAATTATTTGCTGCTAATGGGTCTTGGCGGCGTTGTAGCCGCCATTGGCTTGGTGTCTGACCCCGTGCCCCAAGCCGTGGCCTTCGTGGCCTCGGCCATCATTGCCCCGGGTTTCGACCCTATGACCAAAGTGCCGCTGGGGCTGGTGCTCCAGCACTGGACGTTGGTGCGGCGGGGAGTCGAGTCGGCGCTGGCTGGCTATGCCGTACTGGTGGCCGCTGCCGCTCTAACCATGTGGGGGCTAGTTGTGGCCGGCGAAACCAGCGCGGCAGCGTTGGCGACCAATGACGAAGTGCAGCATCTGGTCCACCCTAAGCTGATGGAGTTGCTGCTGGCCGCGGCTGGTGCCTTGGCCGGCGTGGTTATTCTGGCGGCTTTCCGGCGCAGTTTTCAGGCCGGGCCGCTTATTGCAATGGCGTTCATTCCGGCCACTGCGCTCATTGGCGCCGGCCTGGCAGTGGGCCGCTTCGATTTGGCGCTGCAAGGCCTGGAGCGGTTCGGTGCCGACTGGGGCTTTATCATCGGCTTGGGCGTACCTTTCTTGTGGCTCAAGCAACGCTTTGTGCACCAGCGAAAGTCACTGGTTTAAACAATCAGGAGAAGACAGAAAAAATCTCAATCATCACCGCCGGGCCAACATGTCGTTTGGCTGCACGCTGTATTTAAGATGGTACTAGGTGGTCTTCCGCAGCACCGAAGCAGCCGGGCCTAGTGCTCTGGGTGTAGCCACGCGGCAGAATGCAGGCACAGTGGGAGCATTGTTGGCTTTTGGTATACTTATCCCCACAATTTGTCTGCCCACAATTTGTCTTCTCAACCCTACTTTCGCCATGCCCCAGCACATCCTGGCCCTGGACCAAGGCACGACCAGCTCCCGCGCCATTCTCTTCGACCGGCAGGGCCGCATCGTTGCGCAAGCGCAAAAGGAATTCAGCCAGCTGTTTCCCAAGCCAGGCTGGGTGGAGCACGACCCAATGGAAATCTGGTCGACGCAGGCGGGCGTGGCGGCAGAGGCTACCGTAAAGGCGGGCCAAAATGGCCGGAGCATCGCGGCCATCGGTATCACCAACCAGCGCGAGACGGTGGTAGTATGGAACCGTAAAACCGGCAAGCCCGTGTATAATGCCATTGTGTGGCAGGACCGCCGTACGGCCGAATTCTGCGACCAACTGCGCGCTCAAGGGCACGAGAAGCTGATTCGAAGCAAAACCGGACTGCTGCTAGACCCTTACTTTTCGGCCAGCAAAGTGCGCTGGATTCTCGACCACGTTAAGGGCGCCCGTCGTAAGGCCGAGGCCGGCGAACTGGCCTTTGGTACGGTAGATAGCTGGCTGGTTTGGAACTTCACCCAGGGCGAGTTGCACGTCACGGACGTGACTAATGCCTCGCGCACCATGCTCTTCAACATTCACTCCCTGGCCTGGGACGATGAATTGCTGGCCCTGTTCGACATTCCGCGCAGCATGCTGCCCGAAGTGCGGCAGTCGAGCGAGGTGTACGGCGAAACCAAAACGACGATCTTCGCCTCCAACATCCCGATTGCGGGCATTGCCGGTGACCAGCAGGCGGCCCTGTTTGGGCAGTTGTGCACCGCGCCGGGCATGGTCAAGAGCACCTACGGCACCGGCTGCTTTATACTAATGAACATTGGCCCGGAGCCGCGGCCGTCGCAAAACAACCTGCTGACCACGGTGGCCTGGAAAATCGACGGGCAAGTGCAGTACGCGCTGGAAGGCAGCGTTTTTATTGCCGGAGCGGTGGTGCAGTGGCTGCGCGACAATCTGGGTCTTATCAAAACATCAAGCGAGATAGAACAGCTAGCTAAACAAGTCAGCAGCACCGACGGCGTGTATTTCGTGCCGGCTTTCGCCGGGTTGGGCGCGCCCTATTGGGACCCTTACGCGCGGGGCACCATCTTTGGTCTGTCGCGCGCCACCACGGCGGCCCATATTGCCCGGGCGGCGGTAGAAGCCATTGCCTACCAAACCATGGACGTGCTCCGCGCCATGGAAGCGGACTCCGGTCTGCCCATCGCCGAGTTGCGGGTAGACGGTGGCGCGGCCGCCAACAACCTGCTCATGCAGTTTCTGGCCGACGTGCTAAACACCAAAGTAGTACGCCCGCGTGTGATTGAAACCACCGCGCTGGGCGCGGCCTACCTGGCGGGCCTGGCCGTGGGCTATTGGAACAACCTGGACGAAATCAAAGCCCTCAACCAAGCCGACACGGCCTTTAGTCCCAAAGAAAGCCGTGCCGGTATTGAGGCGGGCATCCTGAATTGGCAGCGGGCTGTGCACGCCGTGCAGCAATGGTCGAAAGGTGTGGTGCAAACGGCCGCCACTCCCGAAGCACAATGAGACCTTGTGCCGACGTTGTTCCAATTGAGGTTCTTTCCAGGTAAAGGTTTTAGAGGCTTTATCCTTCTGAACGCAGTTTGCTCTTATGCCGAAGCGGGTAGGGGTAGTAGCCAGCCGAGCCTGCTTTTCCAATAGAGAAAGCCAGGCTTTTTTCTAGCAACTGGTTGATTTTATAAGTATGTTACTCATCCTTACGCTATCTACCCATGTCTGCATCTCCCGCTTCTTTGTTGCCCAACGACGAACCCGAGCGGCTGCGTAATCTGCGGGCTCATGATGTGCTGCCAACCCTCATTGAGCCCATCTTTGAAGAGTTTGTTGCCCTCACGGCCCAGGTATTTAGTTTGCCTATTTCTCTCATTGCCGTGGTCGAGGAAAATGACGTGTATTATCCCGCCAACCACGGCATGCCCGGCAACGACCGGCAACCCCGGGTCGAAGCTCTCTGCTCCACTGCCATTCAGCAGGCTCGGGCCGTTGTGTACCACGACCTCCTGCTCGAAACCAGCGCCGCCATACCCTCCGAAGCCGCTCATGCCGCCCAGAACAATAAGTTGCGGTTTTATGCTGGTTCTCTGTTGCGCTTACCCAATCAGTACCCGATCGGTACTTTATGCATCATCGACCGCCAGCCCCGAACCTTCAGCGCGACCGAGCAAGAGGTGCTAGACCAACTAGCTGCATTGGTTAGCCAAGCCATTGCCGTGCGCCATAGTTGCCTTCAGCAACCCGAACTCGGCACGGCTCGATGGGAGCAACTACACGTTCAGTTGCAGGAAGAGCTGCGCGAACTCACTGCCCTGCTGCGCTATCTTTTCACCCGCCAAGGCATTCAGATTCCTGTGCCGGAAGATCTGCTAGCCCAAGTGAAGCGCCGCCTCCACGACATACAGTCCTTGCTTGAGCAGCACGACTGTTCCTCCTAGCGAATGTTTATTGAGTATTTGCTCTCTGCCAAATGATAAATAGACCAGGGCCACGCTATACAGATCTGAAGCCTCCTGCTCATGATGGCACGTAACTAGCAGCCAGGATCTGAGTCAATCACACGTGCTGCACAGACAGCACTCCTGGCACTTCGATGGGGACAGGCAGCGTGCCATTGCGGGCGAATGCCGCCCACAAACGCCGTACTTCCTGTCCGGCTTGCGCCACTTCCTCCCAGGGGGCGTCGCCGAGCAGCGGCACGGCGGCCCACGTTTCCCGCGTCCCAAACAACAAAGGCAAGTCGATGGTATGGGCCGCACCGAAGGCACTGCCGCGGGGGCGGTAGGTAACGTTGAACAAGTAGGCCCGGCCACCCGCCCGCGCGTGCCGGCGGGCAAAGGCTGCCGCTGGGTCTACGTAGATGCGGCGCGAGCCAGCCGCCACCAATTGGCGAGTCAAGGCTGGTCCTAGCAGCGGCACCCGTTCCAGCCAGCGGAATTTGGGGTCGATAACGGCAAAAAACCGCAACTCTTCAGCGGTGGCGCCAATAAGCACATCTATTGTAGGAGCCGTCTCGCGCCAGGCTTGTTCAACAGCCGCTTCGGTGGGTAAAGGAAACGCGCCATACTGGGTGCCGAAGGGCATACCGGCCTTCAGGCCTGACCACCGCGCTGCCCGCCACGCCCGCGCCTCGCGTGCCAACACTTCCTCGTAGTTGGCGGTAGCCGGAATGGAATCAATAGCAGCGGCCATTTTCTGTGTCATCCGGGCCCTGTTTGGGGCCAAACCTAGCGGGGCGCTGTGCAGGATGACTCGCCGAAACAAACCCACAGCTCCCTCCGCCACCATCAAGTGCGCGGCTGCATCCCCGCCGGAGGAGTGCCCCAACAGAGTTACGCAAGCAGGGTCGCCGCCAAAAGCCGCAATATTGTGCTGCACCCAGCGCAAGGCGGCCAGTAGGTCCAGTAAGCCCAGGTTGGCCGGGGTATCGGCGCGGCCCAAAAAGCCGAACAACCCCAGCCGGTAAGTAAGGGCCACCACGACCACGCGCTGCTCGGCAACCAGCGGAGCCGGGTCATAAAACGCCAAGTCGCCAGCCCCGCTTACGTAGGAGCCGCCATGCACCCAAACAATAACCGGAAGCGCTTCCTGCGGCTGAAAGTCGTCGGGCGCGGTAACCGTCAGCCGCAAACAATCTTCGTCATACGTTCGCCCGACCATAGCTGGGCCCAAAGCCTGACTGAGCAGCGAGTCAACGACTTGCGGGCACGCCGGGCCGGATGCCGTTGCCTGCAAGGGTATAGCCGAAGCTGGTTCGTCAACCGGGGGCTGAAATCGCGCTGCGCGGGCGTAACGAATGCCACTGGCGCGCACCACCGCGCCGTCGCGCCAGCCGATGATGGTGCCAGCGGGCGCATAGAAATAAGGTGGATGCGCGGGCATAGAGGTGGTAACAGTTACGCTGGCAGGTGAGCAAAAGCAAGAGAATAGATGTCCAACTTGCCGTAGCGGGTGGCCATGCGCCGAGCCTGAATTGTAGCGATGATGTCAACACCCGGCGTAGCGTCGGCCGTGCCGGCAGAGGTCAGAAGTTGAAATCGCGCGGCTCGCCGGCCAGTTCGCGGCCGCGCAAAATAAACTTGGGCTGGTAGCTTTCCTCCTCGGTCCAATCAAGCGCCGCGAACGGCGGGCGCTCGCCATATACCCGGGGCCCCGTGACGGGCAAGCCCAGCGCGCGGTTTTGCTCTTGCTCTTGCCAGACCTCTGCCAGCACCTCGGCCAACTGGTGCCCCCAGGCGCGCATACCGGCCTCTATAACCGCCAGTCGCCAGTCGGCGTGGGCGGCGATGGGCCACGGCGATGCCTGCTGCTCCAGCGCGCGCTCCATCCAACTGGTGGCCTCGAACAGGTAGCCGTGGCGGCGCCGCGAGTCGTCGCGGTCGGCCTCGTACCAACGCAGCAGGCGCGGCAGCTCGGCAGGGTCTTCAAACTGCTGGAAATACGTGGTATAATCGCTGTGGCGGCCGATAAGCGGGTGCCACGGTAAACTGGCGGCCATATCGCCGCGGGCGCGTTGGGCGGCCAGCTTCTCTGCTTTGTCGGCTTCGGCGAGGCCGATGTAGTACGCCTCTTTTTCGCCGCGTATGTCGGGCAGGGTCAGCAGGTAGTTGATGCCGGTGGCGACGTTGTGGTACTCGTACCACGCCGGCAGGGTGTGGTACGCCCGGTGCTCGGCGGCGCTGTAGCCGTCGTCGTCCGCGTCGTCATCGTCCCCGCCGCTTTCGGCGGTACCCCGGAAGGTGTCGTAGTTCTGCCACGACCAATTGCGGCCGGGCACGTAGCGGTCGGAGCGCAGGTAGGCCTCGTAAAGCGCCACCTCGTCGGCTGTGATGGGTGGCAGCCACGGGCAATACTCAATGTACTTTTCCCACTGCCGGAAGTCCTGAGTGTGGCGCACGCCGGGCAGCGTCACTTCTTCGGCCCGCCAGCGGCACTGCAAATCGAAGAGCTTTTTCTGCTGAATCTCCCACAGGTCATGGGCTGCCGCCTCGCGGATTTCCACGAAGCGTGCGCCGGCCTGCTTCAACAGGAACGGTCCTTTAAGGTAGGCGCCGGCTTTGGCATAGGCGTACATACGGGCCACGTGCGGCCGGCTTTGGGCGAAGTACGGCGCCATCTCCTCCTCAAAGGCGGGGTGGGCCAGCAACTCGGCCTCAAACAGGCGCGCTAGCCCAGCCAGGTCATGCTTGGTTTGCGCTTCTTTGAGGTAGGCCGCCCGCGCCTCGGGGGTAGTAGGCAGGGCGGAGTCAGCAGATGAGAGAGGCAGGTCTTCCATAAGACGTCTAGCGAAAGTGGATCAGGCAATTGGTTGCGCAGTATAACGACCGGCAAGCGAAGAAAATCTGTTGCCGAATTTATGATGAGCGATGCTGTTGAATAAACAGGGCAAAACCGCTGAGGCAGTGGCTCAGAGGCCAAGCAGCCTAGTTGTTCGTAATAAGGCACGAACATGCCGTAAGCGTATAGAAAATCAACCAGTTTCTGGATGGCTTGAGCAAGTGACCCTTTTGGACAGCTCTTGACTGATCATAAAAGGTCGTTTCTGGACAATGTTGAGTAGCTTCGTTGCTAACGGATTCCCCAGAACCTCGCCTTTTCGCAGGTCTCCGTTGGCAACATATAAGGGTGCCGTTTGAAATAAATTTCTCCCCAATAATTCTTTACAATCCATCCTTCAACTAACATTACGGAAGCGAAAGACTCTTCTGAGAGCTTGTCTAAGTAGCAACATGATTACTCAGTCAACTATAGTCATGCAATACGCATGAAACGTAAGCTCTTTCTGCACACTTTCCTTGAGGCATTAGGAGCCGCCCAAATTGCATGGGGCAGCGAGAATACTACTAGCATAGAGGGAACCGTAGTCTATCAGGATATGGAGGAGTCGCAAGACTTTGTGTGGCATATGACAGAAGATCGGGTGCCCGGCGAAGACGTACGAAACGCACTTTTCTACCTCTATATTCAGGGGTACATCAAGGGAGATAAGGTGGATAGAAGCGCATGGAGCCTTAAGCTAGCGTTTATAGAGCCCGCGAAGTGGGAAAGCGTACTAGGTGTATAGTCCCAGCGCCTGGCTGGCTACCGCGTCGCCCTGGCCAAGCACGGCCTGCCGCAGGGCAGGAAGTTGGTGGCGCACTCGGCCCCACCCAGGACGACACAGTGGCCCAGACCCAGCAGCTCATGAGCCTGGCGCGCCCCTGACGAGCTGGTCGTCAGTACCCGGCTGGCCTACCCGGCCATGTTTGCGCTGCAGGAGCGGGGCGTGCACATTCCCGAAGAGGTGGCGGTGGTCAGCTTCAAGAACTAGTCGTACGCCGGGCTGTTCTCGCCCAGCCCCTCCAGCGTGGCGCACCCCATTCCAGAAATGGGCCGGGAAATGGTGCACCTGCTCTTGCTGCAACTGGAAGAAAACACGTTCACCAAACCGCAACCGCGGGTTCTCGATGCCCAACTAACTGTGCGGGACTCCTCCTTGCAGAACCGGGCCGAAACGTCCTGAACCGCGGCCCGCGACCGGCTGCTGCGCGAGCGGGCTGGTTGCGTCGCCGCGTTCGGCATAAAATATCCCCGAACTTTTCAGCTGCGAAAAGTCCGGGGATATTTAGGTTGGTGACTCGTTGGGATAAGCAGGCCGTCAAAAGCAAAGGCCTACAGTCACCTTATCAGGTAGTTCCTCGGCAAGGAGTTATCCTTCATCCTTGATCCTACTGCCTAGGTCTGGCTACTTACCGAACCAGCACGACGCGTTGCGTTTGGACCTGGCTGGCTTGCACGAGGCGGCAGGTGTAGACGCCGTTGGGCAACTGCTTGCCCTCCAGCGTAGCCTCGTAAACGCGGCCCCCCCCCACGGCTCCGTCGTAGAGCGTGCCTACGAGCTGACCGAGGCTGTTGTATACCTGCAAGCTAGCCATACCAGATTGGCCGGTCCGCCAGCGCACCGTGGTGTGGGCAGTAAACGGGTTAGGGTGCACCTCGAACTCGGTAACAAGCGCGGCGCGGGCGGGGCCAGCTGATGCTTGAGCCTTGCGAGCTGCAGTGCCATCGGGGCAGCTGCCCAGCTGGTCGCCGTGAGCAAGGTGAGCGTTCAGCGCACTGGAAGCTACGCAAATGGTCTGGCCGTTGTGGCACACTTGCACCTTATTACCCGGCCCGCAGCGTACGTCTTCCACCGTCATCGTAATGCTGGCCGTAGCCGTGCAGCCGTACTGGTTGGTGACCGTGACGGTGAAGGGGTACGCGCCCTTCGCCGTGGGCGCAAAGACGGAGTTGGCGCTGCCCGCGTCGCTCAGGAAGGTGCTTGGGCTCCACTGGTACGAGGTGCCGCCCGAGGCCGTGAGCGTGGCGCTCTGCGAGCCGTAGCCCAAGTAGATGGTAGTGGCCTCACCGCCCGTAAACACGCTATTGGCCGGCGAAATCGTTATGCCAGGCGTGGGTAGCTCACCCAGCACCGTTACCGTGGCCGGGGCAGTGACTTCGTTGGCGGCCGAGTCGAACACGGTTAGCGTCACGGAGTTAGCGCCCAGGTCGGCGCAGGTGAAGGTGGTTTTGCTAAGCTGCCGCGTCTGAATGCCGCAGTTGTCGGTGCTGCCGTTGTCCACGTCGGCCGGCGCAATGGTGGCCGTGCCCGCGGCCGAGAGTTGCACCGTCAGGTTACGCGTGGCCACTACCGGAGCTTGGGTGTCGCGCACGATCACCGTGAAGGTGGTGCTGTCGGTGCCGGCACTGTTGGTGGCCACGGCCGTCACGGTGCTGGTGCCCACCGGAAACACGTGCGGCGAGGTGATCGGCGTGCCGCCCACCGAGTACGTAACGACGGGCGCTGGCGAGCCGCTCACCGTGGCGGCGAAGCTCACCGAAGCGCTGCACTGGCTTGAATCCGCTGGTGCCGTCTGGTTGGCCACCGTCAGCCGCGGCGGGGTGGCGTAGCCGGTGTAGAGCGGCAGCACGAAGGAGAAGTACGCGGTGCTTTGCTGCGACTTGCGCGTGGGCAGCTGCGCGGCCGTCAGATTGACGGTGCTCGTACCGCGGGTTTCCGTCACCACGTTGGTGAACACGTGGCCGCGGGTGCTGGTCGGTGCGCCGCTGTTGGTGCGCACCTCCCCAAACCCGGCAACGGACACCGACGAGTTGTGGTTGACGAAGGCCGGCAGCAGACCCGGGTTGGCGGCGGCCAGCGTCAGGCCGCCAAGCACTTCGGTCTGGCCACCGTTTTTGGTTTCGATGAGCGTGTTGGGCCACTCCG
>NZ_JBTYZO010000041.1:0-23288 GCF_057808495.1 Hymenobacter sp. M1-2
CACCTTTCGTTTTTTCTCCCGCAACATCCTCTAACCGAACTCACACCAAGCGTTTGAGTGCGGCGCAGCCAAGCGAAGACTGCCCGCCACGGAGCCAGACCAGTCTTCAGACTGGCGAAAGCAGGCAAGGTGATACCCATACACAGCGTGCTACGTCCCCGTCAGTCTGCCTGACTTGCGCTACTGGCTACCCTAGCACTTGCCCCGTTCGTCAGTCTGAAGACTGATCTGGCTTCGTGGCGGGCAGTCGCGCCAACTTTGTTGGCTAAGACTGCCGCCAGAGGCGCTTTGCGCCACTCGTTGGTTGCCACGCGTTGCGTAGTACCTTGCTTGCCAAATGTTGCTCCGAGTTCCGAACTTATTTCAAGCAGCACCGGCCATTCCCACCCTGACCGTGGGGGGCGCTACGCTGGTGGAGTACCGCACGCTGCTCACCACTCAGCGCCAGCCCGTGCTCTACGCCGAGGCGGCCGTATCTTTCATCCTGGCCGGCGAAAAGCACCTCTGGCACCAGGGCCAGGCGCACGTGGTGCCCACCGGGCACGGGCTGTTGGTGGAGCGGGGCGTTTACATGACTTCGGAAGTGCTACCCAGCGCCGAGCCCTACCAAACGCTTATTTTCCTCTTTCCGCCGCAATTGGTGCGGCGGTTCCGGGCCCAGCATCCAGAGGCACTCGTTGCTCCTGCCCAGGCGGCCGCAGCGGCGCCCATCGTCACGTTCGCCACCACGCCACACTTATTGCGGTTCTGGGAATCGGTGCTGCCGCACCTGCACCGCCCGGGCGGCTTCGCTCACGAGGTGTTGCAGCTCAAGTTCCAGGAGCTGCTCTGGCTGCTGCTCGCCGCAGATACCGGCGGGCAGCTTCGCGCCGCGCTAGCCCGCATCGGCCACGACGAGCCCTTGGACATACCATGGGTGGTAGAGCAGCACGCCCACCAGCCCCTCACCGTGGCCGAGCTAGCCCACCTGGCCGGGCGTAGCGTGTCGGCATTTCAGCGTGAATTTCGCCGGCAATACGGAACGAGTCCGCACCGCTGGCTGGCGGCGCGGCGGCTGGAGCACGCCCGCAGCCTGCTCGATACCACGCGCCTGAATACGGCCGAAGTTAGCCTGACTGTCGGCTTCGAAAGCGTGTCGCACTTCATTAAGGCCTACAAAGCACATTTCGGGCACACGCCGGGCCAGCACCGGGCCAAAACCGCGATTATTTGACTGAAATACGTTACCCGAATGGGGCCGTTTCCGCCGTGGTTTGCAGAGTATTCACCCACTCTTCCAACCACCATGACAGCCTACCATGCCGCCGACATCAGCGCCGCCTTCGCTGCGGCCTACAACTCCGGCCAGCTCGACAACCTGCTGGCTCTTTATGAAGCCGACGTGCGACTGGTGAAAGCCAGCCAGCTCGCCGCCCACCCGCAGGCCGCCCTCACGCCCGAGCACCTGGCGGCCGACCCCGCCGCCGTGCGCACCGAACTCGCGGGGTTGCTGAAACTCGGCGGACGCATCGACTGCCGGTGTCAATACGCCGTGGAGATTGGCGACTTAGCTCTGGTGCGCGCTAATTGGGTTATCGACACCACCGACCCGCAGACGGGCACGCCGCTGCGCATTCCCGGCCACAGCACCGAAATTGTGCGCCGCCAAGCCGACGGCAGCTGGCGCTACCTTGTCGACCATCCCTTCGGGGCCAATTCCTGAGTAGTACGGGTGGTGCAGTGCCGCCGCGCCCAAAATTCGGATCTGGTAATAAGATGCTTCACACGCCTCATCACCTTCTGGCATCTTCTGGCGGGCACCTTAGCATTTGCCCCCTTCGTTAGTCTGAAGACTGACTTGGCTTCGTGGCTGGCAGTCACACCAACTTAGCTGGCTAAGACTACCATTAGATTATAAAATGATGTATACCCTATCTACATCTATCCTGCGCTATAAATAATTGGCAGAGTAGTTGCTTGCAGCCCGAAAGCTTTTGCTTTTCTTTGTAAGATGCCTCTCATATGGAGAGGTATAAAAACTTCTTTTTCCCTCTTATTTAGTTTCATGAAACACATTTTACCGCTCACCCTTGCAGCCACTTTATTTATGAGCAGCTGTGCCTCTATCGTCAGCAAAAGCCGCTACCCAGTGGCCATTAGCAGTGTGCCTCCCGGCGCCAAGGTGGTAATCACGAACCGGCTAGGCAATGAAGTATTCAACGGCGTAGCGCCCACGGCCGTCACGCTCAAATCCGGCTCCGGTTACTTCAGCCGCGAGAGGTACAAGATTACCTTCAGTAAAGAAGGCTTCGAAAGCAAAGTTCTTAACCTTGAATCGGACATTAATGGCTGGTATTTCGGCAATTTGCTTTTCGGTGGTTTTATCGGCCTGCTCATTGTAGACCCTATCACGGGAGCCATGTACCGCATTCATGAGAAAGAAATGCAAGGCGTATTGCTTCCCGCCAGCCAAGGCTTCAATTCAGACGACAGCCACGAATTGCGCATTATGTCGCTGAACGAAGTGCCAGCTAGCTTGCGCGATAAGATGATTCCGGTGCAGTAAGCCCGCTTTACATACAAAAGAAAGGCCTCGTAGCAACAGCTGCGGGGCCTTTCTTTTGTATACACTATCTACTCCTCAAACACAGTTTGCGCAAAGTGAATGACAGTACTGCGGGTCAGATCGGGCTGCTCGAAGTAACCGAGGTGGCCGACGTCGCTCAGCAGCAGAACGTGGCTTTGGGCCGGCATGGCTAGTTGGGGTAGCAAACTTTCTACCGTCATGGCCACATCTTCCTTGCCGATGATGAACAGCACCGGGAACCGGGCGTTGCGCAGCACGTGCGTACGGTCGGGGCGGTTTTTCATGGCTTCAAGCGCGCCGAGAATAGTAGCTTCGGGCGTGGCGCGGCCAATGTCTTCGAGAAACTCCCGGCGCTCCAGCAGCCGCTCTCTATTCACGGGGGCAAACAGCGGCCGGATAAACGATTCCATGAACTTCTCGGAGCCGTGGCGGCGCACAAAATCCATGTTCTTGTCGCGGTTAGCCTTCTTTTCTTCAGAATCTGGCAGGGCTGTGGAGTGGAACAGGACCAGGCCAGCCACCATTTCGGGGTAGCGCTCGGCGAAGGCCAGGGCCACGTAGCCGCCCATGCTATGACACACGAGCAGCGCCTGCTCCACACCCTTCTGCCGCAGCTGCTCGGCCACGTAGCGGGCCTGGGCTTCCATGCTGTAGTCGCGGATGTCGTGCACGTTGGTGCCGTGGCCGGGCAGGTTCAGCGTCAGGAGCCGGTACGAATCGGGAAACTCGCGCATGAAATCAGTCCAGACCTCGCGCGATTCGCCGAAGCCGTGAAGGAAAAGGACGGTGCAGTGCTGGGTTAAGGGCATATAGCTGTTGCTGGGGTTGCGGCGGTAGTAGGCGCGCTGATGGAACCGTCACAATTACGCACTTTTGCCTGGCTTGTCCGCCCTTCAACTTATCCTGATGCCTCTACTTGGCCGTGAGTACCTGCCCTATGGTATCGCATTAGCCGCCGGTTTATCGGTTGCTATGGTAAGCCGCTTTGTGTTTGCCAGCAACTGGCTGCGCGACGCCGACGGTTTGCTCATGCTATGCTTTCTTGTCCTTACCCCGATGGCGCTGGGTGGCGTAACGGCGCACTTTACGCCAGCTTCGGCCTCCAAAGTCCTGCGCATCTTCCTGGCGCCGGCCGTTGCGGTGTTGCTCTTCCTAATAACGGCAATGCTGTTTCAACTGGAAGGGCTGATTTGCATACTGATGATATCACCGCTCTTCATCCTTGCGGGCTGGATTGGTGCGGCGCTGTACGTTGTATTCACCAGAAATCAGTCCGATAAGGGCAAGACCTATGCCTTTGCTGCGTTTGCGCTGCTGCCGTTCCTGATGGCCCCAATTGAAAGCCTGTTTACCACACCTACCGAGCTGCGGCGCGTGGAGAATGTAGTGGTGATTGAGGCGCCGGCGGCCGTGGTGTGGCAGCAGATTATTCGGGTCCGGCCCATTGAGGCGCAGGATTTGGGTCCTAGCCTAGTGGACAGGATTGGTTTCCCGCGCCCCGTGGAAGCCACCCTCACCCATGAGGGGGTGGGCGGGGTACGTCACGCCACTTTCGAGCGAGGAGTAGAGTTCATCGAAACCGTAGACTTGTGGGAGCCCCAACGGCGCCTCTCGTTCAGCATCGTACCCAACACGGCCACCATTCCGCCCACTACTTTCGACGAGCATATCACGGTGGGTGGACGCTTTTTTGATGTGCTGCGCGGTACATACGAGCTGGAATCCGCCGGCCCCGGCCGCACGCGCCTCATACTCTACAGTCAACAGCGCCTCAGCACTCGCGTCAATCCTTATGCTAGCCTCTGGACCGACTTTATCATGAGCGAAATCCAGCGCCGCATCCTCGAAGTAATTTGCCGCCGCTGCGAAGCTGAGGCCCGCAGCTAAGCAGTAGTTCAATCCAAGGCCTGATGATGTTGGTCTGTGGTAGAGACGCATTCTTGCGGCAGCTACAACTTTGGTGTCCTTGAAACAGCTTCAGAAATACAGGCGCTGGCGTCAATCATGTTCAGAGGCACCAAGAGTGTAGCCGACTTCAAATAAAAAGAGCAGGCCACTCACGTGAGTGGCCTGCTCTTTTTACTATAATTTGCTGGCCGATACTTACGCCTGCTTGGCAAATTGCACGCTGGCCGAGAGCTTCACTTCGTCGCTCACTACAATGGAGCCCGCTTCGGTGACGCCGCTCCACACCAGGCCGAAGTCCTTGCGGTTGATTTTGCCGCTTACCTCGAAGCCCGCTTTCTGGTTGCCGTAGAAGTCAACTGCGGTGCCGCCGTACTCCACATCCAGCGTAACGGGCCGCGAGACGCCGTGCAGGGTCAGGTTGCCAGTGAGTTTGTACTCGCCTTCGCTCTCTTTCACGAACGAGGTTGATACAAAGGTCAGCTCCGGGTAAATGGATGCCTCAAAGAAGTCGGCGCCCTTGAGGTGTTCGTCGCGCTGTGGCTGGTTGGTGTCGATGCTGTCGATTTTGGCGACGAAGCGCACGTGCGCGCTTTCAAAAGAGTCGCCCTCGGTGGTGGCTTCGCCCTCAAACTGCTTGAACGAGCCGGTTACCGTCGAGATAACCAAGTGCTTCACTTTAAACTGTACTTCGGAGTGCATCGGGTCGAGGACCCATTTGGAGGAGGCCATGTGGCAACGTTTGTGAAAAAGTGAAAGAATGCTGTGTGATGGGTTCAGGCACCAGCCGGCAGAAAGCTTACGCCCAAATCCGCAACCAATGTACATACATTGATTTGAATTGGTGCGCGTCCTATCCTAAAAATCTGCGCCGAAAGCCGTCTGTTACCGTGAAATACGGCTTCATACGCTTCAAAAGCACTTTTCATATACTTCAAAACCCGCATTTATTTTTTAGGGTACCGTTGCGGCGCGACCTGCATGCGGCACGGCATAGCCTCGACTAGCCTTCTGGCTTGCTCTTTTTAGCAAGGAGTACAGTTCAATCCCACACTCTTCAACTAGAGGTTGAGAAATGGCACAACAGCCCTAAGTATTGAGCATTGAGTTAGTGAGGAGCTGTCAATCCGCGGATTTTTGTCCAATATTCATCTCTCACATCCTCATCGATGCTCACAGGGATTTTGCTGGCCCAATGGCAATCATCACCCTTCTTCTTGCAGCCAGAAATCCAGTATTCGTCATCTGAATCCACATCGGTAAAATTGCCCCTTACCCCGCCACCCTTGGCTCGTTGTAGCATTTTGTCGCGGTAATACACTGTCTGCAATGTTCTCGAAAAGGATGCCCTTCCTATTCTTGCTTCGCCAGTTTCTTTGTTTTCGATATACATGATGCGTGTTTTCATAATAGGCTAGATAAAAAGACCTTAATAAAGAAAGCTTCTAATAACCTGCTAGCTCTCAGCTCTGCGCGCCGTGTTGCTCGCCCCAGCTGTAGACTTGGTCCATGAGGGTGCGCAGGGAGCGGCCTTTGTCGGTGAGGGAGTATTCTACGCGGGGCGGCACTTCGGCGTACACGGTGCGATGCACGATGCCGTCGTGCTCTAGCTCACGCAGTTGCTGCGTGAGCGTGTGTTGCGTTACGTGGCCGCCGAGCAGCCGCAGCAACTCCCCAAAGCGGCGCGGACTGCCCGTAGATAAGTGGTAGAGTAAGACGGGTTTCCACTTGCCGCGCACCAGATCGAGGGTCTGCGCCATGATGGGGCAGATTATGGCCGATTTTTTTTCGGCGGCAAGTGCTTCAGCGCCTGCAATAGTCTCTTTTCTCATACTATCTATCTGGCAAAAGCCTACTTGCGCGGGCTGAAAAGGCGGGGGAGATTGGTGAAGTAAACTGGCCGAAGAGCCAGTTTTTTCACAACAGCTAATCCCCCAAATCTTCCTGATGGAGACTTCTAAGTTAAAGGTTCTCGTGTACGGCGCCACCGGCTCGCAGTCGAGCCCGGTGGTGCGCCACTTGCTGGCGCGCGGCCACCAGCCCTACGTGTTCACCCGCCACCCCGAAAAAGCCGCCGAACTGCAAGCCGCCGGCGCCACCATAGTAGTGGGCGATATGGCCGATGCCGCTAGCGTACACGCCGCCAGCCAGGGCATGGATGCCGTGGCGCTGCTCATTCCGTTCAGCGCCCCCGACCCAGTGGCTAGTGCCCGCAACGCCGTGGAAGCGGCTCAGGCGGCAGGCGTAAAACTGCTGGTCTGGAACGTGAGCGGCTACATTCCGGCCGCTCCCACCGGCAACCCCGCCTACGATGTACGCCTCAACCTGCGGCAGTTCCTGCGCACTAGCGGCCTACCTCACATCACGCTCATTCCCACGGTGTACGCTGAAAATTTGTTCGGCCCCTGGACGGCTCCCGGCCTGGCCACCCATAATGAGCTAGCTTACCCTGTGCCCGCCACGCAGCGCATCAACTGGCTGGCTTCCGACGACCTGGGCGCCCTCACGGTAGCCGCGTTAGAACGGCCGGAGTTGGCTGGGCGCACCTTTACGATAGGCGGCCCGGAGGCTCTTACTGGCCCGGAGTTAGCCGCCGCGGTAGCAGCAGGCTTAGGGCGGGACGTCACGTATCGGCCCATGCCGCCCGCTGAGTTCAACGGCATTTTAAGCAATTTGGTGGGTCCCGAAATAGCAGGTGCCGTCACGCGCAGCTATGAGCTGCTATGGGCTGGCGAAGCCCATTTCTCCCAATTTCAAGCTGATATGACTCCGGTGCTGGAAGCCTTGCCCGTGCAACTCACCACCATCCGGGAATGGGCGGCGCAACACGCCGCGGCCTTTGCTCCGGCTCCCTAGTCTTTCCCTTTTCACTAAACCATCCGACATGGAAACCTTGTCCTCCCCCACTGTTCCGGTGGCACCCAGCCGCGCACTACGCATCACGTATTGGATTGTCACCGTACTGCTTTGCCTCAACTTATTTGCGGGCGTGCTAGACATTATGAAAGCCGATGCCATTCGGCAAAGCACGCAGAGCATTGGTTTTCCACTCACTATACTGCCCTTCCTGGGCACGCTCAAAATTCTAGGCGGGCTAGTACTGCTGTTCGTGCGCCATCCGGTGCTGAAAATTGCCACCTACGCGGGCGTCGTTTTCTACTTCCTCGGCGCCGTGGCAACTCACCTCACCGCCGGGCAACCCGTAAGCGCGGCCATTCCGGCCTTCGTGATGCTGGTGCTGGCGGGTGTGTCATTCGGCCTGTGGTACAAGCTCAATCAGATTCGCTTCGCAACGGCTCAAGATTAGCTGACGAGGCTGTTCACAAAAAAGCCCTGCTGGATGAATCCAGCAGAGCTTTTTTCTATTAGAATGCAGAATTACAGCAGCACGGTTTCTGCTGGCGCCTTTGCCACCACTTTTCCGCTCATCTCCCGCAGGGCAGCGGCAATGCCTTCGGCGTCGAAGCCGCATTCTTTGTAAAGTTCATCCTGGGTGCCGTGCTCTACTATGCGGTCCGGAATGCCGAGGCGACGTACGGGCAGCGCGTAGCCGTGGTCGGCCATGAACTCCAGCACTGCCGCGCCGAAGCCGCCTTGTAAGCAGCCGTCTTCTACGGTCACGAGGGCCTTGTACTGGCGGCAGATGTTGTGCAGCATTTCCTCGTCGAGAGGCTTGCAGAAGCGCATGTCGTAGTGGCCGGGGTTGAGGCCTTCGGCGAGTAACTTATCGGTGGCTTTCACAGCGTAGTTACCGATGTGGCCGATACTGAGCACCGCCACGCCTTCGCCCTCGCGCACCACGCGGCCCGTGCCGATGGTGAGCTTCTTCAGCGGCTTGCACCACTCCGGCATCACGCCCTCGCCGCGCGGATAGCGGATGCTGAACGGCCCCGCGTTTTCGGGCAGCGTGGCCGTGTACATGAGGTTGCGCAGCTCTTCTTCGTTCATGGGCGCCGATACCACCATATTGGGGATGCAGCGCATGTAGGCCAGGTCGTAGCTGCCGTGGTGAGTGGGGCCATCAGCTCCGGCGAAACCGGCCCGGTCGAGGCAGAACACCACGTGCAGGTTTTGCATCGCCACGTCGTGCACCACTTGGTCGTAGGCCCGCTGCATGAACGAGGAGTAGATGTTGCAGAAGGGCACCATACCTTGTGTGGCGAGGCCCGCGGAGAAGGTTACGGCATGCTGCTCGGCAATGCCCACGTCGAAGGCACGGTCGGGCATGGCCTTCATCATGATGTTGAGCGAGCAGCCTGATGGCATGGCCGGCGTCACACCCATGATTTTATCGTTCTGTTCGGCCAGCTCTACAATGGTGTACCCAAACACGTCCTGGTACTTGGGCGGCTGGGGCTTGTCGGGGACTTTCTTATAAATCTCGCCGGTGATTTTGTCGAACAAACCGGGCGCGTGCCACAGGGTTTGATCTTTCTCAGCTAGCGCGTAGCCCTTGCCCTTCACCGTCACGCAGTGCAGTAGCTTGGGGCCAGGAATGCTCTTCAGGTCTTCGAGAATAGTGGCGAGGTGCTGCACATCGTGCCCATCCACAGGGCCGAAGTAGCGGAAATTGAGCGCCTCAAACAGGTTGCTTTGCTTAAGCAGGGTAGCCTTCATCGCCGACTCCACCTTGCGGGCAATCTGCTGCGGATTGGGGCCGAACTTGGAGAGCTTGCCTAGCACGTTCCATAGCTCGTCGCGCACCTTGTTGTAGGTGCGGGAAGTGGTGATGTCGGTCAGGTATTCTTTGAGCGCGCCCACGTTGGGGTCGATGCTCATGCAGTTATCGTTGAGAATGACCAGCAGGTTGGATTTCTCCACGCCCGCATGGTTGAGGGCCTCGAACGCCATGCCGGCCGTCATAGCTCCGTCGCCAATAACGGCAATGTGCTGCCGGTCTAGCTCGCCTTTATAGTCGGACGCTACGGCCATGCCTAGTGCCGCGCCAATGCTGGTGGAGCTATGGCCTACGCCGAAGGCATCGTACTCGCTCTCCTTGCGCTTGGGAAAGCCCGACAGACCACCGTAGCGGCGGTTAGTAGGGAATTTCTCGCGGCGGCCGGTCAAGATTTTGTGCCCGTAAGCCTGGTGGCCAACGTCCCACACCAATTGGTCGTAAGGCGTGTTGAAGACGTAGTGCAAAGCCACCGTTAGCTCTACCACGCCCAGCGAAGCCCCAAAGTGCCCTCCGTAAATCGAAACCGAATCAATAATGAACTGACGAAGCTCTTGGCTTAGTTGCACCAGTTGATCTGGGCGGAGCTTTTTCAGGTCGTCGGGCGAATTAATAGCCGCCAGTAATTCACCGGGTTCGACAATCATGAGAGGGGACGCAAGTGGGAAACAAGTAGCAGAGCAACAAGTAGCTCCTCAGAAAGGTTAGGACTATCCGAGGAGGTGTTGTGCTCAGAAGGCAAAGGTACGTTTTTTCCGGGCCGGCGGTTGGTGCCGTTTGGTTACGAGCAGAGAGTATTTCACTGGCCAGCACGTCTGCTTACTAGTCTATTGCCGGAACCCTTTTCACTCATTCGTATTCTCCTTTCGCTGACTGCTGCCGTTACCTTAATGCTGCTTTAACACCCTCCGCTACCAGAACCCGTACCTTTACCGCGCCCATTCCCGCGACCAGCTCATGCCCCACCCTGCTTCCGTCGACGAACAAGCCCAGGACCAGCAATTACTCGATAAGCTTCGGCCGTCGCGTATTATTCTGCCGGTACTGATTGGGCTGAGCGTGGTGGGCTTCATGTTCTGGCGCAGCTACAAACCCGGCGACTTAGCTCCCCTCGCCGACGCCAAACCGGCCTGGCTATTCCTGATGCTGGTGGTGCTGGTGGCCCGCGACTTCGGCTACGTCTACCGGATCCGGCACCTCACGGAGCGGGTACTTAGCTGGCGAGCCTCGCTGGACGTGATAATGCTGTGGGAATTTTCGTCGTGTGTGCTGCCCTCGGCGGTAGGCGGCACGGCGGTAGCGCCGGTGTTGCTGCACAAGGAAGGCATTCCGCTGGGCAAATCGGTGGCCTACATCATGGCAACGGCCATGCTTGACAACCTTTACTACGTGCTGGCCGTGCCGCTTGTGGTGCTCATCGGGGGCGATGCGCTGTACCCGCACGAGGCTTTACAAGGCACTCTAGTGGCTACGTTGCGCGTCGGGTTTATTGCGAGCTACGTGTTCGTAAGCGTCTATGCCTTTTTGATGCTGTACGCCATCTTCTTCAATCCGCAGTCGGTGAAGCGGCTGCTGGTGCGGCTCTTTTCGATGCGGGGGCTGCGGCGCTGGCGCAATAAGGCCTACAAAATGGGCAACGAAATGGTGCTCGCCTCGACCCAGCTGCGCGGCAATGGCTGGGTGTACTGGCTGCGCGCCTCTTTGAGTACCGCCTTCGTCTGGACGGCCCGCTACCTGGTCATCGGCTGCCTCATTGCCGCGTTTATAGACGTAACGTGGCCGGAGTTCTGGCTGATTTTCGGCCGCAACCTCACCTACAAAGTCATCTTGCTCATTGCCGTGACGCCTGGCGGCGCGGGTATTGCGGAAGGCGCGTTTCCCACCTTTTTTGGCAAGTTCATCGGTACGCCTACCATGACCAACTTTATGGTGCTGCTTTACCGCATCGTCACGTACTATCTCTATCTCGTGCTAGGCGCCATCTTCCTACCCCGCTGGATCAACCGAATTTTCGGCAAGCGCAACGCGAAGGGAGTTCGAATCTTACAGGACTAAGTCTTTTCCATAGAAGAGTGCCTGAGCTTGTGCCAATGCCGTTTTTTTCGGTGGCATGGGTCTCTGAACGACATAAAAAAGCCCTTCCACAGGCGTGAAAGGGCTTTTTTCTTCATAGGAGAGCTTCATTCAGCAGCTTACTCCTTTTCCAAGCGTAGCTCGGCGCCGGCGGGGCTCTTGAGGGTCAGCTTGTCGTCGGTCAGGGTTACCACGTCGAAGGTGTTGCTTTGCGCGGCGCCGTCGGGGGTCATCGTGATTTTTTTGCCGGCTTGGTCGAAGTCGTACTTGCCTTTCACATTGCCGGAAGCAGGCGAGGACATATCGTATTGGCCATTGGCGAAGAACGTGATACGCTCGTCTTCCTGCGCGTCGGTTTGCTTCACTTTGTCGCCAGCGGTGCTTAGCTCCTTATCGGTCTTCCAAACTTTGCTCTGGGCGCCGTAGAGCATGTTTACGCCTTCTACTTTGCCTTCTTTGCTGCCGCAGGCAGACGTGAACAGGGCTACCAGCATTAGGAGGCTAGCAAAGTACCGGAGAGGATTAGCGAGAGTGTTCATAGGGGTGTAGGGTTGGTTGGGAGGTTCTTATGAAGGGCCCCGATGAGCCCAACTGGCAAGATTAAGAGCCAGTGTTGCGCTTCTTACGGGAGCTTGCAGCAAGATGTTCAGCCAGCTTGGAGCTGCTCCGTACCGCTTCATAACCTACTGGTCAGGCTCGGCGTAAGAAGCCCTGACGACTTGCCAGCAGGCTGATAGTCGGCACTTTTCCCACTCATCTAAACCAACGCACGACTATGGGACTGTTTGATTTCATCTCGAACGAAGGCGAAAAAAAGCCGGTCGAGCCAGCTAAGCAACCCGCCACGGGCGGTGCTACCGACTTCTTCGGCAACGCCAACGGCGCCACTGAGCAAGGCGAAACCTACACCGTGGTTAGCGGCGACTCGCTTTCAAAAATTGCCAAAAACCACTACGGCGACGCTGCCAAGTGGCACCAGATTTACGACGCCAATAAAAGCACCATTGGCGCCAACCCCGACCATATTGAAGTAGGCCAGGTGCTCACGCTACCCAAGCTGTAGCCTCCGCGCCTCCAGAAAATATCCTAAAAAGCCATTCCGTTTGGAGTGGCTTTTTTATGGTTTATGATCGGTTTCGCAGACTCCTTTTACTGATCCAAATTTGCCGCGAAGCAAGCCACAGCCACTAGACAGGTGGCAGACAAAGGCGGTGTCCGGGTTCGGGTAGTGTAGGCGGCCAGCTTATTTTGCTCGTTCATCTGGTTTGTGGCATGACAGCAAATCACTGTTTTTCAGAATTTTATTCATCAGTAGAACTACCCTAGCAAATTCCATTTCAATAACAGCAGGTGAAACGCTACCTGAGAAGCAGTGCCGATAAGCCTTCATAAAAAATATTGCGCAGCTATTGCGAATATCAAAACTATGCCTATACCTTTGCAATACCAACTCGGTACTCCCCCGCTCGCGGCGGGGTAGTTTCATAAGATTTATACAGAAGCGGCGAGAGAACAGGCTCTTTGACCCGCTGGCAACCTTCGACCGCGCGAAAGGTGCCAATTCCTGCCCGACCGGCTACCGCTGGCGGGGCATATAACTCAGAGTACCATGGAAAACTCCTTCGCTTTCGCCTTTCTGAACCCCGCCGCCCTAGTCGCTGCCTTGCGCAACTTCTGGCCGTTGGGTTTTCGCGTTTCGCTGGTCGCCGTGGCGGCCAATGTGCCCCGCTACGAGCGAATGCGAATGTGCTGTTGCGGCGCGTGTTGTTGCTGTTGCTAGCCTAGTTCCGGCTACTCAGCCCTCCTCCCCTTCTTTGCCCCGGCCCTAATCGGCGGTGTCCCTTTGGTGGCGCCTCGTGGCCCTCTCGCATCCTGATTTGCTTGTCGCGCCTTCTTGCGGCTCCGTCCCGATGTGGCCTCGCTGCCTCTTGCAGCCCCATTCCTTGCACTTCACTGCCTTCTCCACAGTATACTCATCTCAGCCTCACCATGTCTACTTCAGCCCTGCACTTCGAGACGCTTCAACTCCACGCTGGCCAGCAGCCCGACCCCACCACCGGCTCCCGCGCCGTGCCTATTCACCAGACCACTTCTTACGTGTTCAAGAATGCGGAGCACGGCGCCAATCTGTTTGCACTAAAGGAGTTTGGCAACATTTATACTCGCCTAATGAACCCCACCACCGACGTATTCGAGCAGCGGATTGCGGCGCTGGAAGGCGGTGTAGCGGCGCTGGCCGTATCGTCGGGGCAGGCGGCACAGTTCATCGCGCTGAACAATATTTTGCAGGCCGGCGACAACTTCGTGAGCACGGCCCACCTCTACGGTGGCACCTACAACCAATTCAAAGTGGCTTTCAAGCGTCTCGGCATTGAAGTGCGCTTCGCCGATGGCGACCGGCCCGAAAGCTTCGAGGACCATATCGACGGCAATACCAAAGCCATCTACCTCGAAACCATCGGCAACCCAAGCTTCAGCATTCCCGATTTTGAGCGCATTGCCGCCATTGCCGAAAAGTACGACCTGCCGCTCATCGTGGACAATACCTTTGGCGCGGGCGGTTACCTGTTCCGGCCTTTGGAGCATGGCGCGCACATCGTAGTAGAATCGGCCACGAAATGGATTGGTGGCCACGGCACCAGCATCGGCGGCGTGATTGTGGACGGCGGCAAGTACGACTTCGGCAACGGCAAGTTCCCACAGTTCACGGAGCCCTCGGAAGGCTACCACGGGCTGGTGTTCAATGATGTGTTCGGCAAGAATGGGCCGTTTGGCAACATCGCCTTCATCATTCGGGCTCGAGTGGAAGGTCTGCGCGACTTTGGTCCTTCGCAGAGCCCATTCAACTCCTTCCTGCTGCTGCAAGGCCTCGAAACGCTGAGTCTGCGCGTGGAGCGTACCGTAGAAAACGCCCTGCGCGTGGCGACCTGGCTGGAGCAGCATCCGCAGGTGGAAGCCGTGAACTATCCCGGCCTGAAAAGCAGCCCCTACTACAGCCTGGCGCAGAAATACCTGACGCGCGGCGCGGGCGGGGTACTCACGTTTGCCATCAAGGGCAGCAAAGAAACGGCCACGCAATTCATCGACAACCTGAAGCTTGTTAGCCACCTCGCCAACGTCGGCGACGCCAAGACGCTCATTATTCAGCCCTCGGCCACCACGCACCAGCAGCTTTCCGAAGAGGAGCAGCGCGCGGCCGGCGTAACGCCCACGCTGCTGCGTCTGTCGGTAGGCATTGAGCATTTTAATGATATCCGCGCCGACTTGGCGCAGGCTTTTGACGCGGTGCGCGCCGCCGCGCCGCTACCTTCCGAAGAGAATGGCAGCACGCTGCTGCCCGAGCCGGAACTTGAACACGCCGCCCCGCTGGAAGTGTAATTGAGAGGGGTTGAGCTACGGTCGTTTTGAGAGGGCGACCAGCCACCACTTCCAGCCCGCGGTCCGCGGGCGGCCCGTCGCTTTTTTTGTGAGAGAGGGAATCGACGCTACCCGCCCGCCCATAGCCGGGGCGGAGCCAGTTCTGCTGGCTCTGCCCTCGGGCTATGGTAAGTATTGAGTATTGGGTACTGAGTAGTTAGTACTCAGTACTGAAACGTGAGTATCGAGTAGTTGGCGGTGGTTCAATTCTCCAGCATCCAGCGTTCCAGCTCTTTCACTCACTACTAACATCTCAGTACTAACTACCCAATACTAAATACTCACCTGACTTTTTTATGAGCGACGAACCACATATTTTCCGGCTGCCTCGTCCGTTGCGGCTGGAAAGTGGGGCCGTGCTGCCACGGGTGGAAGTTGCCTATCATACCTACGGCCGCCTCAATGCCTCCCGCGACAACGTGGTGTGGGTGTGCCACGCCCTCACGGCCAATTCTGACGTGTTGAGCTGGTGGCCTGGCCTGTTCGGGCCCGGCTGCTATTTCGACCCCGCCGATTGGTTTATCGTGTGTGCCAACGTACTGGGCTCCTGCTACGGCAGTACCGGCCCGCTCACGCCGCGCACCGACGATGAGCCGGCGTTTTACGAGCAGTTTCCGCTGGTGACGATTCGGGATATGGTGGCCGCCCACGAGGCGCTACGCGAACACCTGGCGCTGCTGCAAATTCATACGCTGCTGGGCGGCTCACTGGGTGGGCAGCAGGCCGTGGAATGGGCCGTGCAGCAGCCGACCTTGTTTGAGAATCTGGTGCTGTTGGCTACCAACGCCCGCCATTCGGCCTGGGGTATTGCCTTTAACGAGGCGCAGCGCCTGGCCATCTTCGCCGATCCTACTTACCACAGCGCCACGCCGGAAGGCGGCGCGGCCGGGCTACGGGCGGCGCGGGCCATAGCCCTGCTCAGCTACCGCAGCTACGACGCCTACGGACGCAGTCAAACGGAACCCGACGACGAAACGCTGGACGATTTCCGGGCCAGCTCCTACCAACGCTACCAGGGCGACAAGCTCGTGGCCCGCTTCAATGCCTATTCCTACGTGGCTCTGTCGCGGACTATGGATACGCATCACGTGGGCCGGGGGCGCGGGGGTTTGCGGAAGGCATTGGGCCGCATTCGGGCCCGCACGCTGGTGTTGAGCATCACCTCCGACGTGCTGTTTCCGCCCGCCGAGCAGCAATTGCTGGCGCGCTACATCCAGGGAGCCATGTACGCCGAAATGGATTCGGAATTCGGCCACGATGGATTCCTGATTGAAACCGCCCAAATCACCCATTTCCTCGAACGATTCCACGTCCAGACGTATGTCCATTAACTCCAGCCTAGTTCCGGCTACTTCTATTCGTATTGGCCTGATTGGATTCGGCTGCGTGGGACAGGGTCTGTACGACATCCTGCAACAGCAGCCCGACAGCGGCTTTGAAGTGGCGCGTATTGCCGTCAAGAATCCGGATAAAGCCCGCAGTCTACCGCTGGAGCGGTTCGATTTCCACGCCGACGACCTGCTGCACGATACCTCACTGGACGTATTGGTAGAGGTGATTGACGACGCGGCCGAAGCATTCCGGCTAGTGAGCCTAGCGCTACGCCAAGGCCGCCGCGTAGTGACGGCCAACAAGGCCATGCTGGCCCAGCATTTGCCGGAGCTAGTGCAGTTGCAGCGCGAAACCGACGGCACGCTGCTCTACGAAGCCGCCGTGTGCGGCAGCATTCCTATCATCCGTACCCTCGATGCCTACTTTGGGCAGGAGCCGCTGCGGAGCGTAACGGGCATTTTGAACGGCTCATCGAACTATGTGCTGACGCGCATGGGCGAGGAAGGCTCAGGGTACGAGCCCGCCTTGGCCGAAGCCCAGGCCCGCGGCTTCGCCGAAACCGACCCCACGCTCGACATGGGCGCTTTTGATCCGCGCTCTAAGGCAGTTATTCTGGCGGCTCACGCCTACGGCACCTTCCTGCGGCCGGAGGAGGTCTTGAACCTGGGCATCGAAACCATCAGCGCCACCGACATTGCCTTCGCCGCCACGCTCGGCCGCAAAATCAAGGTGGTAGCGGGCTTGCAGCGTCTGCCCGATGGGCGCGTCACGGCCCTCGTGACGCCGCTGCTGGTGGCGCCGGAGTCGCCGCTCTACACCGTGGACCACGAGTTCAATGGCGTATTGATTGAGGCCGACTTCGCCGGGGAGCAATTTCTGCGGGGGCGCGGCGCCGGCGGGCACCCCACCGGTTCCGCCGTACTGGCCGACCTCGCTGCCATTCGGCAGGGCTATTCTTACCAGTACCCCAAGCTCAGCACCTCGCCCCTCACCTACGCCACCGACCTGGAGCTGGAAATCTACCTCCGCACCGACGAGGACCGGCTGATTGACGCGCTGGACTTCACCGAGATTTCGGAAGAAGCCGACGAAGATGGCTACGTGGTGGGCTACGTAGCGCTATCGAACCTAATACGGCTCCGCGACAAGCTGGTACAGTACGGAGCCTTTGTGGTGCGCACGGGCCAGGTACGGCCGCTGTCCTCGGCCATCGTAGCCCAGCGCGAAGAAGAACTGGAGGACGCTGAATCCTGAACCCATCTGCTATGAAAACACGCGGCCCCGCCTGACATCATCAGGCGGGGCCGTTCGTTTCAATGAGTAGTGAGTATGGAGTAGTGAGTAGTGAGACAAAAAGCAATTCTAACTACTCCATACTCACTACTCCATACTCACTACTCACTCAAACAGCACCCTGATATTGGGCAGTTGCTCGCCGCGCAACAGGTAGGATCCGGCCTTCAAGCCTTCGCGCAACAATAGCTGGTTGGCTTGTTCCCAGCGAAACCGCCGCACTACTCTACCGGTGGCATCGAGCATTTCCACTTCCTGGGGTTTGAACACCATGCCACGCGGCACGCTCAGACGGATTTCGTTGCTGGCAGGCACCGGATATGCCTGTGCTTTGGCTTGCGCAATGCTACTATTAACACTGCTTAGCACCGTGCCCGGCTGGCGCAGCAACGGCCGCAAAAAATTGCGGATGGTGGTGAAGGTGGTATCGAAGTACGCTACCGCACTGGGGCTGCTGCCGTTGTAAGGCACATGGCCGGCTCCTGGCAAAGCCCGGAGCACGTTGGGAACCCCCACGGCATCAGCGCGGGGCTTGATGGCGCCGCTGCCGTACACGTATTGCGGGGGCAGGTTCAAGCCTACGGTTCCGGCCCGGAATGGCACGGCGGCATCGGCGGTGCCGTGTACGCTGCACAGCGGCACGCTGCCGGGTTCCAGCCACTCCAACCGCCCCAGCGCGCCACTCAGATTGATGACGCCACGCACTTGACTGCTGTAGCCGGGGTTGCCGCTGTTGCCTTCCAAACCGCCCAGCTGGCTGATATTGAGGTATTCGGGCACTTCGGACTGCTTGTCGAGATATCCAGTTTGGAGCGCTATGAAACCGCCAGCCGAGGAGCCGCCCGCAAAAATATAGTTGGGATGAATCCGGTAACGACGCTCCATTGTTGCATCTAGCCGGAAGAAGCGCACCGCGGCGCGCATGTCCTGCGTGGCCCGGATAGCTGCCTGGCCCAGGCCGACGGTATCGAGCGGGAAAAACAGCAGCCGGTAGTCGATGCTGGCGGCGACGTAGCCTAGGCGGGCCATTCGGGTGCAAATGGCCGTCATGAATTGATCGTCGCGGTTGCCGATCACAAAGCCTCCTTCGTGCGCAAATACAATCAGCGGCCGACGGCGTACTGTGTCACCAACAGGCTGGTAGATATCCATCCGCAAGATTTGGTTGGTACCTAGCACATTTTCGGCCTGCCCGTATACCACCCCACGCTGCACCTCCACATCAGTGAAAATAGGTTGGGAGTAGCGGCCACGGGTAGTATCAATCTGAGCGTTGGCCGATGGTTTGAACAGGCTCAGCAGTAGCGTTAGCAGCCCTAGAAAGCGTAGCGTTTTCATATGCATAGGAAGTGAAGCGTGTAATGATAGTGTTACGAAGCCGCTCCAACTACGGCCAGGGTTTTTTCATTTCTGTGTTATGGTGGCGGCCTTTCTACCTTGGTGCCAACTTATTTTGCTGCTTATGCGCCCGTTCTTAACCCTTATTTGGGCCGCTTTGCTGTTACCAACAGCGCCGGCCCACCGCAGCTGAAATAGACTGCTCGTCTGGACGAACGACTGCTGCAAAAGGCTGAGCCAATAGAACCTCAGTTTCTACCCACTAGCTTGCTACGGCTTCGTACTTGTGTGACATCTTTTCGTGTTACAAAAAATGTTGTAACGCGAAAAGATGTCACACATTTCTTTGGAGGCAAAGTCTCATCTGAAGCCCGCCATGAATCTGCTAGTTTTCATGGATATACTGCCCTCCTAACAAAGACGATGATACCAGTGGCTTAGCTCCAACAAGGGTCTGAAATCTGCCCGGTGTAGCCGCAGGCATTTTCTTCGTGCGTAGGTTTGCGCCCGTAGCTTATTCGCACTGTATGTCCGCTCTTGCCCCTCCGTTTCTTCAACCCAACGACCAAGTTGCCATCGTCTGTACTGCCCGCTCGGCCTCGCACCAAGAACTAGCCGCCGCCGTAGCCGTGCTCGAAAACTGGGGCTTGCGCGTAGTGCTAGGCGAAAGCACCAACGTCACTCACCACCAGTTTGGCGGCGATGATGAGTTGCGCCGGCGCGACTTCCAGCAGCAGCTCGACAACCCGCACATTCGCGCCATCCTGATTGCTCGGGGTGGCTACGGCACCACCCGCATCATCGACCAAATCGATTTTGCTGGCTTCTCCGAAAACCCCAAGTGGGTGGCTGGCTTCTCCGATATCACGGCGCTCAACTGCCACCTGTTACGGCGCGGCTACCAAAGCATTCATGGCGTAATGCCGCTGCTCTTCAACCAGCCCGGTGGAGAAGACTCCCTGGAAAGTTTACGACGAGCCTTATTTGGCGAGCCTGCGCACTACGAAGTGCCAGCGCACCCGCTCAACCGCCTGGGCACGGCTACTGGCGAGTTGGTAGGCGGCAACCTCAGTCTTCTTCAAACCCTCACTGGCACGCAATCCGACGTATCCACTGCCGGGCGCATCCTTTTCATCGAAGACATTGAGGAATACCTGTACTCTATCGACCGAATGATGGTACACCTGGATCGTACGGGTAAGCTTCAAAGCTTGGCCGGCCTTCTAGTAGGCCACATGACCAACCCGCAGGACAACACCGTTCCCTTCGGCCAGACGCCCAACGAAATCATCCAGCACTACGCCAATAAGTACGATTTTCCAGTTGCCCACGGCTTCCCATTGGGGCATGAGCCGCAGAACATGGCTTTGATTTGCGGCCGAAAAGCGAGTTTGGTAGTAGACTCTGACGGCACACGAGTGGAATACGTGTAGTGGCTTTTTTGGTACCAGGCTTATTCGCCGTAGATAGTCTGAAGCACGGTCTGGCCTACTGCTTTGAGCGTACGCCGGTCAATGGCGCTCATGTTGTCTTGGGTGGTGTGGTGGTAGGCCGGAAAGTACGCATCGCCGACGGGTAGATGGTCAATGATATCAACCGTGCGGATACCAGCTTGGTTGGTGAAGACGTGGTCGTCGGTGATGCCGCCGCTGTCTTGGAACAGGAAATAGTCGGAGTATCCGATCTGGGCGGCGATGTTCCAAATCTTGTCTACTACGTCGCGGGCCTGCTGGCGCGACAGTTCCTCGCGGCTGAACTTGGCGTTTTTGGCACCCACCATGTCCAGCAGAATCCCATATTCCGGCTTGTAGTTGGCGGGCAGCAGGTTTTTAGCCCAGTACTGCGAGCCTAGGCACCAACTAGAGCCACCTTGCGACTCTAGCGCAGCCAACTGATTTTTCAGATCCCCCTGCGTGCTCGAATCGTAGCCATAGTCCTCGGCATCAAACAGCACGAAATCCACGCCCACAGCTGGCGTGAGGCTGTCGGGCTGGGCGGCTAGCACGCGGGCCATTTCCAGTGCGATACCTACGCCGCTGGCACCATCGGAAGCGCCATCGAGCGGCGCATTTTTGTTTTTCTCGTCTTTGTCGGCGAAGGGGCGGGTATCCCAGTGCGTGAAGATGGTGACGCGGCGCGCAGCTTGGGGCTGAAACTGCGCAATAATATTGCGCGCCCGCAGCATCTTGCCATCGAAGGCCATAGCCTCGAAGGGTTGTTCCCGCACCGTCAGGCCGTACGCCTTGAACTTGCTCACCACCCAGTCTCCCGTCTTAACGTGGGCCGGTGTGTTGGGCACGCGCGGCCCAAAGGCCACCTGCTTAGCGGTGAAGGCATAAGCTGAGTCGGCGTTGAGGGCGGGAGCGGCCGGCAGCTTGGCCGGCGTATCGGTTTCGGTAGTGGTTTTCTTATTGGGGCAGCCAGTTAGTACCAGCAGCGCTAAAAGAGCAACCGGCGCAAGACGAGCAAAAATAAACTTCATAGAGCGTAAGCGTTGTGAGCGTGGAGCTAAGTAATGAGATATGAGAAGTAAGACTTGAGCAGCGAGACAGATGTGCGCTCCGCAGAATCTTACGAGCAAATTCGTGCGCCCTTACTTTTGGCCCACTACTTAGTGCCGGTTGGTAAAAGAAAAGAGAAGTAAATACGTCTGCCCTTATCGGGTGGCAAGCAGGCGGTTTAGGGCACAAGCTAAGGCTTATGCCGCACTTTTTACTCCTCGCTGTACGCCCATTCCACGCCGGCTTTGGTGTCTTTAATCACGATACCCTGTCCTTTAAGCGCCGCCCGGATTTCATCTACCTTATCGTACGCCTTCGTGGCTTTGGCTTCGGAATAGAAGCGCAGCGTGAGGTCGAGCAACTGTTCCGGGTTAGCGCGGGGCTCATCTACGAGTCCTAGCACATCCTGCACCAGCAGGCGGTAAGCCGCAATAGCCGCCCGCAGGGAGGCTTCGCTCACTTGCGCCAGCGTAGCCAGGTTGGCGCCAAAACCGTTGAATTTGCGCAGCAGGTTGAACAAGCTCGCAATGGCGCGGGCCGTGTTCAGATCATCGTTGAGGCCCACGAACGTATCGGCTACCAGCTTATCCAGCTCCGCATCGGCTTTCTCCGTATCGGCAGCGCGCTCAATGCCTTCGGGCAGCACCAGCTTATCGAGCAAGCGCAGGCCGTTCATGAGCTTGCGGTAGCCTTTGCGGGCCGCTTGCAAACCCTCGTCCGAAATATCAACCGTGCTACGGTAGTGCGCTTGCAGCAGGAAAAAGCGCACCGTCATGGGCGAGTAGGCCTGCGGTAGCGTGGCGTTGTGGCCCGCAAACAAGTCGGTGATGGTGATGAAGTTGCCGAGCGACTTGCTCATCTTCTGGCCGTTCACCGTAATCATGTTGTTGTGCATCCACACCTGCGCCTCGTTGGTGGGGTGGTTGCAGGCTTGGCTCTGGGCTATTTCGCACTCGTGGTGTGGAAACATGAGGTCCAGTCCGCCGCCATGAATGTCGAACTCGGCGCCCAGGTATTTGCGGCTCATGGCTGAGCACTCCAGGTGCCAGCCCGGGAAACCTTCGCTCCAGGGCGAAGGCCAGTGCATGAGGTGCCGCTCGTCGGCGCGTTTCCAGAGCGCAAAATCCAGCGGGCTACGCTTCTCATCTTGCCCGGCGAGGTTGTCGCGGGAACCAGCCAGCAGCTCTTCCACTACACGGTTAGAAAGCTTGCCGTAACCCCGGCCGGCGGCGTTGTACGCAGGCACATCGAAATACACCGACCCATTGACTTCGTAGCCAAAGCCATTGTCGATGATTTCCTGAATCATCTGAATCTGCTCGGTGATGTGGCCGCTGGCGCGCGGCTCGATATCGGGCGGCAAGCAGCCCAGCACCTCCATGTGGCGGTGGTAGAGATTGGCGTACTGCTCAGCCACCTGCATGGGCTCGATGCGCTGCGCCTTAGCTCGTTTCGTGATTTTGTCTTCGCCTTCGTCGGCGTCGCCTTCGAGGTGGCCTACGTCGGTGATGTTGCGCACGTAGCGCACGGTGTAGCCAAGGTGGCGCAAGTAGCGCGTCAGCACATCAAACACGACGGGGCCGCGGGCATTGCCCACGTGCGCCTCGCTGTACACGGTTGGGCCGCAGAGATACACGCCCACGAAGGGAGCATGCAGGGGTTCAAACGGGGCTTTGCGGCGAGTAAGCGTGTTATAAAGCGAAAGGGTGTGCTGCATGGCCGCAAAGGTACCAACGCGGGGTTAGGAATGAAGAATTGAGAATGAGGAATTGCCATACTCCGGTCTGCCCGCTTTTTGGCGGGCTGACTGGTCGAAGGACGCGCGGTTTAGTCAATGAGTAATGAATAAGGAGCAAGGAGCAATTGTGGCGACCGATCAGACGAAACACCGTCAGCTCACGGCGACCGTTCAGCCCGCCAAAAAGCGGGCAGAACGGAGTACGGCGATGAAGAGTCGAGATAGTAAGACTCGCAGCGTGAGCCGCAGCGCGGCGGCATGTTGGTAGCTACCAGTAAGCCTTCAACAAAAGAGCCCCATCGGGGCCACACCCATTCCGTTGCACCGAAGGGTGCCGCCCCGATAGGGCTTCACGTCTCTATATCCGGCCAATTTTACCAATATGTCGCCGCGCCGGTAGGGCTCCCGCACCAAAATCAGGCAAGGCGGAGTGCTTGCAACAGAAAGCCA
>NZ_JBTYZO010000042.1:0-21412 GCF_057808495.1 Hymenobacter sp. M1-2
GGCTGGCGCCGGCCGGCGTCTTACCCGTGCCTGGCAGGCGCACGAGCAGCTTACGTACGCCTGCGTTGGGATTTTGGGGTTCGCCAGTGACGGTTGGACCCGGGTCGGCTGTCACTGCGTCGAAATAAGCGCCAGCCGGCGTCGGCGCCAGTAATTCAACCTTCAGGTTTATGCCATTTTGCGTCAAGGTCACGCTACGCGTGGTGCTGCTGCCAGCGGGTAGACCCGTGATTTGGGCTCGCGTGTGCATCTGCCAAATTACTTCGACAGATGCCTCCGCCGTAATTTCGTCTTGGATGAGCACTTGGGTCGAGTCGAAGAGCATGATGCCGCGCTGCACCCGGCTCAGGCGGCGCGCGTCGCCACCAACAGGCGTGTAGACGTTCGACGGGTTAGCGGCCAGGGGCGCGTACGAATCTGTTAAGTCGCCAATCACGAAAGCTTTGGCTGGCGACGACTGAAAGGCAACAATAGAATCGCGCGAGTTGAATTTTTGGTTGGCGTAGCCGCCGGGCTGCTGCGTCTGTGCGCTGATGGCTAACGTGTTCTGCCCAGCCGTACCCCAGCGGTAGTAACGCCACCGCTTCCCGCCAATACCGTCTTGCGCCCAGCTGTTGAAGGAGCCGGACAGGCTGTAATCGTCGGCACCCATGTCCACGGCCCAGCGCTGGCCCAGGCCGTCGAGCACGAACATGCCGTTGTCGAGGTGGGCGTGGCTCCACTCGTTAGGGCCGGCCAGCAGGCCGGTGAAGAAGCCGTTGCGCGTTTTCCAGGCACTGCGCAGCGTGGCTACGCCAGGTCCGCGGTAGCGGCCGTCCTTGACCGGCAGCAGGGCTGGCCCGTTCATCAGCGCGTCTCGGTACCACAGCATGTGGTAGGCCGAAAACAAGTTATTCGAGCCCAAGCCCTGTTGCGCGAACAAGGGCCGGTTGAACTCGCGGCCCAGCCACAAGCCAGCCCAGGACACAGTTTGATTACCGTCGCCTTGGTCGCCATAGTTGAAATTGCGGCCCAGCGGCCCGTTCATGTGCAGGGCATAGGTATAGGCGTTGGCGAAGCCCGGCGCTTGGGTCATACCCAGCATCTGCGGGTCAAGGGCCGTACGCAGCGCGTCGAAAAAGTAGAGCTGGTACTCCAGCCCAAAGGCCCAATAGGTAACGCCCTCATAGCTGCCCCCGTCCGGTGCGTAGAGGGCCAGCGCGTGCTTGGTGTTAGTCAGGTAGTTGGCCCGTACTCGGGTGAGCATCAGCTGCGCCGTGTCGGGCTTGATATCGGCCACGGCCAGCGCGCCTACGCCCAGCCCGCCGTTGACGGTTAATCCCCAGTTGCCGTTCAGCCCTGGAGTATTGTTGCCCACTGCCCAGGACGGATTTTGGGCCATGCGCCGTAATCCGTAGCGGAGCCCGCGGCGGATGATGGCGTTCCCGTACCTGGTGCGCTCGGCCGCCGTCAGCCCCTGGTAGAGCCAGTCGTAGCCGATGGATACGGCCACGGTCCAGACGGCGGTCTCCAGATTGTCGTCGCCAGGATCATCGCCTATCCAACCTGCGTTGGAATGGGCCACAGCATCAGATGCGGCCGTGAGAGGATAAGTGAAGGCGCAGATGGCGTCGAGGTCGGCTTTGGCTTTGTTGAGCCAGCGCCGGTCACCGTCAAGCAGGTAAAGGCTAGCGAACGTTTGCTGACGGGCTAGCACCCGGCGGGCCCACGGGTTACCGGGCTGGTAGCCCAGAGCGGGGTTGTTGGTCTGCGCGGGATTGCCGGTGGCATCGTCCGTCAAAAAGTCTTCGCCTTGGGCCTTAAGGCTCTGGTAGCCCCGCACGAAGCGCGAATTGGCGGGCGCCGCCGAATACACGGGGGCAGTAGCGTACACACCAGGGGCCGAGTAGGTGGGGCGGGTGGCGAAAATGCGGCTGCGGATGCTATCGGCTTTGGCCGGGGTGAAGCTTATCCGCGGGTGGCCCGCCGTGAGGGTATGGCCCAGTAGCGTAGTTTGGGCTCGAGTAACCCAGGGGCTTAGCAGCCCGCAGGTCAGTAGCAGTAGTAAGCGACTAATGTGGCGCCAGGCGGCGCGGACACTCGCAGTCCTCGTTGTGACAGAAGAGGTAGGCATCGAACACGTGTGAAAGGCTGGATGTGAGAGGTGAAAAGTGGGCTAAGAAAAGCCTTGCCAAAAGTATTGGAAAGATCTAATTACCAGGAGAATAGTGCAATAGAAAGGTGCTTTTTGCGGACTAACGTCCAATTATGCTATGTCAACGGACAAAACGCTATGTGAGCGGTAATACTCTTATGAAGATGGTGTCTCGGATAGTACAATTATTTGTGGTTAAACTAGCACGTAGTCTAGAAGCCTTTGTGCCAAGCTTGTCCACCACGGACTACCTCGCTTTCGGCCAGCAGAAGTTGTAGCGGTAACAGCAAGGTCAGGCATTGGCAGCCAATGACCAATGGCAGATGGGCAACGTGTGAAGCACCGAAGCGTCCGGTCGCTTGTTGAGGTGGTCTGGGCAAGGCGGACAGAAGCAGGACGTATCTTTGTTCTGTAATGGCGGCAAAAACCAACTGGGCGTCGCCCGACAAACGGCGTAAGTACGACGCGGCCTTCAAGGCCGAGGCCCTGCGTCTGGCCAGCGAGAGCCGCAGCACGCAGGCGGCCGCCCAGCAGTTAGGCATCAGCCCCCAAGCTGCTCTACCGCTGGCAACAAGCACAGTTGGTAGCCGAAGTGGGTAGTGTGGAAGCGGCCTGCGACCTGAAGGTGCGGGCGCTGCGCGCCGCCAACAAGCGGTTGGCGCAGGAGCTGGACATTTTAAAAAAAGCCTTGGTCAGTTGCCTGCTGTAGGCGCAGGCTCGGCCAGCCGACCCGGTGAGCGTCTATCAGTACATCGCCCAACGCGTGGCCCACGTGCCGGTGCGCCAGCTCTGCCAGATGCTGCGTGTGGCGCCGGCCGTGCGCGCCGCACCCAACCACTTGCTTAGCCAGCCAGTCCCACCCCCAACCGGGTCTGGGTGGGCGACATCACGTATTTGCCGCGCCAGGGCAGCCAGTACACCGCCACCCGATTCAAGGACTTGATTGCGCAAAACGGCGCGCAGCAAAGCATGAGCCGCCGGGGCAACTGCTACGATAAGGCGCACGCTGAATCCTGTCGGAGCCGCTTCAAAGCCGAACTGCTCGACTGGGGCAGCTTCCTTGGCCTAGCCGAAGCCAAGCTCGAAATCAGCCACCACATCGCCTATTACAATGCGGAACGGCGCCATTCCGCACTTGGCTATCTTGCCCCCAATCACTTCGAAACCCATCTTCAAACAACATCCCAACTCTGTCCGGCCTAGCTAGATCACCTCAAATCTTCGCTGTTGTACTTTCTGCCGCAAGAGAATGTGTTATTTTCCGGCGATATATCCGGGCGGCAACGCACCCCATTCACGCTCGAAGGTCGTTCCGAAGCCTGGCGGCGGCAGCTCGATTACCTCAAGAGCAAGTACGGCGCCGATGCTACCCTACACCCGGGCCACGGCAACAGTGGCCTAACAGCAACCATTCTCAACGAGCAGCAAACTTACCTGCAAGCTTTTCGGCAGTTATTAGCCGACCGACAACGCAGTGGCCATGGAAGAGAAAGCGGCCATAAAGGCCGAGATTGAAAAACGCTACCCAAGTTACTTACCTGTCTTCGCCATCCTCGACTTAGTAGGCCTCAACGTAGAGGCTGTAGGAACAGAAATGGCGGCTGGTGGCGCGTACATCCGTTAACTATTGGTTGTTACTTCTGGCCACTAAGCAAATTACTCCTATTCCCACCGGAATGAGCTGTCCTAGCGGCCAGCCAGAACTCATTCTTGTTCGCGACGGCATTTTCTGGCCAGCGGCACCGTCACTTCAAAGAAAGAATTGACACGCAATGAGCCCCGTTACTAGCCTACCTCGAAGCCTTGGCTGGATTGATTGACTAGCCAAAAACCATGGCCTGCCCTATTGCTATGTGGTAGAGCGCAGGCTTGCGCATTTTCCCCTCTATTACAATGCATCACCTAGCACGAGGGAAGGCGAAGAACAAGCCGGCTAGCGACGAAGAACACTGCTAGCTCAAGGGAATGCTGCTAAGTAAACCACACGTAACCCGCAAATAAGCCCGCTATCTGGTGTGGACTTACTCGCGGGTTACGTGTGAAGAAAGCTTAGGAAGGTAAGGCGAATACCGCCCGGTTGAGCCCTATGCGGCTACGGTGTGGGGGCGTTGACCAAGTCGTTGGTGACCACTAGCTTGTCCAGCCTCGTGTCGGCGTCCCGCTCGCTGAGGTAGAGCGTGTGAGCGCCAGCGCTCAAGTTGTACACCATCGCTTGGCTGTTGTTGTCGTAGTCGTGCACGTCGTCCCAATGCCAGCTGTTGCCCAACGGAATCAGGTTCCACTTCACCCAGGGGCCGTTATCGACTTTCACCCAGTACGAATCGCGGCTCGTGCCGGGCACAATGACGCGGCCCCACACCTTGTAGGTGCCACCCTGGCTGAGGGTGAAATCGTACGTGGCCCGGACCGCGGGATTGGGGTTCGCCGAGCCGGAGGGGTACACCACATACTGCCCGCCCGAGGCGGCGGCGTCGGCCGCTTTGCTCAGCGGCGTGCCCACAGCCACGCTTTCCGCTTCCAGGCTAACGGATTCAGTAGTGCCGCCACTAGGAGGTGGAGGCGTAGCCGTACCGCCGGGGGCTACGTCGGCAAAGCTCGCGCTGCCACTTCCAGCCCGGTACTCGTCCGCCCATAGGCTCACCGGGTAGTCCCCCGGCCGGTAGATGCCGAGTTTGGTGTAGGGCCCCAAATCCTCATCACTCCACCAGGTAGGTCCTTTATAATCGATCTTCTTGGTCCAGGTGCCGGCGTCACCGCCCACGCGCACCCATAGCTCCAGGAAACCGTCGGTACCCTGCGTCCACTTGGCGTGCAGCACGTAGTCCACCCACTTGCCGCGGGCGGCCGAAATCTTGAACAGCGGAAAGCCCTCGCTCACGATGTCGTACTGCCCTTCGGGGTGGCGCAGCCCATAGTAGACAAGATCGATGTCCGAGGCCGTACCCAGGAAGTGTCCTACGCGGGCTCTCAGGTACTTTGGGTCCATACCCCGGAACAGTTGGATGCCATTGCGGAAATCCCGGTTGGTCGGATACGCCGCCCATTGACCCTGGTTGCCTGAAACGTTGCCCGTGGCTGGATAATAATACGACCAGCCTTCCCAGACCGAATCGCCGATTTTGGTGTAGCGCGTCACCAGCTCCGCCCGGAAAGAAGCGGAGGTAGGGGAGGAGAAAGCCATAGACTTGGCCCCGGCCCGCACCCGCGCAGTGGTCGTTTCCACCTTGGCCCCCGGCGTGGTCTCTATGGCACGCGCACCAGAAGTGCCTTCGAGCAGTTCGAGTAAGAGATTGCTGCGGGCCTCACTAGTGGCGGTGGCCGTCAAGGGGTGATCGGGTTCCACTGCTACTTCCTGTTGGCAGCCGGTCAGCAGCGCCGTAGCAGCCAACAGGGTAAGAGTCCCGAGGTGGGCCCCCAGGCGAAGGCGATGGGGTAACGTGAAACAAGGTGTTTTCATGGGTGATACAAGAAAAAGTGGAAAGGAACAAGAAGGAAGGCAAGACATAAACCGGCTGCTTCGGGCCTGCCCCAACGGCCGGGCCCATGCGGGTGTGTGGGCCCGGCCATTGGGCAGTAGGGGCGGCGTTTACTCGACTTGGAAGCGGAAGGACTGGGGCTTACCGTCGAGTGTGGCCTTGAGCAGGTAGGTGCCGGCCGGCAACGTGGTGGGCAGCGCGAAGCGGCTCTCGCCTTTGGGCACGGACCGGGTGAGCCGCGTGACTAGCCGACCTTGATCCGTGTAGACGGACAGCGTGACGGTCTGCGCCGCCTGCGCCCGCCACGTGACGGTCTGCGCCTGCCCGGCCGGGCTCGGGTTGGGGTATACCGACACCGGCACCGCCACGCCCGCCGTTTCCCCAAGAGTCATCTCCCCAAGGGTGGTCGAGCGTGTGGCAGCGCGCGGGGCGACGGCCGCGGTGCGGGCGGCACTGACGGGCTCAAGTTTCCACTGCTGGTTGGCGCCGCCACTGCCGCTGTAGGCCCACTGCTGCACCCGCGCCCCGTCCTGCGTAGCCGCCGCTCCGCCGTTCACGTCCAGGGCCTTGCCGCTGCTCTGGTTCACCAGCCGGTAGTAGCCCCCGTCCGTGGCCTCGAGCTTCCAGCGCTGCGCCCCCGTGCCGTTGTCGGTGTACTGCTGCACGGCTGCTCCGTTGGCCGTGCTGCTGCCGCGCACCTCCAGGGCCTTGCCGCTGGTCTGGTTCACCAGCTTGTAGTACCCATTGCCGGTGGCACTCACGCGCCAGCACTGCGCGCCCGTATTGTTGGCCGTGTACTGCTGCAACTGCACGCCGTCGGCCGTCGAGGACTGCGGCACGTCCAGGGCCTTGCCTGAGTGCCGTGCCGTGAGTACATACACCCCATCGGCCACCCCGGTCGGGGCCACCGTGGACGCGGGCGTATACTCGAGGTAGTCGAGCTCAATCCAGTCGCCGCGGGTCACGACCCGCACCGTGTGGGAGGCCGCCGCCAGCATGGCCGAGGTCCAGACCAGCGCCTGCGGCTGGCTCGTGGCGCTGGCGAAGCTCACGCCCGTGGCCACGGGCGTGGTCAGGTTGTCGAGGTAGATGTCGGCCGTTTTGCCCTCGGCAAACTTGTGGCCGTAGAGCTTAACCTGCGTGCCGCTGAACGTGTACTGGGCGTAATCGCCGGCCGCATAGCCCACGTGCACGCTGCCGCCCGAGGCGTCGGCCTGGCTTTGCTGGAAAAAGTTTGCCGACGAGTACGTCCACCCGGCCTGGCTGTCCTCCACCCGGACCAGCGTACTCCCCGGAACCGAAGCACCAACTCGGAATAGCGCACTGGCCGGGATAGGCTGCATGGCAATGCCAGGACCCGCATAGCTCAAGCTAATAGACTGGCCGCCGTAGCGCTCAAAATAGGTGACTTTGATGGCGTGCCGCCCGGCTTTGAGCGCTATGGATCCCTCCCCGTTGGCTGTCGCGATCAACTGGTCGCCAATGTAGAGCCTGCAGCCGTCGTCGGCATTGAGGGAGAACCCGTAGCTTCCGTCCGTCGGTACGTTCAGGTAGCCGGTGTAGCTGAAAGAAAAGTAATCTTCCCGGTTGCGGGGAGACAGGTCGAAAGTAGCTGCTGTTCCTTTTTTAACCGCCGTTATCTGACTTAGGTCGGGTTCGGCATCGCCCGTGTGCTCGTAGTAAGCATAGTCGAGGCCATTGACCACATTAGCCGGGTTTTCGGGCGTACGCAAGGTGGGTGAAAAATACACCGGGTCGGAATAGCCAACGCGTTCCTGCTCGTCGATGATGCGCGACCCGTAAAAGCCGGCGGCCGAGACGTTCATTTGCTTGTCCTCCCGGTAAGAGTCCACGGCCGGAATGGCGGTGGTGTAAGGCGCTGTGTTGAACATGTTCTTCACCGAGTACGTGTTGTGTAGCACTTCGGCGAAGCGCACCTGTGTACCGGCAGCCGGCACGGCCGTGGCCGTGGCTCCCGTCCCGCGCGGGTCTCCGGAGACAGTAAGACCTACTCCCGAAAGGGCGCGGTAAGCCGGAATCGAGTTGTAGTGCGTGCGGGCGTACTTCACTTCGCCGAACTGCTCGTTGGTGTCGAACACTAAAATCGGGGCCGACAGTACCTGTTGCACCACCGCGCCACTGGCGTTGGTCATCGTAGCCTTGGCTCGCAGAAAACGTTTGGCCGGCAAAGAAGTCAGGTTCACCGACAGCGTGGCGGCCCCGGCCTTGGCCGCCGCTACCGAAGTAGACACCGGCGCTCCCGAGTTGCTACCGTTGCCATCAATCAACTGAATCTGCACGGTCATGGCTGCCGTGCCGGTATTGAGCACCAACGCTTCAGCTGGCAGACTTTTAGTTTGCCCCACGTTCACCCGCTGCGGCGTGGTGACGTAGAGCTGCGGTGTGATCAGACGCGCAGGGTACGCCGTGCCCCGCATTTGGGCCGAGTAGAAGGCCGTGAGGTCAGCTAGCGTCCAGTTCCACTCGCTGGTAGGCCAGATGTCGTGCAATTCGGACACGTCGTTCCAGGTAACCAGGTTCTGCCATTGCAGGCCCGAGGTCAGGCTTAGATCCCAGTGCTTGCGGTACTTGGCCGTGGCCCGCGAATCGTCGTAGCCGCCGCTGCTGGGCTTCTCGCGGTTGTAGCCGATCATCGTGCCGCCGGCAAACGGGCGGTTGGCGTTGTTCATCAACCCGATCAAGTCGGGCCAGAAATTCTCGGCGCTGGAATCAAAGTTCCAGTGGGCGTCGAAGCAGCTGAAGTACGGCGTTATTTTGCTTTGATTGGCCGTAACACTGCCCTCGGTTGCTAAATCGCCCACGAAGAAAATGGGGGTCTTGTTGTTGGCCAGTTCGTCCTTCACCGCTTGCCACTGCTGCGCCGTGCCGTAGTAGCGGCTGCCGTACGAGTAGACCACCAGCTTGGATACGCCATCTTGGGTGACGCGGGCCGCTGAAACGTGGTTGGCAGCAATGGCGGCGTACTGTTTCAACACGTCTGCCGCCCCGCCGAAGTAAATGATTTCGGGCGCGATGGTGAAGGTGCCCTTGTACTGGTCGGCGCCACTGAGCAAACCTTCCCAAGCCCCCGGAGCGCTGCCGTACTCGTGCACTAAGTGGTGAATGCCGGTAATGCCCGCGTCCACGTAGCGGGCCAAGTTGTCACTGGGTCGCCTGGCCATGTAGTTAGGCTGGAGCGTCAGGGGGTAATGCGCACCGTAGTAGGTGTTTTCGGGCGGAAAATCGTAGTAAGCGATTTCATGCAGCTGGCTCACCCACACTTGCTTTCCAGGAAGTGATTTGTTGGTAATCTGCTGCGCCCGGACCAGGCCGGGCAGCAACAGCCAAGCCACCAGCAGGCAGCATAAGTGAAGGTTCCGGCAAAGAAAGGGAACCTGGGCTTCGGCAAGTCGAAGCTGGGTACAGATGGGGTTCATGACGAGAAAGTAAGGTGAGGAAAAAAAAAGGCCTGCTCACTAGAGCAGACCTAGTGGAGAAATCTTACTGAACCTGGAGGGTGAAGCGGTGGGTCTTGCCGTCGAGGCGGGTGGTGAGGTGGTAGGTGCCGGCCCGCAAACGCGTGGGCAAGCGCCAGCGGGTGGTGCCCGCCTGCAGGCGCACGCTGACCAGACTCACGAGCTGGCCCTGCCCGTCGTGCACGTACACGCTCGTACTGCCCGACTCGGCACTCTGTAGCTCCAGCGTGGCCTCGCCCTGGTTGGGGTTGGGATACACTGACAAGCTCGCCGATACGGCCTCCGTAAAGAGAGCCGGCGCGGCCAGCGTCGAGCTCGTACGACTGGTGGTAGTCGTGATGGGGGTGAGGCGCCACTGCTGGTTGGCGCCGCCGCTGCCGCTGTAGGCCCACTGCTGCACCCGCGCCCCGTCCTGCGTAGCCGCCGCTCCGCCGTTCACGTCCAGGGCCTTGCCGCTGCTCTGGTTCACCAGCCGGTAGTAGCCCCCGTCCGTGGCCTCCAGCTTCCAGCGCTGATTGGCCCCGCCGTTGTCGGTGTATTGCTGCACGGGCGCCCCGTCGGCCAGGCTCTGGCCGCGCACGTCCAGGGCCTTGCCGCTGGTCTGGTTCACCAGCTTGTAGTACCCGCCGCCGGTGGCCGTGAGCTGCCAGCTTTGCGCGCCCGTGCCGTTGGCCGTGTACTGCTGCAGCTGCACGCCATCAACCGTACTTGAGCGCGGCACGTCCAGGGCCTTGCCCGAGTGGCGCGCCGTGAGCACGTACACCCCGTCGGCTACCGGGCCGGCCGTGGGCGGGGTGAGTTTGAGCACGGTGATCTTGTCGGTGACGGGCAGGCTGAAAGCGTTGGCAGTCAAGGCATAAGAACTCGTATTGAGGTTGGCACTGTTGTCGAAGGCGTAACCCACGGCCTTGTTCACGGCGCCAGCCGGCAGCGTCACCGTCACGGTCTGGGCGGCCGGATACAAGTCCACGTGGGTGTTCACATCCCAGCTGGGCACCTCCAGCCACAGGAGTAGGTAGAACTCGCCGCTGCGCTTTTGCAGCAGCAGCTGCCGCACGTTCGTGGTGCTGCCGCTAAGCGTGTAGGCCAGCGTACCGGGCGTGAAGGCTGCGCCCGGGTCGGCCAGCAGGCCCAGCAGGCTCTTGACGGCGCGGTAGGCGGGCTTCTCACTCAAGTCGTTGCGCAGCAGCCCAAACGACTGTTCCCGGTTGGTGCGGTCGGTGCCCTCGTCCACTAACTCGTATTTAAAACTGCGCACGATGCCGCGGCGGAAGAACTCGGCGAACATACGCGCTGTGTACTTGCCCTCCGCTTCTTCCGACACGCCGGTGGCGGCTACGTCGTTGGCATAGCCGCACTCGGTGGCGAAAGGCATCTTGCCGGCCGGACTCTGGTTGCGCAGCACATCGAACTGGTAAGTAATGCTGCCGTAGCCGTTGTCGCCCCAGCCCGGCGTGCCGGGCCAGCGATTCGACTGATAAGGGTGGATGCTCGGGTAGTCACAGTAGGCGTCCAAGTCGCCCACAGCCTTGGCGGCCGCCTCGCTTGTTACCGAGGGGCCTAGCACCAGGCGGCTCCGCAGCGCCGGGTCGGCCTTGGTCTTGGTGTAGAGCGCCTGCGTGTAGGCGCGAATGTTGCCCACCCAATCGGTCTCGCGCGCGTCGTGGAACAAATCGTACTCATTGGGCGCTTCCAGGGCCGCGGTGGCTGCTAGCGCGTTGGCCTTGACTTCGTCAATTTCTTCTTGTACCCGAGCCGGCTGCAACGGGGCCAAGTAGTTGCCCGCACGGCGGCCCGTAATGAAGGTGGTACGGATGCCGTAGGCGGTGAACAGGTCGGTGGCCCGCTGGTACATACGGCTCGCACACCCGTCGCGCACGTGGCGGATGCCGCTGGTCCCGAGCTTGGTCTTCAGCTCGGCGTAGCGCGTGGTGTAGACGTTGCCCGCCTCCCAGTGCGTGTTCACGCCCACGCTCTCGACAAACGTATCGGCTGAACGGGCTGTAGTCTGCGCCTGCGCGGCCGATCCGCCGGCTAGCAGCGCTAAGCTTACCAACCAGCCGCTCCAGCGGTTTGAGCACTCAGGCTGGTAGCCTCGGCCACCGCAAAAAGTAGTTTTCTTCATTGTGTAGGTGGTTAAATGTGGTGTGAGTATGTGGGGGCAGTTAAAATGTTAAGTACAAAAGGCTTAACCCCTGGACTAGCCCCGAGGCCGCTAGTCCAGGGGCGGGGTTTACTCGACTTGGAGGGTGAAGCGCTGAAGCTCCCCGTCAAGGGAGGCCTGGAGGTAGTAGGTGCCGGCCGGCAGCTGTGTGGGCAGCGCGAAGTGGCTCTCGCCTTCGGGCACGGACCGGGTGAGCAAGCTCACCAAGCGGCCTTGATCGGTATACACGTGCAGCGTGACATGCTGCGCCGCCTGCGCCCGCCACGTGACGGTCTGCGCCTGCCCGGCCGGGCTCGGGTTGGGGTATACCGACACCGGCACCGCCACGCCCGCCGTTTCCCCAAGAGTCATCTCCCCAAGGGTGGTCGAGCGTGTGGCAGCGCGCGGGGCGACGGCCGCGGTGCGGGCGGCACTGACGGGCTCAAGTTTCCACTGCTGGTTGGCGCCGCCACTGCCGCTGTAGGCCCACTGCTGCACCCGCGCCCCGTCCTGCGTAGCCGCCGCTCCGCCGTTCACGTCCAGGGCCTTGCCGCTGCTCTGGTTCACCAGCCGGTAGTAGCCCCCATCCGTGGCCTCCAGCTTCCAGCGCTGCGCCCCGGTGCCGTTGGCCGTGTACTGCTGCACGGCCGCGCCATCGGCTAGGCTGTTGCCCTGCACGTCCAGCGCCTTGCCGCTATGGGCGGCCAGCAGCTGGTAGTACCCTGCGCCGGTAGCAATCACCTGCCACTCTTGGTTGTTCCTTCCATTCGGTGTCCATTGCACCACTTGCCCGCCGTCGGCCTGCGAGCCGGCGTACACATCCAGGGCTTTGCCCGAGTGCCGGGCCACAAGCCGGTAGACCCCGTCAGCCACGGAGCCCATGGCGGGGGCATTGCCCGGCCGGGAGAGGGCCATGGCCGGAATCACTTGCTTGGCCAGGCCGGGTCCGGCGTAGCTCACGCTCAGCGCTTGGCCCCCGGCCTTCTCGAAGTAGGCGACCGTAATGGCGTGCTTGCCCGCTTTCAGACCAATCGTGCCGCTCTGCTCCTGCTCAGCATGCAAGCCATCGTTGCTCACGACCAGGGTGGAGCCAATCCAGAGCTTGGTGCCGTCGTCGGAAGTGGTCGAGAAGGAGTAGATGCCGTCGGCGGGCACGGTGACGTAGCCCGTGTAACGGAAGGCAAAGCCATCCTCGCGAGTGCGCGGGCTCAGGTCGAAAGTAGCAACGGTCTCGCTTTTGGTGGGCGTGAGGGCGGTCAGGTCGGGCAGCGCGTTCCAGTCGCCTTCATAGTAGCCGTATTGCAGGCCCGCCACTGCGTTGGCCGGATTGTCCGCTGCCCGCAAGGCTACGGGTGGCGTACCCGGGCCCACGGTGATGGTGCTACCTAGCGGGCCCGTGCCCTTCAGCTCTTCGATAGCATTGGCACCCTCCAAGCGCCAGCGGTGCCCGGCGCTGTGGCTGCTCTCATCGTTGTGGTACATGTAGAGCACCCCGTTGACCGTCGTCAGCTCCGGGCTGAACGCGTTGCCGGCATTGCCCGCCACCGCACCGTTGTCGTGCCCTGGTTTGCTGTAGTACCAGCTCTCGCCAAATTGGCCCACAAATAGGCCGTTGTCGTGGAAGTGCATGAACTGGTTGGCTTGACCCACGTTTCCCGAGGCCTGATGTTTCCAGAATTCGCCGTGCAGCCCGTACACGATGTTTTTACCGCTGGTCAGAAGTTTGTTGCCCGCATACTGCGTGGTGCCATCCACATCCTGCGACTGGTACGTGCCCAGCCCATCGAGCCAGCCAGTGGGGCTGGCTTTCCATAGCCATTGGTTGGTGCCTTTCTTGACGCCGCCCAGGTGCATCCCGGTGTTGCCTTTGGAAGAATTATCAAAAGCAACGATCACGTCAGAGGCGGTGAGTTTGACCCAGCTAACGAAGACGACGGCATTGTTATAGTACGGCTCGCCCGGCTTGATCGGGGTACCGCCCAGCAATACCTCCGCCCCCCAGGTGGGATTGCCCGCCGCGTCGAATCCGGACAAGGGCTTCTGATAGAAAGCGACGTCGTTCGCTCCCTTTTTAGCGTACTGCAGCGCCCCATTGGCTTCTAGCAGTTGATTGTCTAGGTAGCTGCCGGGGATCCGAACGCCGGTAGTTCTGACTCCGCTGCTGGTTAGCTCTACTACCTCATTGTTGGAGTGAAGCGTTGCGTACGTACGGCCATTGCTAAGGGTGACAACAGTCGGAAATCCCCCGCTTTCTACGTTATACCCGGGCTTGGCCCAGTTGCGGACCAGTTCCCAGGAGCCATTATCGGGCGCTAGTGGCTTTGAGTAATCGATTTTAAATTCTTTATACCCCATAAAGAAACGGGTCGGATTATTCAAATCCGTCGTTGTCACCCGGATCACGCCATGCACCATGAGCTGGGTGAGATACGTGCGGGCGGCCGAGAATTTCAGGGTCCGCGCGTTGCCCTGATCCCCAACCCAAAACGCACCGTCCGGCTCGAAGGCCAGGAAGGCCCCCGGCGCCCGGTACTCGCTGTTGAACCAGAACTTATCCGGGCGCACCTCCGGGGCCGTCCCTTCCTTATACCCGCCCAGTTGCCCCAGGGTCCATACGCTGCTCCCGGTGCTGGTGTAGGCCTTCACCTGGTGAACCGTGCCGCCATCGGCCACCAGCACCAGGTTGTTGTCGGTGGGATGAACGGCCACGGCTAATGGCTTCGAGAAGTTGCTAATGGTGGTGACTAGCTGCGGGGCTGCGCCCAGGTTGGTGTAGCGTACAACTGTAGTGCCCGTCACGACCCATAAGTCACCGTTGGGGGCAAAGGCCAGCGCCTGCGGGTTGGATACTGTGATATTGCGCACGAACGCCCCGCTGGTTTTATCCAGCAGGTTAACCCGGTTCAGTCCGCCGTGAGCCACGGCCAGCAGGTTACCGGTTTTCTGCACGGCGAGGCCGCTGGGCACGGCTAGCTGCGTATCGTACTTATCGATCACATTATCCCAGTAGGTTTGATCGTTGACGCCGTTGCCGGGAATGATGACGCCTGCGGAGAACTTCACCTGGACGTTGTCACTGACATTCGTCGCAGCCACGAACGAGGTCCAGTCGCCATCCCAGCCCACACTCCGGTTCGCCGTATACACCCGCTGGCCGTCGGTAGCGATGTAGGCAAATGCCACTTTGTAGGACTTGTGCAGCAGGTCAGCGCCTTTCACTTGCGGGGTGCGCGTGTCGAAACGGCTGGCCGGGGGACCGCCTTCATTGAAGTCGTTGGCGTAAAAAGCGTTGGTACCATCAATGGCCAAGCCAATCATGGGAACATACGAGCGATGGACCGTGGCCCCGGTCGAACTAGCCGACGTATTGCCGATGACGCCTTCCCACACATAGTTCATGTTGTGGCGGATCATTTTAATCTCGTACGGCCCGGCGGGCACGGTTTGGCCGGCGTCATCCTTGCCATCCCAGCTGGCCGTATGAGTGCCGGCTGCATAGGGCACTTTGCGCCACAAGGTGCGCACCAGTGTGCCGTCGGGCTTATAAGCGCCCGCACTGGTGGTGTATGTCTTGTCAAAGGTGAAGTTGAGCGTGGTGGCTTGTCCCAAGCTCGGGGTTGGGCTGGTGAGCAGCCAGAACAGCAGCAGCCAAGCGGCGCGCCAAAGCGGCAGGCGGGGTGCCCAGTCGTGAGCAGAGCGCGCCGGGACTGTGGTAGAGCGGTGGGTTGGGCCGTCGAGCTGTGCGGTGAACCAATACCGGCCTGCGCTGCAGGCTAGCGCCCGCCGCAGTGGGGTATGCAATAGGTGGCAAGGAGAGGTCTGGTTCACAAAATGTATGGGAAAAGGTGTGTGAGGAAATGATAGGCCGTGGCAGACCCGTGTCTCTTGGACGGGCAGGGGGCACGGCAGGAAGCGCAGCTCCGAAAGCCAGGAAATTTCTTGCATACCGCTGAGCCTCTATGCGGGCGACGAACCACGCCGAAGGATCGGTTACGCAACGTGGCAATGTGGCGAAGCGGCTTACAGGGGACGAGGTGTGGGCCGAAGAATCTTCAGGAGTAGGACGTAATCGAGAAAGGGCCTGATGACTAAGATCTGATAAATATTTAATTCGTCAAGAAAAAACACAATAAGAAGTTTCGCAAAAAGTACCAGCGACCTGGTTTGCTACGCCAACAGCATAATTAGGCGACGAGTAGCAAGCTGGCCTCGTCAAGCTCCACTACACAATATGATTATTTCTAGAAAACTCACGCTTATAAGCAGAACGAGAACTGAAGGCAAGAATCAGCGCTGCTACAACGCAGCAATGCCAACTCACACATGCCGTGGGGCCGGACGTTGGCAAGCAGTGCCGGTCGGGACCAACGCCATACGGCTCTAAGAACACATCACTAATTTTGAATTTATCGTGTCCGCAGCCACTGTTCTGACGCACATTGGCTCCCTACCCGGAGGCAAGAGTAAGGCAATTAAAGGGGGCAGAACGATCGTTTGGGTTCTTTAAGCTCTTCCTGGCTTTCGCTCTATATCCAATTCCTCCTCGGCTAAGCAAGCGTGGAGAGAGAGTGCCGCACTTTAGGCTGATACTGTGCTGCGCTGGCCTAACAAGCAGTCGAAGGCAACGTGACCTGTACGTTCAGTTCGGAAAACTAAAAAATATGTTACAAAAACTGCGCGAAGTTTGTAAGGTATTTTTTAGTTTTCAGAAATAGACGTACAACTTTTTTAAGCTTATGCCTCGTCGCGCCGCCGTTTCCAAGAACATGTTAGCTCGTATCCGGGCGTGGTTTGGGCTGCGGCAGGAGGAGCTAGCCTTATACTTGGGCGTCAGTCGTGAGTTGGTACAAAGTGTTGAGTCCGGGCGGCGCCGGCTCACGCTCCCGCTTACGGAAGCCATCCTGCCGCTGCTCCGGCACCTGCCCCCTCCCGAAACCGCCGCCCCACCGCTCACCAGCCTCCCGCCCGATACGCCGGCTCCCGACGCGGGCGAACTGGACTTTCGTCGCCGCGTATGCCTGCAACGCGCCGCCACTCTTCGGGCGGAGGCCGAGAAGCTGGTGCAGAAAGCGCACTATGGCCACCGTTGGGCGCAGGCCCGGCCGACACTGCTGCCGCCCCCCAATGCGCCCGATGCTGACCGCGCCTCCTGGCTCACTGGCTGGCTAGGGCGTCGCGCCCGGCCCCTCTCAGCGGCGGAGGTCACGCGCTGGCACTTGCTGCGCACCCAGGCCCTGGCCTATGAAACCGAAGCCGTCACCCTCGCCGAACTTGTCTGAATCCGGAGTTACTGGCTGACTGTTAAAAAAAATTTCCCAGACTATGTATAAGCTCAACTATTATCCTTTACATTGAGACATCTTTTAACCATACTTTCTTTCACCAATGCCCGTAGATTATTCCATCCTGACGGACCGCGCCCAGTGCGACGCGGCCACCGCCAAAATCGAGTTCGAGCTGCGCGTCTTCACGGCCCGCGACATCAACCTCGACCTATCCGATGAGCGCGCCGACCGCTCCAAATCCAGCACCAATGCCCAAATGGCGAAGGTGAATTCTAAAATTGCCTCGGCCGACGCCGTACTAGCCGCCGCCGACATTGACGAGGATACGCGCCAGGCCGCTACCGAGGAACGCGCCGAATTGCTGGTGCTACGCACGCGCCTACTAAAGCGCGCACGCCAGACCGCCGGCACCCTCCGCTTCCTCGATAATGTGGATGCCGAGCAGATCGCCATCCAAGTGGCGTTGCTTACCACCGTCAAGGAAGGTATCGCCCAGCGCCGCACCGAGCTATCCGCTTAGCCGCTAGCCTTGGCACAGCAAGCCGCCCGCCACTCCAAGTGGTGGGCGGTTTTTTATGGAGGAGTATAGAGGATTGGATTTTGGGAAGGGGGCTTTAGATGCTATGTTTGGTGATGCTACCTTGGTGACTCGGAGGCAGCCACGAGGACGCTGAGTACACGCCGCAGACGCGCACCAGCACGTAGCCCGTATCCAAGGGCGGCAGCGACACATGTAGCAGCCATCTGGCGCGTATCGGAGCGCATAGGTGCCGTGGTACTCGGCGGGCAAAAGCCGGGCGCCAAAACCAGCTGACGGACCAGCTCATTGACTTCGACGGCGTGGTGCTGATCGACAATGCCTTCGATCAACGCCGCCTCAACACCAGCCTGGCCGAAACGGACAGCTACCTAGCCGAAATTATGTTGCATCGCGCCACGCTACCCGCGTAGCCAGCCGGCGTACAAGCAAAAGGCCACCCCAATACCTTGGGGCAGCCTTTTACCTCTTTATCAGTGGGGAGTACACTATGCTGCCTTCGTGGCGAGTGCCGGGGTGGGCGTTCCTCCTACTGGACCTGAAGGGTGAAGCGATGGAGCTTGCCGTTGAGGTGGGTGGTGAGGTGGTAGGTGCCCGGGCGCAAGTGGGTGGGCAGCCGCAGCTGCGTGGTGCCCGCCTGCAGGCGCACGCCCACTAGGCTCACGAGCTGGCCCTGCCCATCGTGCACGTACACCGTCGTGTTGCCCGCCGCCGCACTCTGTAGCTCCAGCGTGGCCTCGCCCTGGTTGGGGTTGGGGAACACTGACAAGCTGGCCGACCCCGACTCGGCCGCGCTGCTCATCGTCGCGCCGCTCATCGTCGCGCCGCTGGTGAGGGTGGGGGCGGCCGTGCGGGCAGCCGTGGCGGTGGCAACGGGCGCGAGCGTGAGCGTCCACTGCTGGTGGGGCTGGCTGGCATAGGTGCGCTGCTGCGCCCCGGCTCCGGCCGCCGTCGAGGCCCCGGCCACGGTCAGGGCCTTGCCCGAGTACTGGTTGACGAGCGAGTAGGTGCCGGCCGGCGCCCCGCTCACCGGCTCGAGACGCCAGAGGCGGTTGTCGGTGGCGCTGGTGCCGTACTGGAACACGCGCACCCCCTCGGCCGTGGCATCCGCGTAGCCGCCGTTGGTGGCGGCGCTCAGATCCACGGCCAAGCGCCGCTGCGAGCACTGGGCCGTGAGCGTGTAGTAGCCGGGGGCGCCGGTAGCAGGCTGCACGCTCCAGCGTTGGGCGTCGGTGCCGTTGGCCGTCCATTGGCGCACGTTCACCCCATCGGTCGTGCCGCTGCGCTCCACGTCCAGGGCCAGGCCCGAGTGGCGCGCCGTCAAGGTGTAGATGCCGGCCGCCAGGGCCGGGGAGGCCACGGCGAAGGTGCGGGCCACGGCCGAGGCCGCGGCGTAGGTGGCGTTGCCCGTCTGCGTGGCCGTCACCGTCACCGTGCCGGCCCCGGTCAGCGTGAGCGTGTTGTTGACGTCGAGCGTGGCCGGGCCCGTCAGGGCGAAGCTCACGGGCAGGCCCGAGCTGGCCGTGGCCGCCAGGGCCACGGCATCGCCGACCGTCTTGCTGGGCAGGGCAGCGAAGGTGATGGTCTGCGTCAGCTTGGCCGGCGTGGTCACGGTCACCGGGTTGCTGTAGGTGGAATAAGTGCCGGTGGTGTTGCGCGCCCGCACCCGGTAATAGTAGGTGGTGGCCGCTGCTACTGAGTTGTCGGCGTACGCCGTGGCCGTGCCGGAGAGGGCGGGGGAGGGGGTGAGTTGCGCGAAGCCGGCGATGGCGCTAGTCGTGGAGCGCTCGACCGAGATGCTGGTGGCGCTGCTGGCCGTGTTGGAGTTGATCCAGCTCAAGCTCACCCGTGTGGGCGTCGCGGCCGCTGTGGCTGCCGTCAGGCCCGTCGGGGCCTGTAGGGCGGGCGTAGCGGTCGTGCCGAGCGGGTAGGCGCCCAGGTCGACGGGCACGCCCACCGTCACGCCCAGGGCAGCAGCCACGTCGGCGGGCAGGGCCACGCCCTGGCGGTGAGCCGGGTTGGCAGCGCCGTTCTTGAGGTGGTAGTCGCCCGTGCCGTCGGTCTTCGGATCCACGAAGAAGGGATTGGTGGCCTGGTCGTCGATGGCCACAGAACTGTGCGCCTCGAAGCCGCTGGCGCCCTGGGCGGTCTGGAAGGCGGCCAAGCTCTTGTAGGAGGCGCCGGCCCACGTCACGACGTCAACGGGCTCGGTCTTGACGGCCCGGTAGTAGCCGTTGTAGTCGAACTGCGTGACCGGAGCAGGCGTATGGGTCGTGGAGGACCGTGACATCTGCACCATCGGTTGCACTGACTGTAAAATCTCGGGGACAAGGCCGGCAGCGCTTGAGGACAAGTTGTTGCGGATCACGGTGCCTTCGGTGTAGATCCGCGTCCCCTCGGGTACCCCCCAGGCAAGTGCTTCCCACGATTTAAGTTTGCGGTTACTTTCCTTGATGATGAGGGCTTGCTTGTTGTTGACCAACGTGTTGTTGTAGACATGGGCATTGTGCGCGTTGGCCACCGTCACGCCGGCCCACGTGTTGGCCACGCATACGTTGCCGGCGATCAGGGCCCCGTCCGAAATCTCGAAGAAGATGCCGAACCCCTCGTTGCGCCGCACCGTGTTGCCTATCACCTTGGCCCGCTGGCAATGCACGTCGAGCCAGATGCCGTTGGCGTGGTTGTCTTGCACCACGTTGCCTTTGAGGAGCACATCCTCGGTGCGGACCAGCTTGATGCCGCCCGCGATCCAGCCTTTGTCGAATGCCTCGACGTTGTTGTCGCGCAGGGTGTTGTTGAGGAATTGCAGCCGGTGAGACTCGATGCAGTTCACGCCCAGGCGCGCGTGGTAGGCGAAGACGTTGCCAATCACTTTGCAGTCCGTGGCGTACGTCGCGGGTTTATTCTTGGCCGGCTCGGCTTCTCTGCCCGACAGCAGCAGGGCGTAGTCGCCGTTGTGGGCGAAGACGCAGTTTTCCACCTCCATATTTTTGGCGGCCAGCACGAGGGCCGCTTCGGCGAAGTGGGCGAAGCCCAGCCCGCGGAACTTGCTCTCGGCGGCGCTCGGGTTCCACGAGCTCAGGGCGGTGCGGTTGACGGCCGCCTCCACGGTTTTCGTGTCGGGGTCAGTACTGGCACCCAGGTAGAGTTTATGGTTGGTTTCGTCCACGTAAAAGGTGTTGTTCTCCAGCGCACTCAGGCTCAGCACCTGGGCCTGGCGCTGGCCGTTGACGAAGAGCATGTCGCGCAGGTCAGCCACTTTCGGGGTCGTCCCTTCGATCGGGGTTGGGCTGGTCTGGCTATCCTCACTCATGCGCCGGAGTATGTGCGTCCAGTTGTCGTGGCGCCAGCGGCCGCTGCCGTCGGCCACCCAGTTGGTCACCACCTCGCTGCCCTTGAACCAGACCTGCTCGCCGGGGTAGGGTTGCACGGTGAGCTTGCGCCACAGGTTAAGCTCGTTGATGCCCTCGCCGCGATAAGTGCCGGCTCGGCAGACGATAGTGCTGCCGGTCGGGCCGGTAGCCACCGCTTTTTTGAGTGTGGCCCAGGGCTTGGCTTGACTGCCGTCGCCGGTTTGGTCGTTGCCGCTGGGCGAGATGAAGCGGGCTGTGCCGTCGGCGGGCACGGCGTAGGTTTTAGTGGTGATTAGCGGCACAGTCTGAGCCCATGTCCCGGAGGCGTGTAGCGTCAACAGCAGCAGCAGCCATGCGGCGCCAGAGGTAAAAGAGTGTTTCATAAGGTTGTCGTTAAAGGACGTGAAGTACTGGAGGGTGTGAGGTGGTGTAGGGGAGCACCAGCAGTAAGCGCGGCGGCGCCTCTTGACGGGGTGCCGCCCGTCGCCCCATCATGGGCCTGACCCACTGGGCAGCTCTGCTCATTGGATGCCAAGGCTTACGGCCCTAGCACGGCACTACATTGTACCTGTTAAGCACCTTTGCGCGGCCCGTGCCCTCCATAGACCCGGGCCGCCGCGCGCGGGCCTATTCGACTTGGAGGGTGAAGCGGTGGGTCTTGCCGTCGAGGCGGGTGGTGAGGTGGTAGGTGCCGGCCCGCAAACGCGTGGGCAAGCGCCAGCGGGTGGTGCCCGCCTGCAGGCGCACGCTGACCAGACTCACGAGCTGGCCCTGCCCGTCGTGCACGTACACGCTCGTACTGCCCGACTCGGCACTCTGTAGCTCCAGCGTGGCCTCGCCCTGGTTGGGATTGGGAAACACTGACAAGCTCGCCGACACCTGGCCCGCGCTACCAGCCGCGCTTACGGCCGCGCTACTGCTGCTGGTCTGGCTACTGCTGCTGAGGGTGCTGCTGCTGGCGGTGCTGGCCGAGCGGGCACTAGTAGCCGTGACGGGGGTCAGGGTCC
>NZ_JBTYZO010000043.1:0-21120 GCF_057808495.1 Hymenobacter sp. M1-2
GTTAAAATACTCATGGCCTAAAACTACGACTCACTTTTGGTGCGGAAGCCCTGCCGCGCCGGGGCTTAGACTGTTAGGAAGCTTCTTCATTCTTCATTCTTCAGCAACCTATAAGTTGCCATTGTAGGAAAATGGTCGGAGTAGGGAATTTCGTAGTGCACGCGGAAAGCATCTACCTGCCACTGAGGGCCGGCAAACTGGTTGTCGATGCGGACGAAGGGCAAGCGGCCGTTATAGGTGGCGCCCACGCCATTCCCGACGGTGGCCCAGGCATTTTGGAAATGGTCGGCTAGCTGGTCGTAGCTGTAGCTGTAAGGCAGGTCGTTGAGGTCGGCGCAAAGCAGCAACGGGTAAGGGCTGCGTTCGAAGCGGCGTGTGAGGGTATCAATCTGCCAGGAGCGAGCCACTAAACCCCGCTTGAAGCGCCGCAACAACCCAAGACCCTTTTTCTTCAGCCCGGCCTTGCTGGAGTAGCTTTCCACAATGTCTTGCTCTTCCAGGCTCATGCTTTGCAAGTGGAAGTTAAACACTCGAATAGTGTCGCCGGTGGGCAGGCGCACATCCACCCACATGGCGTGGTTCTGGGTGAGCTTGCCAAAACTCACCGTGCCGCGGCGCAGAATGGGGTAGCGCGAGAAAATGGCCATCCCAAACTCCGAACCGGCCCCGTTGGTGAGCGTCTTGGACAGAAAGCTCTGCCGACCACTCTGCTCCCCAATACGCTCTATGGCGTTGAACACGTTTTTTTCCTTGCTGGTAGACGTGCGGGGCTCGTTGTAAAACTCCTGCAAGCAAAGTACCTCCGCTGGGCTATCAGCCAGCCACTGAATCATCTTCTTCGTGGAAGCTAGGTTCTCGTCGCGCAGCTGCGGGTACACGTTGAAAATGCGGACGTTGGAACTCAGCACCCGTACCTGCGTCTCGGTCGTGCTATTCTCGGGGCTGGACGGGGCAAGGTGTAATGGGTGTATGGCCAGGCCCCGCTGAAAATGCGGCCACGTGAGTACAGCCACCAGCAGCGGTAAGGTCGCCACCCGCCAGCGGCGCAACAGCCAGTAAAACACCGCCGCCAGATTCAGAAGCAGCGCAACGGGTAGAGTTAGCGCCCCGAAGGCGGCGGGCCAGAAAGTATAGGCTGGGACCTGCACGCAGGCAATAGCCACGAGCAGCCAGCCAATAATGAGCAGGGTACAAGTAAAAGCAAACGAACGACGCACGGCAAAAGCAGTCCAGCCCCACGGGCCAGAATTAGGTCCGCAAAGGTAAGCGGAAGCCCGCAAGGCGCCGGGCCCGATTCTTGTGCCTGGTTTCGGTGCTTATTCAGTTGTACTTTTAATTTTCTACTTCCTGTTGGTATGCGGCTTTCTACTGTAGCTTTTCTCTTGCCGAGCCTACTGCTCGCCTTAATTCCTGCCTCTGTTGCGCTGGCCACGTCCGTCAACGCGGCTCCTCCTCAAGCAGCTACGCTGGAGTTTGTAGAAAATAAAGGTCAGTGGGACGATGCTGTCCGCTACGCCGCTACTCTGCCAAGTGGCCGGCTCTTCATGAGCAATTCCGGCTTCACCTATACGTTTCTTGACCCAGCTGCTCTGCGTCAGCACGAGCAAGCCGCCCACGGAACTACCCCGCCAACTGCCAGCGACGACCTACGCGGCCATGCCTACACCGTTACGTTTGAAGGAGCTAAGACCGCGCCGCGCCTGTCAGGGGAAGAAGGCACGCTAGCCCCTTACAATTATTTCCGCGGCAACGACCCTAAGCATTGGGCCAGCAACGCTCACGGTTTTCGGCGCCTGCGCTACGCCAATCTTTATCCTGGTGTAGAGGCAGTGCTTTATGAAAACGCCCAGCGGCAGTTGGAATACGACTTTGTAGTGGCCGCCGGCAGCAAGCCTACGGTTATCCGACTGCGTTACGCGGGCCAGGAAAAGCTCACGCTAACTCCCGAGGGTAACATGCTGGTACAGACGTCCGTTGGCAACGTGACCGAGCAAGCCCCGCGCGCCTGGCAGGACGTGAAAGGGCAGCGTGTGACTGTGTCGTGCGCCTTTGAGTTGCAAGGCAACACCGTCAGCTTCCGGTTGGGCTCCTACGACCGGCGGCACCCGCTCACCATCGACCCCACCGTCATCTTTTCGTCATTTACCGGCTCTACGGCCGACAACTGGGGCTTTACCGCTACCTACGATGCACAGGGCAATATGTACTCTGGCGGGGTGGTATTTGGCGTTGGCTACCCGACTACTCCCGGCGCTTTTCGTACCACCTTCAGCGGGGCCACCGATGTGGGCATTATCAAGTACAACACGGCGGTATCTGGTTCGGCAGCTCGCCTGTATGCCACCTACTTAGGCGGCAATAGCATGGAAGCTCCGCACAGTATGGTTGTCAATCCGCAGGGAGAGCTGATTGTAATGGGCTCCACGGGTTCCCAAAATTTTCCCATCATCAACGGCGCCTACGACAACTCGCATAACGGCGGCCCTCGCATCACTCCTGACAATGACTACGACCCATTTTTATATGCTAACGGGGCCGACTTATTTCTTGCCAAGCTTTCAGCCAACGGCAATGCCCTTACCGGCAGTACCTTCCTCGGTGGCTCGGGCACCGATGGCGTGGTTTCCCGGCTGTCAGGCACTAATACCCTCGATGGCCTGCCAGGTTCCCCAGTTATCAACTACGGCGACCAATTCCGGGGTGACGTAACCACCGATGGCGCGGGCAATGTGTACGTGGCTTCCGTAACTAGCAGTTCTAACTTCCCGGCCAACGGGTACCGCACTAGCTTTCAGGGCGGCGAGTTCGATGCCGTAGTTGTGAAAATGTCCGCCGATCTACGCAGTCTGACGTGGGCTACCTACCTGGGCGGCTCCGGCTCCGAAGCTGCCTACTCGCTTCAGGTAGACCCCAGCCGGGGCGTGTACGTGGCCGGCGGCACGCTCAGCAACAACTTTCCTGTCACTTCCGGCAGCCTGCAACCTCGGTTTCAGGGCGGGGTTGATGGGTTTGTAGCCCATTTGAGCAACACCGGCGCCGCTCTGCTTGAATCGTCTTACATCGGCACTTCAGCCTACGACCAAGCCTTTTTCGTGCAGCTCGATGCGGCCAGCAATGTGTACTTGCTGGGTCAGACGCAGGGCAACATTCCCATCAGCGCGGGCCGCTACGGCGTGGCCAACGGCCGGCAATTTATCCAGAAGCTGAGCCCTAACCTAGCTACAAGTTTGTACAGCACCCGCTTTGGTAGCGGCCGTACCTTCTTCCCCGATATTTCACTCACGGCTTTTCTGGTCGATGACTGTGAGCGAATCTACATCAGCGGTTGGGGCGGCACGGTCAACGACCGGACTCAGCCCCTCAACGGCAGCTCTACTAATGGCTTGCCGGTAACGCCCAACGCCATTCAGTCTTCTACTGATGGCTCCGACTTCTACATTGCGCAGTTTCGGCCCGGCATGCAGGCACTGGAATACGCCACCTTCTACGGGGAGCAAGGTGGCCGCAGTGGTGAGCACGTGGACGGCGGAACTTCCCGCTTCGACAAGCGAGGTGTTATTTACCAAGCCGTTTGTGGAGGCTGCGGCGGCACGTCAGGCTTTCCCGTACCGCCGGGTGCTAACACCTACTCAGCTACCAACCGCAACTCAAATTGCAACAACGCCGCCTTCAAGATTGACTTCGGTATCGTGATAGCCGACCCTGGCCCGAACCGTTACGTGTGCGTCAATAGTGGCCCTTTGACGCTGGGCGGCTCACCGGCGGGCGGCACGTGGTCGGGGCCGGGCGTTTCGGCTCTGCCAGGTGGCGGGTTCCAATTCACGCCGTCAGTAGCTCGCTTAGGTATCAATACGCTCACTTATTCGGTGGCCTCCACCGGCACCTGCGTTAGCACCCGTCCGTTACGCATTACGGTTACGCCGGAGCGAGCCATCACCACCACACCCATACTAGCCCAATGCACCAGCGGTGGTAGCAGCAATCTAGTGGCTACCCCCGCGGGCGGTACCTGGAGCGGCCCTGGTGTTTCGGGCACCGTATTTAGTCCGGCCACGGCGGGCGTGGGTACCCACACACTCACTTACTCCCTATCAGACTCACTAGGCTGCGGCATTGCCACCCAGACGGTGGTGGTCAGTTCTCTACCCGCTATCAGAGTTGGTCCCGACACCACTCTTTGCGCCGACCAGATTCGGGCCTTTCAGCTACGCGGCATGAGTCCGGCCGGCGGCGTTTGGAGTGGACCCGGTGTTACACCAAGCGGCTTTTTCACTCCCCCCAACACCAACAACCGCGGTGGCATCTTCCAATTGCGCTACACTTACGCTACGGCCGGCTGCCAAAACTCTGCGGTGCAAACGGTGGTACTCGCGCCCACTTCAGCAGTCAACGTGGCCCTCAATATTCCGGAATGTGCGGCTGACCCTCGCTATAACGGTTTGGCTCCTTTCACTTGCCAGTTTGAGCCCCTGCTACCCGGCGGCACCTACGACTGGGACTTCGGCGACGGCACGCCGCACTCCACTGAGAGTAGCCCAGCTCACCTGTATGAGCGGCCAGGCAGCTATAATGTAACGCTGGTGGCGCGCTATGCTGGCTGTGTGGTAGAAACTAGCTTCGCTCCGGTGGAAGTGGGCGATATGCTGGTCCCCAACATCATCACCCCCAACGGCGACTCCATCAACGACCGATTCATGCCTCGCTTTAGCTGCAAGCCAACTCGCCTGCAAATATTCAACCGCTGGGGTACGCTGCTCTATGAAACCCAGGACTACCACAACGACTGGAGCGGTAACAACCTGCCCGATGGGGTCTACTACTACTTGTTGCGCGATACCGATAACCGCCGCGCCAAAGGCTGGGTGGAAGTGAAAAGATAGTCGTGACACCGGACCTGCTATTGAAATTATAAAAAGCGGAGGATTAGTGCTTTGCAACGGTGCCCGCAGCCCTTACTTTTGTCTGTTCACCTCTTTTCTATTTCGTTAACCGCAGCTTGTATGTGGAGAAAATTACTTTGCTTGGCTGTCATCAGCAGCCATTTCCTCAGTGCAAGTCGTGCTGATTCAGCATCTCCTGCAACACCAACGCTGGAGTTCATCGAGAACCGAGGGCAATGGCCAAACCCCGTTCGCTACACTGCCGAGATGGTAGGTGGGCGGCTGTTCCTGGAACCCGGCGGCCTGACTTACTCTTTTTTGGCTGGTGTACCGCATGGGCACGAATCTGCTAAGCAGCTCACAGCTACCACCGACATCAAGGCGCACGGGCTGCGGGTGGCCTTTGAGGGCGGCGCGGCACAGCCTGCGTTGCGGGCTGAAAACCAAACCACCGAAGTTCGCAACTACCTGCGCGGTAACGACCCTAGGCAGTGGGCGCGCGACGTGCATGGGTTTCGGCAGCTGTACTACGCCGGCATCTGGCCGGGGATAGGAGCACACTTCTACGAAAACCAGCGCCAGCAACTGGAATACGATTTCGAGCTGGCCGCCAATGCTGATCCTGCGGCCATTCGGTTGCGTTACGATGGCGCCGATGCCCTCACGCTAAATGCCGACGGCAGCTTAGAAATTCGTACTACGGTGGGTGTCTTGCGTGAGCTGGCCCCCAAAGCCTGGCAAACCAACGCTGCCGGTCAACGCCAGCCCGTATCGTGCGCCTACGTGTTGGAAGGCCGCACCGTTCATTTTCAGCTGGGCGCTTATGATCAGCACTACCCGCTCACCATCGACCCTACCGTGGTGTTTTCCAGCTACACCGGCTCCACGGCCGACAATTGGGGCTTCACGGCCACCTACGACGCCCAGGGCAACCTATATTCCGGCGGCATCGTGTTTGGGGCCGGCTATCCTACCACCATTGGCGCTTTTCGCACTTCATTTGGGGGAGTCATTGATATTGGCATCATCAAGTACAATGCCGCCGCCACTGGCCCAGCGTCGCGGGTATGGGCTACCTACATAGGTGGTTCGCAGGCCGATTTTCCGCACAGCCTCGTGGTTGGTAGCCAGGGCGACTTGTTCTTGCTGGGAACCACTGCCTCTAGTAACTACCCCACCTCCACTGCGGCCTACGACCGAACTTTCAATGGCGGTACCTCGATTGATCCTTTTGGGTTTGGTTCATTCTACCAACTCTCCGGCGGCTCCGACCTAGTCGTAACTCGCCTCAGTGCCAATGGTAGCACGCTGGTAGGCTCCACTTTCCTAGGCGGCTCCGGCAATGATGGCTTGCTCTCTTCCGCGCTTACTCCTTTGGCGCACAACTACGGCGACACCTTTCGAGGAGATATTCTGCTTGATGCCAACGACAACATCTACCTGGCCTCCAGCACCACCTCGCCCAACTTTCCGACCACCAACGGACTGGGCGGCTCCTACCGGGGTGGCACCCACGACGCTGTGGTGTGCAAGCTCAATCCTACGGCCAGCAGTCTGTTGTGGAGCAGTTTCTTGGGCGGCTCCGGCGCCGATGCCGCTTATTCTTTGCAGCTTGATGCCACTGGCAACCTCTACGTAAGCGGCGGCACTACTAGTCCCAATTTTCCTACCACGTCCGGCGCCCTTCATCAAACAGCTCAGGGTGGCGTCGATGGCTTCGCGGCCCGCATCAGCAGCTCGGGCAACTTGATTCAAAAGGCCACCTACCTAGGCACCGGCTCCTACGACCAGAGCTATTTTTTACAGCTCGATGGCAGCGGCGCCGTGTACGTGCTGGGCCAGTCGCTGGGCAGTTACCCCGTTACGAGCGGGCGGTACCAGAATCCAGGTAGCAAGCAGTTCATCCACAAACTCGACGCTGACTTAACGACTACTAACTTTTCCACAGTGTTCGGAAGTGGCCGTTCCACCATCGACATATCGCCTACTGCTTTTCTGGTAGACCAGTGCAACCGCATCTACGTGAGTGGTTGGGGCGGTGGTATAAATATGGGAATGTCCAACAGCAGCAACGGCACTACCTTCAACCTCCCTGTCACGCCCAATGCCATACAGCGCACCACCGACGGGGAAGATTTCTACCTGTTACAGCTTGCCCCCGACGCCACCCGCCTCGACTACGCCACTTATTTTGGTAGCACAACTGGCCCAGGCGACCATGTAGATGGTGGTACATCGCGTTTCGACCCACGGGGGTTCGTGTACCAGGCGGTATGTAGCTGCGAAAGCTTTAGCGGATTCCCAATACCGCCAGGAGCGGGTACGTACTCCTCCAGCAGCGGGAGCATGAACTGCAATAATGCGGCTTTCAAGATCAATTTCGAAACGGTGAACGTTGTGGCTGGCACCAACCGCAATGTATGCGTGTCCTCCGCGCCGCAAGCACTCAACGGCTCCCCGGCCGGTGGTGTCTGGACGGGTCCGGGCGTGTCGGGCTCGGTAGCTACGGGCTTCGTGTTTACGCCTACGGCCGCCCTGCTTGGAGTGCAGACGCTCACTTACACTGTTACCGGCGTTGGTCCTTGCGGGGGCGTCTCAACATTGCAGCTAACGGTGGTACCCTCGCCCACAGTAAATTTCACCACCCTCCCGCAAACCTCGTTTTGCCTGAATAATACCCCTGCTCCTACCGTTACGCTAACGGCTACCCCTGCAGGAGGCACCTTTTCCGGGCCGGGCGTGTCGGGCAACGTGTTCAATCCCAACATTGCTGGACCAGGCACTCATACGCTCGTCTATAATGTGAATGCTGGCGGTTGCCCTCTTCAGGCCACTCAGACAGTAACCGTCATCCGGGCCACAGTTGGCACCAGCTTTACCGCTTGCTCCAACAGCGCAGCCAGGCCGCTCACTGGCTCCCCAGCCGGTGGCGTCTGGACGGGCCCCGGGGTTTCGGGCTCAGTGGCTACGGGCTTTGTATTTACCCCTACGGCCGCATTGGTAGGTTCCCGAACTCTCACCTACACTCTAACTGGGGCGAATGGCTGCGCCAGCACGGCCACGCTTGTCGCCACGGTGTTATTAAGCCCCACATTCACTCCTCCTACGCTGCCCACCTACTGTACTACCACCACTGCGCCTGTGCCTTTGCCAAGCGGCCTGGTCTGGAATGGCCCGGGAGTACAGGGCTTTGGCTCAAACTACACGTTCGTGCCGTCGTCGGTTGGGGCCGGTTCATTTACGTTAAGCTACCGCACTGGCTTTGGTTTCTGCGACGTCTCGGGCACCGTTCCCGTCACTGTATCGCGCCCGCCCACTGTCGTTATGCCACCCGATACCCTGCTATGCCCGGGTAGCACGCAAGCCTTCCAGCTACGAGCCCTTCCTGCGGGCGGTAGTTGGTCGGGCGCCAACGTAACCAGCGCCGGCGTCTTCACTCCTCCCGCCGGCTTCACCGGCTCGGTCTCGCTCACTTACACCGTCACGACTGGGCCTTGCGTGAGCACTGCTACGCGCCGGGTAGGAGTAGCTGAACCACCCATATACGCGGCGCGCTGGGACGTAGAGCAGTGTGCCGAAACCCGGCAGGCTCCTTTGGCGGTACGTTTCTCTGATCCACTCAACAGTTTCTCCGGCGTCCGTTGGGATTTTGGCGATGGCACTCAGGGCGAAGGCAACTCCATCACCCACGTTTACGTGCAAGCCGGCCGCTACGTGCCCAAAATCATCCGTCCGTTTAATAACGGGCGCTGTTCGGTTCAGCTCGATCTACCCGAAATAGAAGTAACCAAACCGTACGAGATACCCAACATCATCACTCCCAACGGCGATAGGAAAAATGACTACTTCAGGGCTACCAATGGGTGCCCGGCTCGCTTGCAGGTTTTCTCCCGTTGGGGCACCAAGGTGTTCGAAGCTGCCAACTACCAGAACGACTGGAGCGGCGACAAGCAACCTAGTGGGGTGTACTACTACCTTCTGCAGCAAGCCGATGGCACTAGCGTAAAAGGCTGGCTGGAAATCAGCCGGTAACTGAAGGATAACTGGGGAGTGTAGCGCTAGCCTACTTGTGGTGTTCCAATCTGAACTGCTTCGCTCCCTTCCACCTAAACCGCTCCTAGCGAGCAGCTTCGCTTCTGACTTGCATTCGGCGGTTTCTCACCGTATATTTGCGCAGTATTCTGATTGTGAAGAGGGGACGTAGCGTCCCCTCTTTCTTTTATAACCCAGTTCAAGCCTAGATGAATTTCGATCAAAACCGCATTGCGGAGATGCTTCAGGACAGTCTGACCGGCTTCGATCTGTTCGTGGTGAACCTGAACGTATCCGATGCCGTTCGGCCTAAAATCACTGTCACCCTCGACAGTGAGCAGGGCCTGGGCATTGATGAGTGCGCCCAGGTGAGCCGCCGTTTGGCTCGTCGTATCGACGAAGCATACGGTGAAGACGCTTCCTACTCGCTGGAAGTCACCTCGCCCGGTGCCGACCAGCCCCTCTCCGACCCGCGTCAGTACACCCGCCACGTGGGCCGCACGCTCAGCCTCAAGCTAGCGGATGGCACCGAGAAAAACGGTACGCTGGAAGCCATCGAGTCCGAAGGTGTGCAGTTGGCAGAAGTGATTAAAGAGAAAAACAAGAAGAAGACCCTCCCCGCCGTACTGGTACCCTTCGCTCAGATTCAGGAGGCGCGGGTGGTCATTTCGTTTAAGTAAGTGGAATGGCTAAATGGTTGAATTGTTAAATAGTTGAACGACCAACCATTTAGCAATTAAGCCATGCACCAATCCAACAATTCAACCATTAAGATCAGATGAACAGCAACGTCCTGATTGAATCGTTTGCCGAATTCGCCCGGAGCAAAAACATCGACCGTCCCACGATGATGAGCATCTTGGAAGACGTGTTCCGTACGATGATTCGCAAAAAGTACACCGACGACGCCAACTTCGACGTCATCCTCAACGTGGACAAGGGCGACTTGGAAATCTACCGCAACCGCGAAATCGTGGACGACAACTCGGAAGATATCTGGGACAACGACAAGATTCCGCTGGCAGAAGCGCAGAAAATCGAGCCTGATTTTGAAGTAGGCGAGCAGGTAACCGAGGAAATCAAGCTGGAAGATTTCGGCCGCCGCGCCGTGCTCATGGCCCGCCAAACGCTTATTCAGCGCGTGAAGGACCTGGAGCGCGACAATCTATACCAGACCTACAAAGACCAAGTGGGCGAAATCATTGCCGGCGAGGTATACCAGGTGTGGAGCCGCGAGGCCCTCATTCTCGATAAAGACGAAAACGAGCTGGTGCTGCCCAAAGGCGAGCAGATTCCTAAAGACCGCTACCGCAAAGGCGACAGCGTACGCGCGGTAGTGCACAAGGTGGAAATCATCAACGGCACGCCCAAAATTATTCTCTCGCGTGCGGCGCCGGCTTTCCTGGAACGTTTGTTCGAGCAGGAAGTGCCCGAAATCTACGATGGCCTGATCACTATTAAGAACATCGTGCGCGAACCTGGCGAGCGGGCGAAAGTGGCCGTAGAAAGCTACGACGACCGGATTGACCCGGTTGGCGCCTGCGTCGGTATGAAAGGCTCGCGTATCCATGCTGTGGTGCGGGAACTAGAAAACGAGAACATCGACGTCATCAATTACACCGACAACCTCGAGCTGTATATCGCCCGGGCTTTGTCGCCAGCGAAGTTGACGTCGATGAAAATAAACGAACAAACTGGCCGGGTATCCGTGTTCTTAAAGCCCGACCAAGTTTCCTTGGCCATTGGCCGGGGCGGCGCCAACATCAAACTGGCCAGCCGTCTCGTAGGCATGGAAATCGACGTGTTCCGGGATGCCGGCGACTACGAGGAAGACATCGCACTCGATGAGTTCTCGGACGAGCTGGAAGCTTGGATCATTGACGAGCTTAAGAAAATCGGCCTCGACACGGGCCGGGCCGTATTGGCCGTGAGCAAAGAAGATATCGTGCGTCGCACGGAGTTGGAAGAAGAAACCGTAGAAGACGTTTTCCGCGTCATCCGGCAAGAATTTGACAGCGAAGAAGACAGCGCGGACGAAGCAGAAACCTCCACTGCCAGCGACAACGCGCAATGAGCGCGCGGGCTTCGGCCCGGCAAAGGCGTTAAATCGGGCCAGCCGGCTTGATTTAACGTCAGCTGGCACCATTTAAAATAGTACCTTTGCACCAAGATAAGAGTATCGTTCGCGAGCATAGAATGGCGGAAGCAGCAACCAAACGGCTTAGTCAGGCAGCCAAAGACCTGAACGTTGGAATGACCACCATCGTGGAAACTCTAGCGAAAAAGGGATTTCCGGTAGAAAACAAGCCCACAACTAAGCTGTCTTCGGAGCAGGTAGCGTTGCTGGACAAGGAATTTGCGTCCTCGGCCCAAGACAAAATTGAGGCCGCCCGACTCAGTCAGGCCAAGCGCCAGAGTGAGCAGGAAGCTATTGCCCAAGCACGGCCTGCCGAGTCGGTAGCACCAAAACCTGCGGCTCCTAAGCCCGTTGAGGCGCCGACGCCTGTTGCGCAAGCAGCTCCTGCCGCGGCACCAACTGCTCCTGCAGCTCCTGTTGCTGTTCCCACTCCTACCCCAACTCCAGTTCAGGAAGCTCCCAAGGTTCCCGGGTTGAAGGTGATGGGAAAAATAGAGCTTGATGCCAAAGGCCGTCCGGTTCCCCCGCGGCCCACTCCGCCTCCAACACCCGTTGCGGTTGCGGTACAGCCAACACCCACGCCAGCACCAGTGGTTGAGCAAAAGCCAGCTCCCGAGCCAACTCCTGCTCCGGTGGCTCCAGTGGCTGTTACTCCCGCACCGGAGCCCAAACCAGCTCCTGTAGCGCCCGAGCCAGTTAAAGCACCTGCTACTGCTCCCGAAAGGCCCGCAGCAACACCCGTCTCGGCTCCCACAGCCCCGATTACTCCTCCCCCCGCCCCTGTCGTTGCTCCGGTAGCCGAAACAGCGCAGCCCGCTCCTGCTTCCACTGAAGAGGCTGGTACCATTGTAGCCAAAGCCGACCAGCTGAAAGGCTTGACGGTGCTTGGTAAAATAGAGTTGCCGACAGATTCGTCGCGGCGCGGTGGCCGTGGGGTTCGCCCTGTGGCTTCTTCCGATGTGCGCAAAAGCGGCCTCAATGCCGACGCCAAGAAAAAGCGTCAGCGCCTACCTACCCCCGGTGGTTCTACGCAACCTGGCTCTGCCAATCAAGGAAACCAGGGAAACCAGCCAGGACAAGGCGGTTACCAGGGCAACAGACCCGGTGGTGGCGGTCCGGGCCAACGCCCTGGCGGTGGCCTCGGGCAGCAGCGTCCGGGCGGTCCTGGTCAGCGGCCGGGCCAAAACGCTCCGCGCACGCAGCCTATTGTGCCGCTCACGCCAGAGCAGAACGACAAACAGATTCAGGAGCAAATCAAGGCTACGCTGGCCAAGCTCAGCGGTGGCCGTGGTGGAAACCAGAACAACCGCGCCAAATACCGCCGCGACAAGCGGGCCGGCGTGGCCGAAGACCGCGAAGCTCAGCGTGCACAAAACGAGTTAGATGCCAAAACCCTTAAAGTAACCGAGTTCATCTCCGCCAATGACTTGGCTTCGTTGATGGACGTGTCGGTGAACGAGGTAATTAAGGTCTGCTTGAACATGGGCATGTTCGTATCCATCAACCAGCGTCTCGATGCGGAAGCCATTACGGTTATCGCCGACGAGTTTGGCTACGACGTTGAGTTCCTGAGTGCCGAGGAAGAGGAAACCGATATCAGCATCGAAGATGCTGAGGATGACTTACAGCCGCGGGCACCCATCGTAACCATCATGGGCCACGTCGACCACGGTAAGACCTCACTCCTTGACTACATCCGTAACGCGAGTGTGGCTAAAGGAGAAGCTGGTGGCATTACGCAGCACATTGGCGCTTACGACGTGATGACCGAATCGGGCAAGCGCGTAACCTTCCTTGATACGCCGGGTCACGAAGCCTTTACGGCTATGCGTGCTCGTGGTGCCAAAATCACGGACATTGCCATTATCGTGGTAGCAGCCGACGATTCGGTAATGCCGCAGACGAAGGAAGCCATCAACCACGCGCAGGCAGCTGGTGTACCCATCGTTATTGCGCTCAACAAGATTGATAAGCCTTCCGCCAACGCCGATAAAATTCGCGAGGAGCTGTCGGCAATCAACATTCTGGTAGAAGAATGGGGTGGCAAGTACCAGTCGCAGGAAGTGTCGGCTAAGTCCGGTTTGGGCGTAGAGGACCTACTGGAAAAGGTTCTGCTGGAAGCCGAACTGCTGGAATTGAAAGCCAACCCCGACCGCAACGCCGTTGGTACGGTTATCGAAGCCTCTCTCGATAAGGGCCGGGGCTACGTAACGACCATTCTGGTGCAGACCGGCACGATGGAAGTAGGTGACGTGGTACTCGCCGGCCCGCACTACGGCCGCGTGAAAGCCATGACGGACCACCGCGGCAAAAAGATGAAGAAAGCTGGTCCTGCTACTCCGGTGCAGGTACTAGGTCTCACTGGTGCGCCGCAGGCTGGTGACAAAATTCAGGTGATGGAAACGGAGCGTGAAGCCCGCGAACTAGCCACGCAGCGTCAGCAGCTGGCCCGTGAGCAGAGCATGCGCACCAAGAAGCACATCACGCTCGACGAAATTGGTCGTCGCCTTGCCATTGGTTCCTTCAAAGAACTGAACGTGATTGTGAAAGGCGATGTGGACGGCTCGGTGGAAGCTCTGGCCGACTCCCTGCTGAAACTGAGTACGCCAGAAGTAGCCGTAAACATTCTCAGCAAGAGCGTGGGTGCTATTTCGGAATCCGATGTACTGCTGGCTTCGGCATCCGACGCCATCATCATTGGTTTCCAGGTGCGTCCTTCGCAGAGTGCCCGTAAGTTAGCTGAGCAAGAGCAGATTGATATCCGCCTCTACTCTATCATCTACAACGCCATCAACGAAGTGAAGGATGCCATGGAAGGCATGCTGGCCCCAACGGTGAAGGAAGTAGTGGTAGCCAACGCCGAGGTTCGTCAGGTGTTCAACATCACCAAGGTTGGTACCATTGCTGGCTGTATGGTAACGGATGGCACTTTTACCCGCAAAACCAAAGTGCGCCTCGTGCGCGATGGTATTGTGGTGTACTCGGGCGAAATTCAAGACCTCAAGCGCTACAAAGATGATGTATCGGAAGTGCGCCAAGGTTACGAGTGCGGTATCTCGCTCAAAGGCTACAACGACCTGCGGGAAGGTGATAACATTGAGGGCTTCGAAGAACAGGAAGTGAAGCGGACGCTCTAAGCGAGCACAGCGCTTTAGCTTGCCCAAAAACACAAAGGCCGCCACTGCTAACAGTGGCGGCCTTTGTGTTTTTGGGCATTTATCATATCACATCATTATGCGATTGCCGACACCGAGACAAAAGAATAATTTTGTACCGCTCCTAGATTTATTTAAACTGCACCCTGTTTCACACTCTTCTTCCTTTCCTTTCTATGAAAGCAGCATTATCCGTTCTTCTGCTCGCGACTTTGTCTAGCAGTCCCCTACTGGCCCAAACCAAAACGCCGGCTAAGCCTGCTACCACGACAACTACGAAGCCTGCGGCTAAGCCAGCCGCAACTCCTGCTACCAAACCGGCTGCCAAGCCCGGAGCTTCTACCACTAAAGCGACATCCTCCGCCCCCAAACCGGCAGCCAAGCCCGCCGCTAGAACTACCGCGCCGGTAGCGAAGCCCAAGCCTACTACCTCTCGCTCCGCGCCAGCAGCCAAGCCCGCCGCTCAACCAGTACCTGCTACGACTCCTGCAACGCCTGCTACCACTACCGCAACAAAAACAACTAATAACCTCGGCTGGCCAGGTGGCGCGACTTCTTTCGCGAAAGGCACTACGGTCGTGAACCTGGGCGTTGGCTTAGGTGGAGGCTACGGTTATGGCTTAGGCTTCGGTGGATCAGTGAAATCTACGCCCGCACTAAGCCTTTCTGTGGAGAAAGGTGTGGTAGAAGGTGTAGGGCCTGGCGTTATTAGTATTGGTGGCTTAGTCGGTTACAAGCGCTTCAGTTACGACTGGAATATCTTTGGTGACAGCTACAAAGCATCTTGGAACAACATCATTGTAGTGGCACGGGGAGCTTATCACTACAATTTCACGAATGATCCTAAACTGGACACTTACGCTGGCCTTAGCCTTGGAGCCCGGATTGAAAGCTATTCCGATAATTATAATGGTAGCACCAGCGAATCGTATGGGGGAGCTTATATAACGTCGGGTATTTACCTCGGCGGCCGCTACTATTTCAGTGATAATATCGGTGCTTTCGCCGAGCTTGGTTACGACGTAAGCTACCTGAAGCTAGGGCTTTCGGCCAAGTTTTAAACCTCCTCTTCTTGCTTCACCTTCCCTCTTTGCTTAGTATGAAAGCTTGCTTCTCCCTCCTGCCCTTGTTAGCTACTGTACTATTGGTCTCCTGCGACCAAGTTAAAGAAGCTCGCAACACGTATAATGCCGTAACGAGCACTGCTCGCGCAGCAAAGAACATGGGAGCCGCCTTGGAAGCTTCTGAAAAGAAGCGCACGGACCGGGCTGAGCGAGGCGACACAATTTCTTTGAACTACAAGGAATTGCAGCGCTACTTGCCAAGTAGTGTAGACGGGTTCACTGCCACTGGCGATCCGACCGGTGAGTCGGTTAATATGAAGGGCTTCAGTTACTCCTCGTGCGGGCAAACCTACACTAAAGGAGACCAGCGCGTAACGGTACAGCTTGTCGACTATAACGGAGCCAATGCCCTGTACAGCGGCGCCACGGCGATGATGTCGGCAGGTTTTTCGCAGGAAGATGATGAGCAGCTCATGCGCGGCTGCGAGCTAGGCGTGGCGGGTGTGAAAGGCTGGGAGACTCTAGAAAAGAAAGAACACAAAGCCAGCGTAGCTCTCGGTGTTGGCGACCGGTTCTTTGTATCGGTGGAATCGAATGGGCAGAACGATACTGAATTTGTGAAGCAAGTGGCTCGCAAAATCGACCTCAATGCTCTAGCAAAGCTCTAGCAGGTTCCCGACTACTTTACTCGTTGCGTGCGGCTAGCTTACTGCTTTTCATCGTGATACGCGCGAAGAGCACTAGATTGGCATCGATCCACTCCCTCATGCGCAGCAATGAGATTCTGGGCGGCATATGGAATACCTCTTTCGTTAAGAGGGCTGGTACCAGTCATTGATACTTTATTGAGTAAGTAAGTGGTGCCTCTGCTAGTACGGCACGCACCGCTACATCATGTTCTTCTTTGGCATAGTCGAGGGCGAACGGTGGCCTCGAACAGCTAAAGATGTAAAAAGCCCCGGAGCTATGCTACGGGGCTTTTTCTTCGTTATTCAAACTTACAAGCCAAGTGCTGTCACAAGAGCACAGGTCTAGCCCAAAAGGAAGCGCTTCTTTTTCTTGTGCTTGAGCGGTTTGCCTTTAGGGTCGATACCTGGTGCCGGGCGGCTTTCGCCTTTCTTCATCATGGCATTGCGGGCGTGCTTGCTTGCTCTGAACTTACGAACCGTAAAGCCCCCGGAGCCTTTTTCGTACTGCCGGGCCGGACCCGAAGCCCGCCCAAAGCTGGTGTTGGCGGAACCACCACCGGCGCGGGCCTCCAACACTTCTATCTGTTGGTCGCGCTTGGCGTCTTCAGGGTTCATATTCATGCGCCGCTGCATGTTGGCGATATCGCTGGAAGTGGCTTTGCGCTTGGTTTTGCGCGAGGATTGCTCGTTGGGTTGGTCAACCGTCTGCTCCTCGGAAGCAGGGCGTGGAGCCTGAGCGTGGGCAGGCTTACTCAGCAAAGCAGCAGAGGCTAGCAGCGTGAGTACAATCAGTTTTTTCATGCTCTGAAGCGAGTGGAGAGACAACAAATTCCAGCCGGAGAAAAATGCAAAAAAGATCTTCGTCTTCTGGCGCGGCAACGGGTGGGTGGTCAAGTTAGTTCAAATTCTTTAAAACTTGTAGGTCAGTCCAATACCTAACGTTTCCTTAAACTGGATGCGGCGGCCACGGGCGGTAAGGTTACTGTTTTGCTCGTCTAGGTTGAGTGGCACCAAGATGTCATCATCATAAATAAGCGTGGTAGCCACAGTGGCACTAAAGAACTTGTTGATCTTGAAATCCACGAGGTTCTCCCAGTTCACATCTACGTTCTGAGGGTTGTGGAAGTAGTTGCTGAACAGCTCCAATCGGGTCTGGTAGGTGATGTTAGCCATTACGGGCCGCCGGTAGCGGGCGTTGAGATACGCGCCTAGTTCTTCGCGCAGCTGCTCCCCAGTTCCAGCAACAATACGGCCATCAACATCTCGCCGAGCGGCTTTCACCCCAAAGGCTCCCGCATCGGCTAACTCCTGGTCGGCCACGACGGTGAATTTGCCCGTGGCCGGCGACAGGAACAACGAAAAAGCCTCGCCTGGTTTGTACTCGAATCCTATTGAAGCTAGAATGTAAGCCGGCGCAAAGAACTTCGACAACAGCGAATCAGTCTTGACAATGTCGTTTGTGGGGGTCAGCTGCGTTTTCAAGTTCAGCTGCGCGGCATACGACCAGTGCGTGGCAAAGTCGCGGGCGTAGCGAGCATTCACCTCCAGCCGGTCATCGTTTTTGCGCACCTTGGCTTTGCCTGCTTTCAGGATGCCGTATACTAGGTTTCCTGCCAGATCAAAGGCGTGATTGTCGCCGCGGAAGTGGGCGTAGCTGCTGCCTAGCCCTAGCAACGACAACGAGCTTTGGCCACCCGGCGCCCAGTTGCTCAGGCTCACTTGGCTGAAATTGAGCGTGCCTGTTCCGCCGCGCTGCCAGCCGCGGGCAGTGTCTATTTCAGCAGATATTTTATAAGCCGCCTGCGGAACGGGCGCTCGGTTAGGAATGGATTCCTGTGCGTAAGCTCCAACTAAAGGCAGACCTGCCAGTAGGCAAATCAGCAGTAAGCGAAATGAGCGAAAACAGGCAGCTGCTCTCATGAGGGGCAGAAAAAGGAAGGCTAGCGACTAGAAATACTTAGCCGCTGCCCTACAAAACGAGAAGAAAAGGCAAGAACTAGCTTTCCGGCTAGCTACGGCTGCGTAAGGCGTCGCGGATTTCTGTGAGGAGCAGTTGGTCTTTGGTTGGGCCAGGTTCCACAACCACTACTTCCTTAGGTCTCTTGAACTGGTTGGCCAGTTTCACAATCCAGAAAATGACGAAAGCAATCAGCAAAAAGGTGATAACGGCATTCAAAAACAGCCCATAATTGAGCGTGGCCGCCTCGGCGGCTTTAGCTTCTGCCAGCGTTTTATAAACCTTCCCATCCAAGGCCAGAAACCACCCTTTGAAATCTAACCCGCCCGTAACTAAGCTCAGGATGGGCATCAAAATATCATCTGTCAAGGACTTGACAATATTGCCGAAGGCCCCACCAATAATGACACCGACGGCTAAATCGAGCACATTTCCCTTGGATATGAATTCCCTAAACTCAGAAACGAATCCCATGCGTGTGAACGGTTTTGGATGAGAAAGAGGAAGTAGGTCGCGGCGAATATAAAATTATTCTAATCTCTACTCAGTCAGTTCTCGCCAAAAGTAAGAAGGCGTTAGGTGGTGCTTTTTGGTTTTAGTTGAACTTCATCTGTCGTTCGGCTAACCTTGATCTGGCCGCGCTGAACCCCAAACTGGCAGCGGACGTTTTGCGCTATCTTTGCCGACGTTCGCTGACTTACCCACCTCTTTTACATGGCTTCTTTCGACAATCTGCTGTATGAGCTGGACGCCGCCTCTGGCATCCTTACCATCACCCTTAACCGCCCCACCAAGCTCAATGCCCTCAACGCCGCCACGATTGAGGAAATCGGGGCGGCCATGCAGCACGCACTCGACGACGCTGCCGTGCGGGGCATTATACTGACGGGCAGTGGTGAAAAAGCGTTCGTGGCCGGTGCTGATATTGCTGAGCTGGCTGCCATTGAAAGTGAGCCGCTGGCGCGCCGAGCGTCGGAGCGCGGGCAGGAGGTGTTCTGCATGATTGAGGAAAGCTCCAAGCCAGTTATTGCGGCCGTGAATGGCTTCGCGCTAGGTGGCGGCTGCGAGTTGGCTATGGCCTGCCACATGCGCATTGCCGCCGATACGGCTCGTTTCGGGCAGCCCGAAGTGAACCTAGGCCTCATTCCGGGCTATGGCGGCACGCAACGCCTCACTCAACTGATAGGCAAAGGCAAAGCACTGGAGCTGATGCTCACCGCTGATATGATTAAAGCGGACGAAGCCCTGCGCCTGGGCCTCGCCAACCACGTGGTGCCACAGGCAGAGCTGCTAGGCTTCACGCGCGGGTTGCTCGGCCGTATTCTCACCAAGGCGCCGCTAGCCGTAGGGTTGGTTATCGACAGCGTAAACGCGCTTTACTCCGATGAGCGCCACGGCTACGCGGTGGAGGCCAATGCCTTCGGACAGTGCTTCGCCTCCGAAGATTTCAAAGAAGGCACCCAAGCCTTTCTCGAAAAGCGCCCAGCAGTATTTAAGGGTAATTAGGAATGAAGAATGAGGAATGAAGAATTACACCTGCTAACTCTTCATTCCTCATTCTTCATTCTTCATTCAACATAAATGAGCGTAGCGAAAAAACTGGCCTCGCAGACGGCCGTGTACGGCATCAGCAGCATAGTGGGCCGGGTGCTTACTTACCTGCTGGTACCGCTCTACACCAAACGGTTTGCGGCGGCCGAGTACGGTATTGTAACTGGCCTGTACGCTTACGTATCGTTTCTGAACGTGGTATTCACCTACGGACTAGAGACTACCTATTTCCGTTTCGCCAACCGCGCCGGCACCGACCGGCAACTGCTCTACGACCGAGTGCTGAGCCTCCTGCTGGTGAGCAGCGTGCTGTTTTCGGCGCTACTGGCCTGGCAGGCGGGCACCTTACTGAAGCTACTGGGATTACCAGCCAGCCAAGAGCGGCTGGCGGTATGGCTGGCTCTGATTCTAGGGCTTGATGCGCTGGCAGCCATTCCCTTCGCGCGCCTGCGGCTAGAGAACAAAGCGCGCAAGTTTGCGGCTATTCGTATGGGCAACATCCTGCTGAATGTGGGGCTCAACTTGTTCTTTCTGATTTTTTGCCAGGATGTGCTGAGTGGCGAGTACCTACCGGCGCTCCGGCCGCTGGTGGCTCGCATCTATGATCCTAGCATTGGGGTCGGTTATGTGTTTCTGGCCAACCTGGCGGCTAGCGCGTTTACGTTGCTGCTGCTGGCCCGCGAGTTGCTCAGCTTCCGGTTCCGCCTCAGTTTGCCGCCGCTACGGCCTATGCTGCAGTACGCTTATCCCATTATGCTCATGGGCCTGGCGGGCATGGTCAACGAAACGCTGGACCGAATTCTGCTGCCCTGGTGGCTACCGCAGGGCTTTTACCCGGGCGAAAGCAGCCTCACGGCAGTGGGCATCTATGGGGCTTGCTACAAGCTGAGCATCTTTATGAGCCTCGTTATTCAGGCTTTCCGGTACGCGGCCGAACCCTTCTTCTTCGCCCAAAGCACCGAGAAAAACTCCCCTGCTACGTTTGCGCTGGTCCTGAAATGGTTTACGCTTTGCTGCGCCGTCATTTTCGTGGTGGTTAGTATCAACGTGGACTTTATCGGGAGCTTGTTTCTGCATCGCCCGGAGTATCTGGAAGGCTTAAGCGTGGTACCGGTGCTGCTGCTGGCCAACCTGTTTTTGGGCGTGTATTGGAACCTGTCGGTGTGGTTTAAGCTGACAGACAAGACCTACTACGGCACCTATATAGGTGGGGCGGGCGCGGTGCTTACCATCGTCCTCAACTTTCTGCTGATTCCGATACTGGGCTACATGGGCTCGGCCCTTGCCACATTGGCCTGTTATTTTATGATGGCGGCTATTTGCTGGTGGCTGGGTGAGCGGCATTTCCCAGTGCCCTACCCAGTGGCCCGGCTGCTTGGTTGGCTGGCGGTAGCTTCGGGGGTGGTGGCGCTGAGTTGGCTGGTACCCGTGAATGGCTACTGGCTCCGCCACGGCTGGCATATGCTTTTGTGCCTTGGCTTTGTGGGGCTGCTGATAGCGGTGGAAAAGCCCCACAAAATACTGGCTAAGTAAGACAAGTAGCGCGGAAATCCGTTCCGCGACGAGCACAGCGAGTATCCGGCCCCGCGCTACGCAGGGAGTAGCGCGAAGCTCCAGCTTCGCGCATCGTTGCTGAGGTTGAACGACTCGCATGA
>NZ_JBTYZO010000044.1:0-20407 GCF_057808495.1 Hymenobacter sp. M1-2
GCCAGCCCTGGCTTTTGCGGACCTCTTCCGTTGTTAACTCACACCAAGCGTTTAATAGTGCCGCCAGCCTTTAGCTTATCCGAGCAAGCCTTGCCGGAGCATGGCTTCGGCAATCTGCACGGCGTTGGTGGCGGCGCCTTTGCGGAGGTTGTCGGCTACCACCCACATATTGAGCGTGCGGGGCTGGGTTTCGTCACGGCGGAGGCGACCGACGAGCACGGCGTCTTTGCCGTGGGCGTCTTTGGGCATGGGGTAGCGGTTTTGGGCCGGGTCGTCTACTACTTCCACGCCCTCGGTTTCGCGCAGCAGGCGGTACACATCGGCTAGCTCAAACTCCTGCTCAAACTCCACGTTCAGCGCCTCGGAGTGGCCGCCTACTACCGGAATACGCACCGTGGTGGCCGTTACGCGGATGGTGTCGTCGCCCATGATTTTCTTGGTCTCGTTCACCATCTTCATCTCCTCTTTGGTGTAGCCGTTGGCCTCGAACACGTCGATGTGGGGCAGCACGTTGAGGTCGATGGGGTGGGGGTAGGCGGGGTTGGCGGCGGGTTGGCCGGCCCGCTCTTCCATGAGCTGGTCCACGGCTTTCTTGCCCGTGCCCGTCACGCTCTGGTAGGTGCTTACCACGATGCGGCGCACTTTATAGGTCTCGTGCAGCTTGTTCAGGGCCACCACCATCTGAATGGTCGAGCAGTTGGGGTTGGCAATAATCTTGTCGGTGGCCGTTAGCGTTTTGGCGTTGATTTCGGGCACCACCAGCTTCTTGGTGGGGTCCATGCGCCAGGCCGAGGAGTTGTCGATGACCACCGTACCGATTTCAGCGAAGCGCGGGGCCTGCTCTTTGGAGATGGAGCCGCCAGCCGAGAAAATGGCCACGGCCGGGCGTGCCGCCAAGGCGTCGTCCATGCTTACCACCTTGTACTGCTTGCCCCGAAACTCGATTTCCTGGCCTACCGACTTCGCGGAAGCCACGGGCAGCAGCTCAGTGATTGGGAAGTTTCGCTCGGCCAACACTTTCAGCATTTCGCCCCCAACCAAGCCGGTGGCGCCAACGACAGCAACTTTCATAAAGAAAAGAAAAATGGAGCCCCGCAAGCAGCGGGTTATGCCGTCAAATTTAGGACATAAGACGCTGGCATCTTCACTTAAGACAAAATCTCACGAGGTAAAACCTGCTTCAGTAGAAGGGGAAATCAAAGTTTATCATTTTGTGAAGCTGTATTAGGATTGCCTAATTGTTGTTTTAAATGGAGTTCCTGGATAAAGAATACAAGCAGCGCAAGAAGAAATACCGGTGGCGACCCACTCGTACTGTTGGGTATATAGCCGATTTTAGGTATGTTGCTGGTCGTAATCGGCTGTAATGCCACTAGTTTACCCCCGCTTTGCTTTCCTCTTCCCGTATTTGTGGCGTGCCTGTGAAACAACTTTTACTGTCTGTTCTGGCATTGCTGCTGCCAATGAGCGTCTCCGCTCAGCTCACCGATTCCTTCGCCGACGGCGACTTCACCCAAAATCCCGCCTGGACCGGCGACATGGCCTCTTTCCAGGTTACGACCCAGCAGCTGCAAAGCAACGGCCCCGCCACAACGGGCACCCAGATTCAGCTCGTGACGCCCTGCCAAGCCACGGGCGGCGGTGCGGTATGGGAGTTCTGGGCCAATCTGCGGTTGGCTACCAGCAGCGGCAACTATGCTGACGTGTGGCTGATTTCGGAACAAGCCGACCTGAAAGCCACCAGCAACCGCGGCTTCTTCGTGCGCCTCGGCGGCACCCCCGACGAAGTTGCGCTATTCCGCAAGGACGCCACCGGCAGCCCGGTGTACGTGGTAAACGGTCTGGATGCCACGCTCAATTCCTCTACCAACAACCTCGTCCGGGTCCGGGTGACGCGCTCCACCTCAGACGTCTGGACCCTGGAGCGCGACTTAGCCGGCACCATTACGTACGTGAGCGAAGGCACCGCTACGGATGCGGCCCGCTACAGCGGAGCGTATTTCGGGGTGACCATGACGTACTCCGCGGCCAATAACCGGGCTTTCTTCTTCGATGATTTCCGGGTGCGGGACTCGGTGCCCCCGGCGTTGGTGCAAGCTGCCGCCACCGCCGCCCGCGCCATAGACGTAACCTTCAACGAACCCGTAGCAGCGGTCCAAAGCGCTGCCAGTTATCAGTTGTCTAGCGGCCCGGCCGTACTCACAGCCCAGCGCAACGCCACCAACCCGGCCGTAGTAAACCTGACGCTGGACGCCGATTTGCCGGCCGGTGCGCGCACGTTGGAAGTGCGTAACGTGGCCGACCTCTACGGCAACGTTGCCGCTGGCCCGCTTATGGCCACCGTCAGTTTTGTGGGCACCATTGTAGTGCCCGGCTATTACCAGCTGCTCATCACGGAGATTCTGGCTGATGAAACGCCCGTAGTGGGGCTGCCGGCTTCGGAGTACTTGGAAATCCACAATCCCTCGGCCACGCGCACGCTCGATCTGGCGGGCATCCAGCTCAGCAAGGGCGGCAGCACTAGCAATCCGGCAGTGTTTCCGGCTGGGGCTACGTTGCTGCCCGGCGAGTACGCCGTGGTGTGCGGCAGCACGCGTACGGCGCATTTTTCCTCGTTCGGCAAGGTGTTCGGACTAACCAATTTCCCTAGCCTCAACAACTCCGGCGACGAGCTGCTGCTGCGCGGGCGCAACGGCCGTCTGGTATACGCCGTGACCTACGCCGACACCTGGTACCGCGACCCCGCCAAGCAGAACGGCGGCTGGAGCCTGGAAATGATAGACCCCGCCAACGCCTGCGCCGGTGCCGACAACTGGATTGCCAGCACTGACGTCAGCGGTGGCACCCCTGGCCGCGCAAACTCCGTGCGCGCTAATAACGCCGACACGACACCTCCCACCTTACAGCGCGTAGTGGTGGTGAACCTCAACACCGTGCAGTTGGTCTTCAACGAGAAGCTAGACAGTGCCCGTGTAGCTAGTCCTGCATTTTACAGCATACAGCCCGGTATTGCCATCCAGGACATCCAGCCGGTTTCCTCTGATTTCCGCGCCGTAGAGCTGACCCTAGCAACGCCGCTCGTAACCGGCCAGACCTACATGGTGGCCGTCCAACAAGCCACGGATTGCCTGGGCAATACCACCGGGGCGGCCACTTCCCTGACCTTTGCTTTACCCACCACACCCCGGTTTGGCGACGTGCTCATCACCGAGATTTTTGCCGATGAAACGCCGGCAATCGGCTTGCCCGCTTCGGAGTACCTGGAAATTCATAATCCCTCGGCCACGCGCGTGCTGGACTTGAGCGGGGTGCGGCTGAGTAAAGGCGGGAGCACCAGCAACCCGGCCGTATTTGCCGATGGGGCCACGCTGCTGCCCGGCGAGTACGCGGTGCTTTGCGGCAGCACGCGCACGGCGCAATTCGCGGCGTTTGGCAAGGTCTTCGGGCTGAGCAATTTTCCTAGCCTCAACAACGCTGGCGACGAGCTGCTGTTGCGCGGGCGGGATGGCCGTGTACTCAACGCCGTAACGTATTCCGACGCGTGGTACGGCGACCCGGTGAAGAAGGAAGGCGGCTGGAGCTTGGAGATGATAGACCCGGCTAACGCCTGCGCCGGAGCCAGCAACTGGACGGCCAGCACCAATACCAGCGGTGGCACGCCCGGCCGCGTGAACTCCGTGCGCGCCAACACCCCGGATACCACGCCGCCGGTGCTCCAACGCGTGCTGGTGCTGAGCCCAACCCTGGTGCAATTGGTATTCAACGAAAAGCTGGACAGCGCCCGCGTGGCTAATCCGGCGCTGTATAGCCTTCAGCCAGGCCTCAGCATCCAAAACGTACGGCCCGTTTTCTCTGATTTTCGGACCGTAGAGCTAGCATTGTCGACGCCGCTCACGTCGGGCCAGACGTACACGGCGACGGTGCAGCAGGCCACCGACTGCCTGGGCAACGCGACGGGCACGGCTTCTTCCGCGACGTTTGGGTTGCCTACCGTTGCCCGCTTCGGGGAACTGCTCATCACGGAGATTTTTGCCGATGAAACGCCCACAATAGGGCTGCCGGCCTCCGAGTACCTGGAAATTCACAACACGTCGGCCACGCGCACACTCGACTTGGGCGGTGTGCGGCTGCTGAAACCGGGCAGCACCAGCAACCCCGCCGTATTTGCCGACACCGACCGTTTGCAGCCGGGCGAATATGCCATGGTGTGCAGCAGCACCCGCACCGCGCAGTTTGCCTCTTTCGGTCGGGTGTTCGGGGTGAGCAATTTCCCCAGCCTCAGCAATGCCGGCGACCAGCTAGTGCTACTAGGCCGCGACGGCCGGGCACTGTTTGAGGTCACGTATTCCGACACTTGGTACAAGGACGCTCGCAAAAAAGACGGCGGCTGGAGCTTAGAAATGGTGGATACCGCCAATCCCTGCGCTGGCATCGACAACTGGACGGCCAGCAACGATGTCAGCGGCGGCACTCCCGGCCGCGCCAACTCGGTGCGCACCGCCAATGCCGACCGCACGGCCCCGGCGCTAGTACGCGCCTTGGCTCTGAATCCGACTACGGTACGGCTGTTTTTTGGGGAGAAGCTGGATAGTTTGCAAGCCGCTAATCCGGCGCTCTACAGCCTCTCGCCCGCCGCCACTATTACCCGCGCCGCCCCCGTAGCGCCCGATTTTCGAACCGTAGACCTCACCCTAGGCACCGCGCTGCAACCCAATCAGCCCGTGACCGTGACCGTGCAGCGCGCCACCGACTGCGTGGGCAACGCGGCTGGCCCGCTAACTTCAGCCAGCTTCGGCCTGCCGTCGGCCGTAGCCGCTGGCGATGTTGTAATCAACGAAATCCTGTTCAACCCGCGCACCAGCGCGGTGGATTTCGTGGAACTGCTGAACCGCTCGTCTAAGTACCTCGATGTGCAGGGCTGGCAGTTGGCCAACATCAAACCCGATAACACGGCCGATGCTGAAAACGTGAGCAGCAGCCCCTACGTGCTGGCTCCGGGCCAACTACTGCTGCTCACTACCCGCCCCGAAATCGTGCAGAACCAGTACCCCACCAGCCACGATGCGTCGGCTTTTCTGGCTATGCATGGCTTCCCAACTTTCCCCAACGATGCGGGCGTGGTTGTGATTTATAACAGCCAGGGCAGCGTGCTGGATCAGTACGCCTACAACAAGGATCAGCATCTGAAGCTGCTCGATGATTTGGATGGCGTCTCGCTGGAACGTATCCGGACCGATGGTCCTAGTCAGCCAGCCAACTTCCATTCGGCGGCCAGTAGCGTGGGATACGCTACCCCGGGCCGGGCGAACTCGCAGCAGCAAGATGCGGCCGGCGGCAATCAGCAATTCAGCTTATTGCCTGAGGTATTCACGCCCGATGAGGACGGCATGCAGGATTTCACGACGCTCAACTACCAGCTCGATGGCACCGGCTACGCGGGCAGCGTCACTATTTACGATGCGCAGGGCCGCCTCACGCGCCGCCTGGCTCGCAACGAAACGATGGCGACGAGCGGCTTTTTCCAGTGGGATGGCCTCAACGACCGGGGCGAAAAGGCTCCGGTGGGCTATTATGTATTGCTGATTGATCTGTTCAAGCCCAACGTCGGCAGTAAGCAGCAGTTCAAGAAGACCGTAGTGCTAGGAGCCCGGTTCTAGCCGCCCTCCCGCCTGTCATTGCGAGGAGGCACGACGAAGCAATCCTTCTTCTCACAGCACAAAATTTACTGAAGCACCAATCCCTTGACGTTAGGTTACTACACTAACGCCAAGGGATTGTCTGTGTAGGAAACTTGTCTCAGGAGAGGAAGGATTGCTTCGTCGTGCCTCCTCGCAAGGACAGGTTAAACTTAAGGCGGCCCGGTGCGTCAAAAAGCCATGACGACGCAACAGCAACTCCAGCATCTGTATTGGCGCGCAGGCTTTGGTCCTCGGCCCGAGGATGTGGCCGCCGGCCTCTCGCCCCGCAAGGCGTTCCGCCAGCTGCTCCGCGACTCGGCGAAGGTAGAGCTGCTCGATAGCCCGCAAATGCACTACAATGAGCCTTTGGCGCAGTTTCGGCCAGTGACTCCGGCATCGGGCACACCGCAGTCGGGCATGGTAACTACGCCGGACGAGACGGCTATGAGCGCCGTTTCGGGGCAGCCTGCTGCGGTAGTTGCACTGCCAAGCGCGATAATGCGGCCCCCGCGCGGCAAAAATCAGCCGCCCCTGCTGCGGCGCCAGGACATGACGCCGCAGCAGCGCAAGATGCAGAACCAAGGTATCCGGGACGCCTTCTATGCCATGAACACGGGCTGGTTGCAGCGCATGGCTACTTCCCCGGCCCAGTTGCGCGAGAAGCTGACCTTCTTCTGGCACGGTCATTTTGCCTGCCGGGTGCGTCGCCCCGATGCCGCTCTGCACCTCAACAACACCATTCGGCAATTGGCTTTGGGAAAATTTGGTGACTTGCTGCTGGCCGTGAGCAAGGAACCGGCCATGCTCCAGTTTCTCAACAACCAGCAAAACCGCAAGCAGCATCCCAACGAGAACTTCGCCCGGGAGGTGATGGAGCTGTTCACGATGGGCCGCGGCAACTACACCGAAACCGACGTGAAAGAAGCCGCCCGCGCTTTCACTGGCTGGGGCTATAATGCCCAGGGCGAGTTTGTGTTTCGGGAAAAGCAGCACGACGAAGGCTCTAAAACTTTCCTGGGCCGCACCGGCAATTTCACCGGCGAGCAGGTGCTGGGCATCATTCTGGAGCAGCCGCGCACGGCAGAGTTTATCGCCACCAAGCTCTACCGCTTCTTCGTGAACGACACGCCCAACGCCGCGCACATCAAGCTGCTGGCGCAGGCGTTTTTCCAGAGCCAGTACGATATCAGCGACTTGCTGGAGCGGATGTTTTCGGCCGATTGGTTCTACGAGGCGGCCAATGTGGGCACCCGCATCAAGTCGCCGGTGGAGCTGCTGGCGGGTATAAAGCGCACGATGGGTTTGCAGTTGGTGAACGACCGGCCGCTTATCATTTTTCAAAAAGCGTTGGGGCAAACGCTGTTTGAGCCGCCGAACGTAGCCGGCTGGCCGGGCGGGCGCAACTGGATTGACTCGTCGTCCTTGCTTTACCGCTTGCAATTGCCATCGGTGCTGCTCAAAAACGCGGAGTTCAACGTGGCGCTCAAGCAGGATGAGAACGACATTTCGCCCAACGTACCGCGCGCCGACCGAACCTTTCAGCAGCAAGTGACAACCACCGTGAAACTGGCGCCCATTCAGGCCCTGCTGGCCAAGACGCCCCCGACTCAGCAAGCCGCCCAGCTCAGCCAATTTGTGCTGCAAGCCCCCATCCGCCCCGAAAACCTGGCCCTCATCCTGCAAGCCGCCGAAAAAGCCCCCGCCGAAGGCCGACTGCGCACCATGATAACGAGCCTGCTAAGCTTACCGGAGTATCAACTGATGTAGCGCGAAGCTCCTGCCTCGTGCCTCATTGCCGACAGCTACGCCGCTGACATTGTCCGTGCTTCACGCTAAGCAGCCAGCAGCACAAGGCGCTTTTAAGCAGTTGGCTTCTGGTAACGGCTCTGGTCCGTCAGCCTCCCAAGCACCTGCGTCCGTCTCACTTCTCATGTCCCACTGTCTCATATCTCACTATATGACTTCCCGCCGCGACTTTCTTAAGACTTCCGTACTGGCCAGCAGCTTGCTATTCGTGCCTAGATTTTTGCACGCGCTGGACCGCCAAGGGCTGAAAAGCCTGCGCGATGCACGCGGACGCCGGTTGGTGGTAGTGCAGCTTGGCGGCGGTAATGATGGGCTGAATACCGTCATTCCGTATCGCAACGACTTTTATCACAAAGCCCGGCCCACGCTCGGCATCAAGGAGCAAAGCGGCATTCTGGCCCTAGACAAAGACCTCGGCTTCAACCCCGCCATGACGCGCCTCAAGGGCCTGTACGACCAGGGGCAGGTAGCCGTGCTCAACTCCGTGGGCTACCCTAACCCCGACCGTTCGCACTTCCGCGCCATGGACATCTGGCAGAGCGGCTCGGCGGCCGACCAATACCTGAGCACCGGCTGGCTCGGCCGCTACCTCGATTCCAATTGTCCCGCCTGCCAGGTGCCCTACAACGGGCTGGAAGTAGACGACACGCTGAGCCTGGCCATGAAAGGAGAACTGCGCAAGGGACTGGCGCTGAAAAACCCCGCCAAGTTTCATCAGATAACCCAGAACCGTTTCATTGCGCAGGTGAGCGGCGAAAAGCCCGCCGGAGCCGTTTCGGAGCTGGACTACCTGTACAAGACGCTGGCCGAAACGTCGTCCTCCGCCGATTATCTGTACCAGACTTCCAAGGTGTATAAGTCGGCGGTGGCGTACCCAAACACCGAGTTTGGGCGCAACCTCAAAACCACGGCCGAGCTGATAAATTCCGGCATTGAGTCCCGCGTATTCTACGTTTCGCTCACGGGCTTCGACACCCACGTGCGCCAACGGGAGCAGCAAGGCAAATTACTTGGTGACTTGTCGGAAGGCCTGGGCTCCTTCGCCGAAGACTTGCAGAAGGCCGGCAATTTCGATGATACGCTAGTTGTCGTCTTCTCCGAGTTTGGCCGCCGCGTGAGCCAGAATGCCAGTAACGGCACCGACCACGGCACCGCCAACAACGTGCTGCTGCTCGGTGGCGGGCTTCAGCAGCAAGGCATCCTCAACGACGCTCCCGACCTGCAAAACCTCAACGAAGGCGACTTACGCCACCAACTCGACTTCCGCAGCCTCTACGCCACCATCCTCCACGACTGGCTGGAGGCAGATGACCAAGCCATTCTGGGCAGCAAATTCGACCGGCTGTCAGGGCTGGTCTGAGGTGGATGCGGTGCTGGTAGCAACTGTCGGACTCTCATAAGTAGCGTTCAGTTTAGGCCGGTTGAAAGAGCTTTTTAACTCAAACTGAGCAATATCCATTCGGGCGGGCCTTCGTAGGAAGCAGGGAAACCATTCTTCACCCCAACGCACCTACCACGAGCTATGAAAGTATTATCACCGGCCGCCCACGGCGTCCTCGACTACATGACGGTAGTCTTCTTCGCGCTTGCTCCTTTCCTGTTTGAATTGACTGGCGCCTACGCCACGGCTTGCTACGTACTAGCCGGCGGCTACCTGCTCATCGCCCTAGCCACCGACTACTCGCTCGGCGTGATGCGCATCATCCCGTTCCCCGTGCACGGCAGCCTTGAACTAATTAGTGGATTGGCACTGATAGCCGCGCCATTCATCTTCGGTTTTTCCGATGACAACCCCACGGCCCGGAACCTGTTCATCGGTTCCGGGGTGGTATTTACCATTGTGTGGTTCCTCACCGACTGGCGCGCGCAGAGCCAGGGGCAGGCCCATTCTCGCTCCCTCATGACGGACACGCACTAGAGTCGCTAGAGCATCTTTCAGCAAATGAAACAGCCGGTGCATATAGTATGCACCGGCTGTTTGCGTTGAAAGCCAGCTCCACTCAGCGGCGAAAAGTGAAGCCCAAGAAAAATTCCCAGTCCGTATCTCGGCTGAGGGCAAGGTGAGTACCTACGTCGAATTGCAAGTTTTCGTTGACCGTGAAAATAGGGGCTATGTTAACCGAGGAGCGCCAACCGGTATGTTCCGCGTCCCACTGGGTTACGCCTTCCACCAAAAAGGAAAACACCTCTGTGAATTCATGGTCTATAGCCAAAGAAGGCATCATGCGCACGTAATGGCGGTCCTGCTCCCGGTCGTAGTCCAGGTCCGACTCCAGCTGCAAGTCGAGGTTCCATTTGTGGGGCAGTTCCAGGTTGACGGGCACAATGAGGCCGCCTTCCATGGCCCCGCTACCGGCTTGTCCGCCCGTGGGGAAGCGCGTGTAGGCTACTACGGCCATTGCTAAGGGGCCTTCCTGATCGTCGCCAAGGAAGTTATGCTTTACGCGTAGGGTCAAGTCGCCGAAGCCGGAGTTGCGCTGCCAGTCGGCTTCCGGGGTTTCGCGCTCTTTCTGCACCTTGTAGAGCGGCACTTCCAGTTGCACGTCGGTGCGGCGGCTGAGGCCGAGTTTGGCAGTAGTGAAGGCGGCTTTCCACTCCCGGCTGCGCTGCTCTTCTTCCCGCGTGTTGATGAGACGCACGGCATCCGTCTCCACCTGTAAATGGCCAGCGTCCACCGTAAACGGGCTTTCCGTAACGCCCGGCCGGTCAGGGCGGAGAGGGCGAAGCTGGTTGCGCGGCACCGGCTTAAACAGGCTAAAGTGCGCCGAGTCGTAGGGGCAGGACTTTTTGGTTTGTGCTTCGGCGCTGATAGCACCTAGCAAAACAAGCAGCGGAGCTAAGTAAAAAACTTTCATTGAGGAGAGAGTGAGTATGCAGCAGCCTACGCAAACGCCACAGTTTTGTGAACACACCGCGCACATTTTCACCCCTTAACTCCACTTCAGGCCATTGGCCAATGGCAAGTGCCTAGCACGGTTTGGAAGTTGGTGTAGCGCGCAGCTCCCGCTTAGCGTATCGTCCGCGCCGCTCGAACAAATCCTGTTCAACGTCAGCAGCTATACGCGAAGCCGGAGCTTCGCGCTACTGGCTGCTTACCAATCTTATTACCGACTTTAAACTGATATTCATGCTGTTACACCAACAGCCAGACACTCTCAAATCTCACTTCTCAAAGGCTATAACGCACCCCAAAAAAGGTCCGCCGGCCTTGCAGCGGTGCGAAGTTGTAGCTCGTATCGAAGGTGTAGCCGTTGGGATTGTTTTGGTCCACGGTCTTGTCGAATGGGTCAAAGGGCCGAAGCAAGGCGTAGCGCGGCAGAAAGTCGAGGATGTTTTTCACGCCGCCGTAGATTTCCAGGCCCGGCCCCAGGTGTTTCGTAACCTGTAGGTTCTGGAGCGAAAACCACGGCGAGCGGGCCGGCCGGAAGTCATTGGGCTGCACCGGTAGCTGCATCGGCCCGTTTACTTGCCCGGTGTAGTCCACCGTCAGCCCAAGCTGGGCGAAGCTGTAGCTGGCCGTGTAAGTGCCCGAAAAAACGGGCGCGTGCAGTTGTGCTACTCGCCGCAGTTCGCCGCCCTCCGCTGGCCGCTCCTGCCGAAACACATCCATCACCGTGACGCCCGCAATCAGCTTCAGCGGCCGCGAAAATGTGAAGTCCGTATTCAGCGAAACACCCCGCGAAATAGCGTAGCCGTCGAGGTTGCGGTAGATAATCTGGTTGGGGTTGGTATCGTAGTCGGGGCTGATTTTATTGGTGAAGTAGGTGTAGAAAGCACTGCCATCGAAGGTGAACGTGCCGGCCGCAGTGCTCAGGATGCGGGTGTAGTTGAGGTTGGCGTTCCAGCTACGTTCGGGCCGCAACGCCTCCGGCACCACCACTTCGCGGGCACCGGTGAGGGCCGCATGGTCTTCCGTAAACAGGTTCACCACCCGGTAGCCGTTGCCGATGCCCACGCGCACCACGCGGCTGCCATCCACGGTGCCCCACTTGTAGTTGAGCCGCGGCGTGAAAATGTTGCCGTGGCGCGGGTTGTAGTCGTAGCGCAAGCCGGCCAGCAGCGTGGCATCGGGCGTGAGGCGGAATTCGTCTTGCACAAACACGCCGGGCAGATTCACGAGGTCGGGCTGGTTGCCTAACTCGCTGCCCGTGGCCGGCGTATTATCGTCGTACCACGTGGAGCGGAAAGCGGCGCCTAGCAGCAGATTATGACGGATGGTTGGGCTCTTGGCCCAGGTGAGCTGCCCAAACCCTACGCGCTGCGTGGCGTTGTAGCGCGTGGTGCCGTAGGCCGAGTTTTGGCGGTGCTGGTTGAAAGAGCCGCTCAGCAGCAATTTCTGTCCCGCCACCGGTAACTGATATTGCCCCAGCAACTCGTAGCGGCTCGTGTATACGCTTTCGCCGTAGATACTATCGCCGCCCCGAAACTCCGGCCGCCAGCCCAATTGGCCGCCAAATCGGTCTTCGTAGTAATAGCGCCCGGCTAAACTGGCGGCTCGCTGCTCGGGCCGCTGCCAACTCCACTTGTTGAATACAGACACTCTTTTTTGCGTTGGCACGTCTGTGAAGCCGTCCTCGTTCACGTCGCGGCGCTGGTTGTAGCCGTACAGATTGGTGCTGAGTAGAGTGGAGGCGAGGCCCACTTTGGCAGCTGTGCCGAGGTCCAGGTTCAGGTCGCGGTGCGAGGTACCGAACAAGTCGGCGGAAAAGCGGGGTGCTTTCGCCGGGTTTTTGGTGATGACGTTGATGAGCCCGCCCACTGCTTCCGAACCGTAGAGAGTCGAGGCCGGCCCTTTCACCACTTCCACCCGCTCGACCAAGCTGCTCGGAATGCCACTCAGGCCATACACCGTGCTCAGCGAACTCACGATGGGCATTCCATCAATGAGCACCATCGTGTAGGGTCCTTCCAGCCCGTTGATGTGAATGTCGCCAGTGCCGCACACATTGCAGTTAAGCTGCGGCCGCACGCCATTCACCAGCGTCAGGTTTTCAAATAAGCAGGGGCTCGGGTTCTTCTGGAAATAGCGCGGCGTGTACAATTCCACTGCTATCGGCGACTCACTTTTCACCACCTCGCCCAGGGTTCCGCTCACCACCACTTCGCCCAAAGTGCTGCTAGATGCGTTCAGGGCAATATTTATCGTCGTAGCCTTATCAGCCGCCACCGTAACAGCTCGTTCCGTGGCTTGAAACCCCACCGCGCTAACTACGAGCCGGTAGCTGCCAGGCGTAACCTTCGACAGCGTGAAAGCGCCTTCTTCGTTGGCCGTAGTACCGGTGCTAGTCCCTTTCAGGCCGATGCTAGCAAACGGCACCACTTTTTCCTCAGCCCGCACAGTTCCACGTATGCTGCCAGTTTGCGCCTGAACTTGAAAGTGAAGAAGCAAGAGCATCAAAAGAGAGAAGAACTGTTTCATAACAAACCTTTATTTAGGATGAGCTAGGATTTATTTTTAGAGTAGTCTAAAAGGAGTTCAACAAAAAAGCGCAGCAACCCTCAATGGGTCCTGCGCTTCGTGTGGTTTAGCCGAAAAAGGTTTCGAACAGCAAGTAGGCGTTCAGCACAATGATGATACCAGACACCACCCACGCTATAGCCTGCACCAATGGCCGGTTCACAAATACGCCCATTTTGGCCTTGCTACCAGTGAAAAGCACTAGCGGTACTACCGCGAAGCTTAGCTGCAACGACAAAATCACCTGGCTCAGTACCAGTAATTCACCCGTGCCTTTTTCGCCGTAAAGCAGAGTCACGATTAAGGCTGGCACCACGGCTATGCCCCGCGTGATGAGGCGCCGCAGCCAGGGTTTGAGCTTCAGGTTCAGGAAACCTTCCATCACGATTTGCCCGGCCAGCGTGCCCGTGAGCGTAGAGTTCTGACCAGAAGCCAGCAGCGCCACCGCAAAAACGGTACTGGCCGCCCCGGCCCCCAATACGGGTGCCAGCAGCCGGTGCGCGTCGCTGATATCGGCCACATTGTGCAGCCCATTACGATGGAAAGTTGCCGCCGCAGTTATGAGAATAGCGGCATTAACGAAGAAGGCTAGAAACAGCGCCACGGTCGAGTCGATGGTAGCAAACTTGATGGCCATCCGCTTACCAACTTCCGTTTGCTCAATAGCCCGCGTCTGCACGATGCTGGAATGCAGATACAGGTTGTGCGGCATTACGGTGGCACCCAAAATGCCAATGGCAATGTAGAGCATCTTTGGATTCGTCACCACTTGCGGCTGCGGCACCAGACCGCCCAGAATGCCAAAATAGTCGGGGTGCGAAACGATGATTTCGTACAGGAAGCAGCCAAAAATAATTACTGTCAGGCCAGCCACGATGCTCTCCACAACCCGAAAACCGCGGCTCTGAAACAGCAGTACCACCAGCACATCCAAGATGGTCAATACCACGCCCCAAGGTAGCGGCAGCCCAAACAGCAGGTTCAACGCAATAGCCGACCCAATAACTTCGGCCAGGTCGCAGGCGGCAATGGCTATTTCGCACAAAACCCACAGCATCATCGCCACCGGCTTGGAGTAATGGTCGCGGCAAGCTTGCGCCAAATCCCGCCCCGTTACGATGCCGAGTTTGGCCGCCAAGTGTTGCAACAGCATCGCAAACAGGTTCGAAATCAGAACCACCGAAAGCAGTGTGTAGCCAAACTGTGCGCCGCCAGCAATATCGGTAGCCCAGTTGCCGGGGTCCATGTAGCCTACGGCCACCATTAGGCCAGGTCCCCAGAAGGCTAGCATTTTGCGCCAAAACGAAGCACTGGCAGCGGGTACTTTAATGCTAGCGTACACCTCGCTCAACGAAGGGGCATTGCGGGCCCGCCGCCAGCCAGTATCAGCGGGTGGTACTGTTTGAGGTGGTGAGGGTTGTATGATAGGGGGCATCTGAAGACTAACGAAAAGCAAAGATACTTTTTAGACTTGTCTAAAAATATTTTTAAGACAACATAAATACTTTCCTGCTCCGAAAAAGTTTCGCCCTAAGTCAAAAGAGCCCTACGATTATTACTTGAACTGTGCTATCTAAGAGCCGAAACAATCTGCCGGGTAGTGAAATAAGCGGGTAGTATAATTCCGGTCGTAGTGGGGGCTCTGATGCTAATTCCGCGTGCTGCGCTTGCTGCCGGAGCCGCGAAGACAGAGTTTTTACTTTGGGTCAGTAACTCCTAACCGAGTAAGTGCAGATTCGCGGAGAAGCAGGAGAAAAAGCTTGTACAACTTGTGTGAGCGGGTAAGGGGATATACCCTCACACGCAAAGCGTACTAGACTATGTTTTCTACTGTAGCCGTTATATGAAAAGAGCAACGCTAGGCGTCGCTCTTTTCATATGGGAGAAATGAGTTGTATCTGATGGCTACTCCACTACCAAACGACGAGTAAACCGTGTGTTGCCGAGCTGAGCTTGCACCATGTATAAGCCCGCAGGCAATTGCTGCACGTCAATGCTAGTCTCTTGCTGGCCATTGATAGCCACTGTTCGTGTGGTCCGGCCAAGAGCATCCCGTATCACAAGCGAGGTAGTAGCCGGGGCTGGCAGCCGAACGGTTACGGTGTGCGTAGCGGGGTTGGGCCAGATAGCCAGCGCTGCCGATTGGCTATTACTTACCGTGTTCAATACATAAGCTCGGTTTTCGAGCACCAGAATACGGTCGTCAGTGGCTCCGGGAGTGGCGCGCCCATCGCGGTTGCTGGTGCCGATGTACACGCGTCCCTGGGGCGAAACGCATATGGCCCGCAGCCGTCCGTAAGTACCACTCCACACGTTGTTCTGGCTTGTTACTTGGTTACCCGTCGTGTTGAGCTTAAGGTTAGCGAGTGAACTAGCCTTTAGACTAAGCAGAAGCAAGGAATTATTCCACTCCGGAATTGCCGGATGCGTGTAGTAGGCAAGGCTAGACACACCTAGCGTGGGCGTATAGGAAGTAAGCGGTTCGCGCACATTATTAGCAGCGCAGAAAGTTTGCTCCGCTGGCAGATTGCAGGGGCCTTCAATGTTGGGCCACCCGTAGTTACGCCCTGCTTCAATCAGGTTGACCTCATCATCAATATTCTCGCCGTGCTCCGCGCTGTAAATACGGCCAGACGGGGCACGTGTCAAACCTTGCGGATTGCGGTGCCCTAGCGTGTATACTGGACTATTGGGTGTTGGATTATTGGTCGGAATCGTTCCATACAAATTCAGACGCAGAATCTTGCCGTTGAGTGAAGTCGTGCTTTGAGCATCCGACCTTACTTGGCGGTCACCGGTAGTCATCAAAAGAGTGCGATCTGGCAGGATCAGTAACCGGGAACCACTATGGGTGGTTGTAGCCCCAATATTGCCAAGCAGGATTTGTGGACTGCCCAAGGTATTGGTAGCCGCCGTGTAGGTATACCGTACGAGCTTTTCTTTGAGCCCTTCCGTGTCAGTGTAATTATATACTATGTATACGTAGGGCGAAGTGCTGAAATCGGGATGCAAAGCCATACCTAATAAGCCGCTTTCACCAGTTTCCGTTACGTCAGCCACCGTTAGCAAGGGCAGCACCTGACCCGTATTGGGGTTGATGCGGCTGATTCGGCCGGCGCGCTCCGTCATCCATAGAAAGTTGTCTGGCCCCCACAGCAGCTCCCAGGGCGTGTCGAGTCCTGTTGTAAGTGCCGACAAGGTGAGCGTAGTGTTGCCGACGGTGTAAGTAGCCAACGGCGGATTTTGCTGGGCGCGGGCCGGAGCCATCATCCCTAAGAGTAGCAGTAGAGTAGCAGCATGTTTCATTAGCGGAAGAAGTTGGTGGTGAGAAAATGGGTTTGTACTGACATCAACGCGTAAAGACGCTTCACGGATGAGTTTCTGCCTGTTGGCCTTTCTCCCGTAGTTTTGCTCAAGGAGCGCCTTCATAGTACAAAATACACGGTAAGATATTTTGTTTGAAGTCCACGGCGAACCTTAAATTTCCTCGTAACTCTTCACGCTTACATGCAGATTCCAGATTCTCACCACTCCGAGGGTTTTATCATCAGTACCGACCCAGCTCGCCTAGATATAGCAGTCATTCATGCGTATCTAGCGTACGACTCCTACTGGGCTAAAAACATTTCGCGCGAGTTGGTGGAACGAGCTATTGCGCATTCCCTCTCGTTCGGACTGTATGCGCCCGACGGGCAGCAAGCCGGTTTTGCACGAATCGTAACGGACTACACCACCTTTGCCTGGCTCTGCGACGTCTTCGTGCTGTCAACTTACCGAGGGCAGGGCCTTTCCAAATGGCTAATGGAAGTGGTATGGACGCATCCAGGATTACAAGGTTTACGCCGCCGCATGCTAGCCACTCTAGACGCGCACGGCTTGTATCAGCAGTTTGGTTTCGCCCCGTTAGCTGTCCCGGATCGGTTCCTGGAAATCAGCCTGCAAAACCCTTACGGTGCTGAAAATCCTAGCTAGCAGGCACCATCTCAACGCGTCAGCATACTTAGCTGAAGTTCAGGTAAGCTTGGTTCGACTTCAAATGAATACTCACCCGGCGTGCTGTGCACTGGTATCGGGGATGTTTGCCCGTTACCCTTCAGGTTAAAATTAAGTCTGGTAATATTGCTGGTCTTAGTTTCACCTCTCCCACCAATCTTTTTAAATGCGATTCTCCTTTCACCGGTTTCTGCTGCCGGCTGCACTCACTATACTAGCAGCCTGCTCCGAACAGAAGAAGCCTCAAACCGAGCAACCTACCGCAGCACCCGCCACTACGCCGGCCACTCCCGACACCGTAGCGACCCAACCTATTCCCCCCAGCCGTCCTGATACTGCCTACGTGCAGGATGTAGCAGCGTACTTAGCTGGCCAACCAGTCAGCCAGAAAAGCACCCTGCGTACCCTTACCGCGCAGCCAGCCTGGCAAGCTTTTGCCACCGATGCCGATAATAATTGGGCTAAATACCACGCTACCCGCACCACCAAGATCGAAAAATGGGCTGCTTCCGAACTAGACTCCGTGCGAGCTAGCAGCGCAACCGTTTTCTATCCCTTTAGCGGCCCCGATCTGCTAAACGTCGTGACGATGTTTCCGCACAGCAGCACCTACGTGCTAGTAGGGCTAGAGCCAGTCGGTTCCATCCCGCGGCGAGCCACGCTTGAAAAGCCCAAGCTGTTCCCAGCCGTTAAGGCTTCGCTCTGGTCGGTGCTCAACTTCAGCTTTTTCCGCACCAACGATATGGCTGTTGAGCTTAAGTCGTTGGAGTTGGATGGTTCTTTACCGCTGATGATGCTGTTTGCGGCTCGTACCGACCACCAAGTCCAGAGCATCCGCTACGTGCAACTCAACAGCGAAGGCCAACTCCTAGAAGCCGATAGCGCCAGTGTTCAGAAACGGAATCCTAAACTTATTCCTGGTGTCGAAATGAAGATGCTCAACAAAGCTGGTGACGAGCAGAAAGTCTACTACTTCTCCGCCGATATCAGCGACTGGAAAATGGGCACTAATAAGGATGCTGTTATCCAGTATGTGAAGAGTCTCGGTTCGTTAACTACCTACGTGAAATCGGCCAGCTACCTCATGCACAAAAGCTATTTCAGCAAGGTCCGCAACCTCATTTTGGAGCGCAGCAACTACATTCTTCAAGACGATTCCGGCATTGCCATGAAGTACTTCCGCCCCGCCGATTGGCAGCTCACACACTATGGTATTTACAAGCGCCCTATCAACCTTTTCGCCAAGCATTACCAACCCGCTCTCACCAAAGCATATGCTGACACTAGCAATCGGCCACGTCCGCTTCCCTTTGGCACGGGTTACAACTGGCGCCAAAACGACTCCAATTTGCTTCTAGCTCATCGGCAAACGCCTTTATCAAGCCAATAAATTCTATAGAACTTGGCGAGGCAGAGTCAACTGTAAGCATTCACAACTCTTAGTTCATCCTTTGCCCATCCTCAAAAAAGCCACCGCTAGCAGCCGTGGCTTTTTTGAGGATGGGCAGTTCACTGAGTGAAAGAATGAGCCATTACACCTTCTTATCCGTTATTCTGAAAGTAGGGAGTGAGGTGAAGAACACGAAGTCTACCTTCTGCCACCCATTATATTATAAGTGAGTATGTCTTCACGCCGTCGTGTTTTTGCACTGCTTCTATTACCATGCACAGTTGGATTACTGTTGCTTCTCAGCAGCCATCAGCCGAACCGACCAGTCCACAGCCATAGTGGCGCGCAACAAGCCAATAGCCCCCTGCTCGATAGCCTGCTTCGTTCAGATAAGACCCTCGCGGCCGTAGCAACCCGTGCCAACGAGTACGAACTGCAAATCATCTACACTCAAATCAACCGCGACGCTCAGAACCAGCCTCACTTCACTCAGCATAACTTTCGCCTCAACGCCCGGCAGTATTTCAATCCAGCGAGCATGGTGAAACTGCCTACCGCCGCTTTAGCTCTCGAAAAGCTAAATCAACTGCGCCAGCCTGGTCTCAGCCGTCGCAGCCCGATGGTCACCCGTACCGCCTTCCGCTGCCAAACCTCCGCACCCTACAATCCCGCCGCCGATTCAGACCAGATAAATACAGTCGGCAATTATATAAAGCGCATGCTACTCGTCAGCGACAACAGTGCTTACAATCGTCTGTATGAATTTCTTGGCCAACGCCCTCTCAATGAGCGTCTCGCCCAGCTAGGATATCCTAATGCCCGCATCGTACGCCGTTTCTCTCCCTGCGATACGCTTGCCAACCGTCACACCAATCCCATTGATTTCCTTGATACAAAAGGGGAGCGAATCTATCAGCAACCGGCAGCCTCCAATGCTATTGCTTTCAGCTACCCTCTAGGTCAAGTCCTCAAGGGCCGGGCTTTTCAAGCCAATGGGCGTATCATTCCCCGGCCTTATGATTTCACGACTGCCAATTATCTGCCTCTGCAAGATGTCACGGATATCTTAAAAGCACTGTTATTTCCCGAGGCAACACCCACCAAGCAACAATTCAAGTTAACGACTGACGATTACGCTTTTCTTCGCTACTACCTCCACCATACTCCCCACAGTTCTGCTTATCAACCCTTTAGTTCCAAGCAATTTTTTGATGCTTATAAGAAATACCTCTACTACGGCCGCAATCCTCAAACTCAAGCCGAACCTACCTTGCATATATATAATATAGTGGGCATGTCGCATGGCTACCTTGCTGATGTAGCTTACTTCGCTGATTCCACGCACCAAACGGAGTTCATGCTAAGTGCTGTCCTGTATCTCAATCAAGATGGTATTATTAATGATGGAGCTTACGAATACACCACCGTTGGTTTGCCTTTCCTCACCAAATTAGGACAAGTAATACACCAATATGAAACGTTACGTCCTCGCCAATACAGCCCGAATCTCTCCGCTTTCTTCGCACTAGAAAGTATTCGTTGAAATATTTGGCATCTCGTTGAACCAAAAAGCCGGCTCAACGAGTTCTGCCTCAGCGCACTAATCAAGGAAGGCTTTTTCTCGCTGAAGGATTCAATGTAAAAAGCTCTGAGCAGGCCTTGCACAAGAAGAAACAGTCTACTACTTTTGCACTCCCAATCCGAAACGCGGATCGGGCACAGCGAAGTAGAAACGCGGGGAACTAGATTACCGCTTTCGGGTGTTGATCTGGAAATGCTCCTACTTCGTGCTCTCAGCTACCAAGTGTGACGAGGAGGACAGCAACTAAAAAAAGTTTGCTTCTTGACTTGCACAGGCAGAAATGAGTGTTGTATCTTTGCAACCCGTTTCAGTCGGACGAAGACAGAGTTCTTAGAAAGCTGCTAAAAAGTTTTCAGTAGAGCTTGACAATCGGGGTTTGCTTGTTGTATCTTTGCAGCCCGCTTCTCCTTTGAGAGAAGAAGTGCTGCCAAGAGCGAAGGGCAAGAAAAACTTTTGCTTTTTCTTGCTTCGAGTGAAAAGAGGATAGTATCTTTGCAGCC